>JAYSDS010000015.1:0-62197 GCA_041914265.1 Roseomonas sp.
CGGCAGCTACCGCCAATCACCAGAGAGTCAGCACTTCACTCGGCGGGTATCAGCCCGTCGATGCCATGCAGGTTGAAGTCCTGGTCGGGGTGCCGAAGCCCGAACAGGTCGACAAATCCGAGGTCCTGGCGATCCTGCCGCATGGCACCGGCACCGTGACCGTCGTCGAGGGTGGGCTCGAGATCCCCAATGATGAGGGCACCAGTACGACCGTCATCGCGAACTGCTGCGCCATCGTGCGCCTCGATATCTAGGGGAGTGCCGGAGCATGGCCTTGAAGCGCATCATCCTCGAGATGGGCACCGGCAACGATCTGCATGGTGGCGACTACACCAAGGCGGCCCTGCGGGCCGTGCAGGACGCGCTGCACCATTCCTCGCTCGCATTCATCCGGACCCTTGGCCTCGACATCAAGACCATGCAGGTCGACGTCACGATCGGCGTGCAGCGGCCTGAGACGGTGGATGTCGAAGCCGTCCGCAAGTCCTTGCCCTATGGCGTCGTCACCGTCAAAGCGGTGAAGGGTGGCCTGGATGTGCCGGAGGAGGATAGTCACGACAGGGCAGTGATCGCATCCGCGGCCATCGCAGTTCGCTTCGACCTGCCCTGAGCGCCCGGGTGCTTAGCTGGTGTAGGTGTGAACGAAGCGTGGAATGCGGCTCTCTATGCCGACCGCATGGCCTGTGCGGCCGTCGCCGCACAAAGCCCGCTTCGCCGACACGGGAGCGATGCTGTGGTGGACGCATGGTCTGCTTGCGCCCGATAAGGGACGTTTCGCGTCGAGGCTAGATGACCGTCGGCATCCTCGTCAGGAGCTTGTCTAGCGTCAGCGGATAGTGGCGCTCGCGAATGCCGGTGGCGTTATGTATGGCATTCGCGACCGCGGCGCCGACACCGCAGATCCCAAGCTCACCGACGCCCTTCGCCTTCATCGGCGAGGACATCGGATCGACCTCATCGAGAAAGACGACCTCCTGGCGCGGGATGTCCGCATGCACGGGCACCTCGTAGCCGCCAAGATCGTGATTCACGAAGAAGCCTCGCCTGGTGTCGACCGCCAGCTCCTCCATCAGCGCGGCGCCGACACCCATCGTCATCCCGCCGATCACTTGGCTTCGAGCCGTCTTCGGGTTGAGGATGCGGCCGGCGGCGCAGACGGCGAGCATGCACCTGATACGTACCTCCGCCGTTGCGGCATGAACCCCGACCTCGACGAAATGCGCGGCGAAGGTGGCCTGCTGATACGTCGTGCCGAGGTCGCCATATTCGATGGTGTCCTCTCCCGTCAGCGGCGCCTCGGCCGCGGCGGCCTGGAGGGGAGCGCTGCGCTGGCCGCTGCGCACCTCGCCTTCCGCGAAGACCGCATCGGCAGAGTTGAAACCAAGCTTCCGCGCCACCGCCTCCCGCAGCCTGACGCAAGCGGCATAGACGCCGGCCGTCGCGTTGTTGCCGCCCCATTGGGCCCCGGATCCGCAGGAAACAGGGAAGCGTGAATCGCCCAACCGCACGGTCACGACATGCAGCGGCACACCCATCATCTCGGCCGTGGTCTGCGCGATGATGGTGTAGCTGCCCGTGCCGATATCCGTCATGTCCGTCTCGACCACCAGGGCGCCACTGCTCTCGAGCCGGACACGCGCTCCCGACGCCATCTGGAGGTTGTTGCGGTAACCGACGGCCATGCCCATGCCGATGAGCCAGCCTCCCTCCCGCACCTGGCCGGGCTGCGCCTGGCGCAGGGACCACCCGAAGCGCTCGGCCCCGACCCGGTAGCATTCGGCAAGCCGGCGCTGCGAGAAAGGCCGCCCCGGCGTCTCAGGATCCACCTGCGTCTCGTTCAGGAGGCGAAAGCGGATGGGATCGAGGCCGAGCTTTTCAGCCACTTCGTCCATGGCCACTTCCAATGCCATCAGGCCCGGCGCCTCGCCCGGCGCACGCATGTCGTTGCCTTCCGGTAGATCCAGAACCACCAGCCGCTTCGCTGTCATCCGGTTCGCACCGGCATAGAGTTGCCGTGTCTGGTTCACCGCCGATTCCGGCCCACCACCCCGCAGGTTGCCGGACCAGCTCTCATGCCCGATGGCCGTGATGATGCCATCCCGCGTGGCGCCGATCCGGATGCGCTGGATCGTCGCCGGACGGTGTGTCGTGTTGTTGATCCCATAGTGCCGCGGCAGCGATACCTTCACCGGCCACCGGGCCGCTCGCGCGCCGAGCGCCGCCAGCAATGCGTCCGTGCGCAGATAGAGCTTGGCGCCAAACCCGCCGCCAATGAAGGGCGAGACGATCCGCACGTTCTCCACGGGGATACCGAGTGTCGCGGCCAGGTCGAGCTTGGCCAGCAGCGTGATCTGGCAGGAGGTCCAGAGCGTGATCTCATCCCCATCCCAGGCCGCGAGGGAGGCGTGCGGCTCCATCGGGACCTGGCTGTGGTCGGGGGTCGCGAAGGTCTCATCGTACTGCACCGGCGCGGCCGCGAAGGCGCCGGTGAAATCGCCGATGGCCGTGTCGGGCGGCCCGTTGAAGTGATCCTCCCGGGGCGGCACGCCCTCATCCTTCGCCGCGGCGAGATCGAAGACGCCTGGCTCCTCGCGATAAGAGATCTGGACCAGAGCTGCTGCGGCGCGCGCCTGCTCGAAGGTCTCGGCGACGACCACAGCGATCGATTGGTGATAATGCTCGATCTCGGGCCCGCCGAGCAGCCTTGCCGTATTGAACTGGCCCTTGCCGAGCGATCCCGCCGTGTCCGCGGTGACGATCGCGAGCACGCCAGGCGCTACCCGTGCGGCGCCGAGATCCATGGCGACGATGCGGCCCTTCGCAATCGTTGCAACGACCGGATAGCCATAGGCCTGGTTCGGCACGACCTCATGCTGTTCATAGGCATAGCGGGCTTGGCCCGTCACCTTCGAACGCCCATCGACGCGATCGACGGGCTGGCCAACGAACTTCAGCGCGTCGATCGCATTGGCGCCGGCCGGGGTGTCGAAGAGCATGGCTCAACCCTTCGCATCGTGCAGCACAGCGCCGAGCGTGCGTTCGACGAGCGTCAGCTTGAAGGCGTTCTGGCGGGTAGGCCTTGCGCCGGTCAGCAGGGCTTCGGCGGCCGGCCTGGCGCCGCGCGGGAGGTCCGCCTCCGCCGCCTCGATCCGCCAGGGCACCGGGGCGATGCCGCCAACCGCGAAGCGCCCCGTGCCGTCGCGTTGGATAACAGCCGCCACCGAGACGATCGCGAAGGCATAGGATGCCCGATCGCGCACCTTGCGGTAGAGATGCGTGCCGCCGAGCGGCGGCGGCAGGACGACCGCCGTGATGAGCTCACCCTGTTCGATCACGCTTTCCCGATTCGGCATGTCGCCCGGCAGCCTGTGCAACGCAGCGATCGGGATGCTGCGCGCCGTACCGTCCGGCCGGATCGTCTCGACCGTCGCATCCAGCACGCGCAGCGCGACCAGCATGTCCGAGGGGTTGACCGCGATGCAGGAACTGCTCGTCCCGATCACGCCGAGCGGGCGGCTGAAGCCGGCGATAGCCGGACAGCCCGAGCCAGGCTCACGCTTGTTGCAAGGTTGGGCGGGGTCATAGAAGTAGGGACAACGCGTGCGCTGCATCAGATTGCCCGCGGTGGTCGCCTTGTTGCGCAACTGCCCCGACGCACCCGCGATGATGGCCCGCGACAGCACGCCATAGTCCCGCCGTACGCGCCCGTCGGTGGCCAGGTCGGTGTTGCGAACCAGCGCGCCGATGCGCAGCCCGCCCGCCGCCGTTGGCGTGATGCTGTCGAAGCCGAGGCCGTTGATGTCCACGAGATGGGTCGGTGCCTCGATCTGCAACTTCATCAGGTCGAGCAGATTGGTGCCCCCGGCGAGGAATCGCGCGCCGCTGTTCCCTGCGACGGCCGCGACAGCAGCGGACGGCGATGTCGCGCGTTCATAGGTGAAGGGGATCATGTGAGCCTCCCCGCAACATCCACGATAGCCTCGACGATGTTGGGATAGGCGCCGCAGCGACAGAGATTGCCGCTCATGCGTTCGCGGATCTCGATCTCCGTGAGTCGCGGCGGGGCGTCGATATCGGCTGTGACATGGCTTGGCACGCCCGCTTCGATCTCCTGCAGCATGGCGATGGCGGAGCAGATTTGGCCCGACGTGCAATAGCCGCATTGGAACCCGTCATGCCGGATGAAGGCCGCCTGAAGTGGGTGCAGCGCATCCGGCGTGCAGAGCCCTTCGATCGTGATGATGCGGTGATTGTCGTGCATGACCGCGAGACTCAGGCATGCATTGATCCGCCGCCCCTCGACGATCACGGTGCAGGCGCCGCAATGACCATGGTCGCATCCCTTCTTCGTGCCCGTGAGGTACAGGTGCTCCCGCAGCGTATCCAACAGGGTGGTGCGCGTATCGAGTTCGAGCCGATGCCATTGGCCGTTCACGTTGAAGGAGACGGTCTCCATGTTCGGCAGGCCTGTTCCGGTGCCTAGGTTCATCGCAGCTCTCGCTGTCGAGCGGCGCCGCCTATCATTGAATCGCGCTGCCCAGGTTCATCTCGGGTGGGGGTGCGCATCTGGGGTCTCCTGCCCTGGGTCTGATCGCTCGTCATCTCGGTGACGGGCAGCGTCCCTGAGCCCCGTCGCTGCCCGTCTGGCGCGGCGGGTTGCATCAGGTCGGCGCCCATTGCGGCGCCCGCGGCGCGGTCAGCGCAAATACGACCAGGCCAAGCAGTGTCAGGACGAAGCCGGCCCAGGCCGCCGAGAGAAGACCAAAGCCGCCCGCGATCACGATCCCCCCTGTCCAGGCGCCGATGGCGTTGGCGGCGTTGAGCGCCGCAAGGTTCATCGCCCCCATTAGCGTCGGTGCTTCCGGCGCCAGTCGGGTGAGGCGCACCTGGATGGTGGGAATGGCGACCATCGTCGTCGCGCCGACGCCGAACAATGCCAGCATCAGCACCCGGACGTCCGTCCCACCAAGTGCGAGCACGGCGAGCACCACCAGCGTGCCAGCGTAGCCGAGGACGAGGCCACGCGACGGATGCGCATCCGCCAGCTTCCCGCCGATCAGGTTGCCCATCGTCATGCCGATACCGAACAGCGCTAGCGCGATCGGTATCCAGCCCGGGCCCAGGAGAGCCACATCGGTCACGAAGGGACCGATGAAGGTATAGACCGCGAATATGCTGGCGATCCCCAGTGCCGCGACCAACATCATCATCCAGACCGCGGAACTGCGGAGCCCACCGAGTTCCTGGATGACCGGACCGCCGCGGAGCGCCTCCGAACGCGGCACCCAGGCCCAGAGCGCGAGGAAGGAGAGCATCCCCGCTCCTGCCACGGCGAAGTAGGTGTTCCGCCAGCCAATGGCTTGACCAAGGAAGGTGGCGAGCGGCGAGCCGACGATCGTCGCCACCGTCAGCCCGGTCATGACGAGCGCGAAGGCGCTGCCGCCGCGCCCCGGCCCGACGATGTAGGAGGCGACGACGGCGCCGGCGCCGAAGTAGGCGCCCTGCGGCATGCCACTGATGAAGCGCGCCAGTGTGAACATGCCGAGATTCGTCGCGATGGCTGACAACACATTGCCCAGGACGAACAAGGCCATCAGGCCAAGCAACAACGCGCGCCGATTCAGCCGCGCCGCCGCCAGCGTCACCAGCGGCGCGCCGACGACGACGCCGAAGGCATAGGCCGTGATTGCGTTCGTCGCGGTCGGAATGCTGATGTCCAGGCTTGCCGAGAAGAGCTGGATGATCCCCATGCTGGCGAATTCGGAGGTGCCGATGCAGAAGCTGCCGAGAGCCAGCGCGAAGAGCGTCAGGCCCCGCTTTCGCTGCTGCGTCGCATCCGTGCAATGCACCTTCATGGCGCTGCACTGGGCGTGATAGGCCTTGTTCAGCATGGCACGTCCTGCCTGTCAGCGTGGTGCGGCGTGCGCCGCGCGGTCGATGGCATCGGCCACCGCCTCGGGCTGCGAGATGTAGATCGCGTGGCTGCCGGGCACCTCGGTGACGGTCGCGTTCGCGCGGGCCGCCCATTGGCGTTGTGCCGCCGGCGGGATGATACGATCCTCGGTCGCCACCACATAGGCCGTCGGGCGCGAACGCCAGGCAGGCCGCGTGACCGCCTCGGCGAAGGCCGCCCCCATGACGGGCTTCTGCGAATCCGCGAGAAAAGCACCGCGTTCAGGCGGCAGGTCCTGGGCGAAGGCTTGCGGGAAGATCGCGGGATCGAAGAACAGGTAGCCATCGCTGGACGGCCTCACCGGTGGTGGCGATCCGCCACTGGTCATCGCCATCACCGAATCGCCGGCGTCGGGCATGAAGGCGGCGACATAGACAAGGCCGGCAACCTTGTCGTCGCCGCCGACCTCGGTGATCACGACGCCGCCGTAGGAATGGCCGACGAGCAGCACGGGCCCATCCTGCCTCTCCAGTACGCGTCGGGTCGACGCGACGTCGTCGGCGAGCGAGCTCAGGGGGTTCTGCACGACGCTTACTGCATAGCCGCGCGCGCGCAGCAGGCGATGGACATCCTGCCAGCCGCCGCCATCGGCCCAGGCGCCGTGCACCAGCACGATGTTCCTCACGACCGGGCGCTGCTGCGCTTCGCCGGCACTGGCTCCCATGAAGAGGAGCGTCGCCGCGATCCAGATGAGCTTCCCGATGCGCATACCGATCTCCTCTTCAGCGCCCCCGGCGGCAACCGTGTGGCCGTATCGCCGACGATGCCGAAGCGCGGCATCAGTCGCGGGACGGATGCGCCGACGCCGTGCGGATCACACGCTCCATCATCGCCGGTCATCGGATCGCCCGGTCGATCCCCGATACTCGGACGATACCGATGCCGGCGGCGATCACCCGGTTAATCGTGGTAAAAGATGGTCGAAGCGAACGACGTCAGGCGATCTCCAGATCGCCCTTCGGCAATGTCTGGCAGGCCAACACGCAACCGGCGGCGATCTCCTCGGCAGAGAACAGCGCCTGGCCATCCGTCACGAAGGAGCCGGCCAGCACGCGCGCGCGGCAGGTGCCGCAGGCGCCTTCACCGCACGATTGGCTGAACGGCACATGTGCGGCATTCGCGGCCGCCAGCAATGTCTGTCCGGGCCGGCAGTCGAAGCCTGTGCCGTTGCGGAGCGTGATCCTGAAGCTACCAATCCTGGCCTCTGCCGCCGCCATGGCGATCGCCTGGGCGTTTTCAGCCCGCGTCCTCCTGCTCTGGCTGGAGACGAAGGCCTCCGTCTGGATTGCATCGCGCGGAACGCCGAAGGCATTCAACATGCCGATGAGCGATTGCATCATGGCAACCGGCCCGCAGAGATGCGCGCGGACGACACCCGACGCATATGGCTGCATTGCCGCGGAATCGATACGGCCGCGCGGACCTTGCCAGGCGGCATCCGGCGCCGTGAGGAAGATCTGCACATCGAGGCCGGGCAAACGCCGCCTGAACGCGTCGATCTCTGCCGCGAACAGGATCTCGGCTTGCGAGCGGAAGGAGGCGAGCAGCGTGATCGGGCCCGCATGACCCGCTTCCGCCGCGGCGGCGAGGACGCTGATGATCGGTGTCATGCCGACGCCACCGGCGACGAGCAGCAGACGGCCGGCACCGGCATCGCGTGCCATGTCGACGGTGAACGCACCGGAGGGCGCGCTGAGCCGCAGGACTTCTCCTGCCGCGAGGTCCCGGTGCAGGAAGGTCGAACCGAGCCCATGCTCCTCGCGCTTCACCGCGATCTCGAAGAACCGCCGCTCGCCGGGCGCGCTGGAGATCGAATAGGCACGTTCGATCATGTCGCCCGCGACGGGCAGATCCAGCGTCACATACTGGCCGGCACGGAAGCGGAAGGGCAGGCCGCCGCCACCGAGCGGTTCGAACCTGATCCGCCTGACCGATGGCGTCAGGGCCTCGATCTTCGAGACCCTCATGTAACCCCGCCAGGGCACCGAGGCATTTGGCGTCACGCTGGGCGCACGGATCGCCCGCCACATCCGGCCTGTCTCGCGCATGCTCAAGGCAGCGTTGGCGGCCATGATGCCGCCCCACAGCGCGGCCTCGATTCCAGGCCCCCAAGCATCCTGCCCGGACATATAGAGGCCCTTGATCCCCGTCCGGCATCGCGCGACGGATGAACGCAGGCGTGCAGCGCTGGTGGCCAGCCCGTAGAAGGCACCGTCGGCGCTGTTCTGATAGGTCTTGAAGGAGAGCGGCGTTGCCAGCTCGGCGAAGGCGACGCTCGCCTTGAATCCTGGCCATCGCGCGTCGAGGCGTTCAATCAGCCGGGCCGTCACTGCCGCCTTGAGAGCGTCATAGGCCGCCGGCCGCGCGCCTTGCTCAGTCCCCGACCATACGTGGAAGATCCCGGGATCCACGAACTGCATCACCTCGATCGTGTGCGCCCGGGCGGCAGGATTGTTGAGGGAACTGCAGGAGACAAAGAGGATGCCTTCGCCGAGTGACCGCGCGATGCCCTGGTCGTCGTCGATATCCGGCATGAACCAGTGATTCGCGCCGTCGAGGCCGAAGGAAGCGGGCGAGCGGTCGAGGCCGATGAACAGCAGAAGCGTCGCGACCTCCTTGGGAAGCAGCGCCAGCTCCCGCTCCCACGGCTTGGCGAGTTCAGGTGGCAGAAGGGTGCCGGTATTGCGGGCCCCGACCGCCGATACGACGCAGGACGCCGCGACGGTATAGCGCCTGCCGGTCGTGCGATCCTCGACGGCGACGCCGGCGACGCGGCCCTTCTCGACAATGATGTCGTGCGCGCGCTGGCGCGGACGCAAGGTGACGCCGAAGCGCTCCAGCCCGTCGATGATCGCGCGACCGAGCTCCTTCGGGCCGCCGACCGGATGTGTCGCGCCGTTCATGAAGGCCTGGAGCGCGACGATCGCGTGGCCGCCGAAGGCGCTCGTCGCCGGCGGCGGCCCGAACAGGCCCCAGCGTGCGGAAACGATGGCCCGCAGCGCCGGATCCCGGAAGTGGCGCGCGGTCACGTCGCGGATCGTGCGGAAGGTGTCGGAATAGAGCCGCTCGATGACCGGCAGCAGCATGGCGCGAATGACCGGCGAGGCCGAGGCCACCAGGTTGCGGGCCATCAGCCCCCGTGCGGCCTTGCGTACCGTGGCGAAGAAGCGATCGACGGAGGCGGCCTCATCTGGAAAGCGGGCCTTGAGCCGTGCGCGGAACTCGGCTTCCGAAGCCGGAACGGCGAAGTCGAATCCGGGAAAATGCAGCAGGTCGTAGTCGTGGGGCAGGCGATGGTATTGCACCCGCCCATCGGCGAGGTAGTGCAGCATCGGGCCAGGTCCCGCTGTCAGATAATGCACGCCGGTCCCGAAGTGATAGCGGCCTTCCCGGCTGAACTCATGCGTCATGCCGCCAAGCGTGTAGTGCTGCTCGAGCACAAGAACGCGCCTGCCGCCGAACTCCGCCAGCATCCGGGCAGCGGTCATGCCGCCCATACCGGAGCCGATCACGACGACATCGGTTTCCTCATCGGGCGTCATCGGGCGTGCTTCAAGTCGTGGAGGATTTGGCTCTCAGGACATCAAGCAGTGCCAGGGCGGCCGGCGTCGATGACGGCGGGTTCTGTCCCGTGATCAGCAACCCATCCTGCACCACATGCGGTTTGAAATCCGCCGCGGCGGAGAAGCGCGCACCCTGCTTTCGCAGAACATCCTCCAGCAGGTAGGGCACGATATCCGTGAGCTGCACTGCTGCCTCCTCCGAATTTGTGAAGCCGGTGACCGCTCGCCCCGTCGCGATCGGGCCGCCATCGGGGCCCTTCACGTTGGTCAGGATGCCTGGCGCGTGGCAGACCAGCGCCACGGGCTTGCCCGCCGCCAGCGCCTGTTCGATCAGCGACAGGGCGTGGCGATCATTGGTGAGGTCCCATAGCGGGCCATGGCCACCGGGGAAGAAGACGGCATCGAAGCCCGCTTGGCTGGTCGCGGATAGTCGCACTGTATCGGCGAGTGCCTCCACCGCCGCGGGATCCTGCACGAAGCGGTGCGTATCCTCCGTCTGGCTGGTCGGCTCCGTACTTTTCGGATCGAGCGGTGCCCGGCCGCCCTTGGGCGAAGCGATGGTAACATCGAGGCCGGCGTCGCCGAAGATGAAGTAGGGGGCAGCCAGTTCCTCCAGCCAGAGCCCTGTCTTCCTGCCGCTGTTCCCAAGCTGGTCATGCGACGTGACGACCATGAGTATCTTCATGTGACCTGCCGGTTCCGCCGCCGACGAATGGCCATTCCCATCCGAGTGCACGCAAAACTATCGCGCGAGCCGCGCCCCGACGGCGGTAAAAACAGGTAAAAGATCGAAGGTGCCGCTTGTGCCCCGGGCGCGGCCCCGATCCTATCGCGCTGCGTCGCCTGATAAGGGGCATCTCGAAGCCGCCGGGGAAACCATGGAGCCGACTGCCGCCGATGACGGGGAAAGGGCCTACCGCTTTGGAGACTACCGGCTTTTTCCCAGCCGGCAGTTGCTGCTTCGTGGCGATCTCCCGGTCCGGGTTGGGAGCCGCGCGCTCGACTTGTTGCGGCTACTGGTCGAGCACCCTGGAAGGCTGCTCAGCAAGGCTGAGCTGATCGCTTGCGCCTGGCCCCATACCTTCGTTCACGAGGACAACCTGAAGGTCAATATCGCGGCCTTGCGGCGCGCCCTGGGGGATGCCGGATCGGACGTGCCCTACATCGCCACGGTGCCGGGGCGCGGCTACCGTTTCGTCGCGACGGTGCGGGTGGAGCAATCCCAGCGCGCCGAGGCGATCGCCGCCGGTCTGCCATGCCATGACGGCTGCCTGCCAGGCCCTTCCGGCATCGTCGGGCGCGAGGATGACATCGCGCGGATTGCCGACACGCTGGCATGGCGGCGCTTCCTGACCATCGTCGGCCCGGCTGGGGTGGGCAAGACGACTGTTGCCGTGGCGGCTGCCCGCCAGGCGGCCCGTGATTATCCGGACGGCGTCTGCTTCGTCGATCTCGCCGCGATTGGCGACGCGCAACTGGTCACGGCCGCTATCGCCGCCGCCATCGGATCGGGCGGCACGGTGAAAGACGTGCTGGTCGGCATCGTCGATGCGCTGCGAGGCCGGCGCAAGCTGCTGGTCCTCGATAATTGCGAGCATGTGCTGGGCGCCGCTGCCGTGGTCGCCGAACACATCCGCGCCGCGCTTCCCGATATCGCGATCCTCGCCACGAGCCGGGAGCCGGTCCGTGTTCGGACGGAGACGGTCTATCGCCTGCCGCCGCTGTCCTGTCCGGCGGCCGATGACGACATGGATCACGACCGAGCCATGACATTCGCCGCTGTCGCGCTCTTCGTGGCACGGGCGCGCGATGCGGCCGATTTCATCATGAGTGACGCAACCGTCCCGGCCGTTGTGGGTATCTGCCGTCGACTCGATGGCATTCCGCTCGCCATTGAACTCGCCGCGCCGCGCCTGCGCTCTTGCGATGCGGCGACCCTCCTGCATCTGCTTGAACACAGCTTCGAGCCATTGAGCTACGGGCCTGCCCAGGCGCCGCTCCGTCACCAGACGCTGATGGCCACCCTGGATTGGAGCTATCGCCTGCTGTCGGAGGGCGAGGCCGCGGTGCTGCGCCTGCTCTCGGTGTTCGCGGGGATCTTCACCCTCGAAGATGCCCTCGGCGTCGCCCACCAGTTGGAGCGTCCCGCGGAGGAGATCGCGACTTGCATCGAAGGTCTCGTTGGCAAGTCGCTGCTGTCGTCGAGCTTCGCCGGCGGGCTACCGCAATATCGCCTGCTCGACGCGACGCGCAGCTATGCGGATGAACGGTTGCGCCGTGCGGGCGAGCAGCGGCGCGCCTGCACCGCCCATGCCGCCTATCTGCTCGATTTGTTCGAGCGCGCGGAAGCCGAGTGGCAATGGCGCGTTCGCGAGGATTGGACGGCGGCTTACGGCCACCAGGTGAACGATTTGCGCAAGGCGCTCGACTGGGCCTTCGGCGAGGATGGTGATGCCGCTATCGGTATCCGCCTGACGGCCTGTGCCATCCCGCTCTGGGATGAGCTGTCGTCGGTGGGCGAGAGCAGCCGACATGTCGGTCGTGCCCTTCAATCTGCTGCGCTGGCCTCCTGCGAGCCGTCCCTGCGGATGAAGCTGGTGACGGCGCATGCCTGGAGCCTGAGCTACACAGAGCGCTTCGAGCCCAGCGGCGAGGCGGCGTGGCTGGAAAGCCTGAGGCTGGCCGAGCTGACCGGCGATATCGACTACCAACTCCGGGCGCTGTGGGGCTTGGCGATACTACAGTGCTACTGTGGACAGCACCGCCGGGCGCTCGCCAGCCTCAAGCGCTTCGAGGCTGTCGCGGAGCGGGAGAATGACCGCTCCGCATCACCGGCAGGAGAGCGGCTGCGCGTCATCACGGAATTCTACCTTGGCAACGTCAGCAGTGCGCATGAAGAGCTGAAGCAGTTGGCACGTCGCTACGACACGGTCGCCCGGCGGTCCCGCATCGCGCGCTTTCAGATTGATTGGTATGTCGGGATCCGGACGTCACTGGGCTTCGTGGCGTGGGTCTGCGGATCTCCCAAGGCGGCCGTCGCAGCGGCACAGGCGGCGCTGGATGCGGCGACATCGATGGGACATGTCGTCTCGCAGTCAAACGTGCTGGTCCTGTCGGTGATTCCCATCGCGTTCTGGACCGGGCAGATTGATGTTGCGGAACGCCATCTCGCTTCGCTGGTGGCCAATATCAACCGGCGGGATATCGCGATCTGGGCACCGGCGGTGCGCTTCTTTGAGGGCATGATCCGGCAGGAGCGTGGCGACGCCGAGGGAGTCGAGCAGATGCGGGTCGTGTTGGCGGAGCGCTTGGCCGCCGGCTTCCTGATCCGGATGCCGCATTCCCTGAGCATGCTCGCCGAGGCTGCGCTGCGGCATGACCGACTGGATGTTGCGCGAGACAGCATCGTCACCGCCCTCGACCTCATCGAGCGCAATGAGGAGCGTTGGTGCCAACCAGAGGTGCTGCGCGTACTGGGCCTGCTGCAATGGCGCGAGGGCGACATCATCGGTGCGGAGCAATCCCTGCTTTCGGCGGTGAGGCTGGCCGCCGAGTCCGGTGCGCTCTTCTTCGAATTGCGCGCCGCATTGGCCCTTGCTGAATGCTGGGTGGGCAGCGGTCGTTGCGCGCCCGCGGCCGCGCTCCTGGAGCCGATCTACGGCCGCATTGATCCCGCTAGCGAGAGCAGCGATGTCGTGCGGGCCCGGCGGTTGCTGGAGCGGCTTCGCGCGGCACCGCAGACAGAAGCGCAGGGCACCGTGGCGAAGACCGCGTTTGCCCGCCGCGAGCGCGTGACCAGATCCCACCGGGCGGCGGCGCCACGGGGCTGACCGGCTGAAGATCGACAGGGACCTATTCATCGTGCGACGCGGTCGATCCGCGATGGGGCTTGCCCGGTGGGTGTCCGGAATCACGGCGGGATGGGGGAGCGCGCCAGGCAAATCCGTCGCTTTCATGCACTCCCCATGATGACCATCTTGGCGATCTTGTCGAAGCCCGCAGCCATGGCGGGCGCATGGTCGTGCAGGGCTTATGATGAGCAGGCGGCGGACAGAACGTCCCGCGGCCTGCCGATCGACTGCCGGCCTCAGCCGTCAGCCCGCAAAGGCACGTTCAGCGAGCGCAACCGTATGTTCATAGCCCATCCGGGCATAGGTCGCGGGGTGGGCCTTCGCCGGATCCTGTTCCGCCTCCACCACGAGCCACCCGGAATAGCCGCCATCCGCCAGAGCTGCGAAGACCGTGCCGAAATCGATCGACCCATCGTCGGGCACAGTGAAGACGCCTTCCAATACCGCGGCGAGGAAGGGCAGGTCGCGCCGCCGCGCATCCGCCATCACCGCCGTCCGCACATCCTTGCAATGCACATGGACGATGCGTGCGGCATGGCGATGCGCGACGCGGGTCGGGTCTCCGCCGGCGTAGGTCAGGTGTCCGGTGTCCAGCAGCAGCCCGACTTCCGACCCGGTCCCGGCGATCAGCCGGTCGATCTCGGCCTCAGCCTCGATCACCGTGCCCATGTGGTGGTGATAGGCGAGGCGCAACCCGCGCGCGGCCATGCGTTGCGCCACTTCCGTCATGCGTCGCATCAGCAGCGCCCATTCCGCGTCGGACAGCACGGGGCGGCGCGACAGAGCCGTCTCGCGCTGGCCGTGCACGGCGCGGGATACCTCGGCGAAGACGCAGACCGTGCAGCCCATGGCCTGCAGCAAGGCGAGATGCGGCTCGGCCGCCGCCATCTCAACGTCCACGTCGCGTTCCAGCAGCTTCGAACCATACCAGCCCGAGGCCAACGCCAGCCCGTGCCGCGCCAGGATCGGCCCCAGCGTGGCCGCGTCGCGGGGGAATTTGTTACCCAGCTCAACGCCTGCGAAGCCGGCCTGCTTCGCCTCGGCGAGGCACGTTTCCAGCGGCGTCTCGGCGCCAAGCTCGGGCATGTCGTCATTGGTCCAGGTCAATGGATTGATGGCGAGGCGGATGGGCATCTCAGGCTCCGGGGTACTGGCGTGCTCGGTTCGTCTCGTACTCGGCACGGGCACGTTTCTGGCTGGCGTCGCGTGGGGCTGCGGTGACCGGCACGTCCCACCAGGCCCCGCCTTCCTGTGTCGAGGCCTGCGCATCTGTCGCGACCACCAACACGCTTGTGCGCTTTGCACGCAGGGCGTGCGGCAGGGCGTCTTCCAGTGCGCCGATGCCGTCCACCGCTATGGCCTCCGCACCGAGGCTCGTCGCATGTGCGACGAAGTCGATCGGTGGCGCGGCATGGGCCAGCAGGTTGTTGAACGGCTTGCCGCCGGTGCCCTGTTGCAAGCGGTTGATGCAGCCGAAGCCGCGATTGTCCAGCAGCACGATCGTCAGTTTCGCGCCAAGCGCGACCGAGGTCGCGATCTCGCTGTTCATCATCAGATACGACCCGTCGCCGACCAGCACGACAACCTCCCGCCCTGGCATGGCGAGCTTCGCGCCGAGCCCGCCGGCGATCTCGTATCCCATGCAGGAATAGCCGTATTCGACGTGGTAGGACGTCGTATCCGTCGCCCGCCACAGCTTGTGGAGTTCACCCGGCAGCCCGCCGGCGGCGCAGACGACGATGCCGTCCTCGGGCATCGCGCGATTCACCGCGCCGAGCACCTGGGCATCGGTCGGCAATGCGCCGGGCTTCCGTGCGGCGGTGACGCTCTCGACCGTGGCGTTCCACCGCGCGGTGGCGGTGGTCGCGCGCTGCGTCCAGGCGGCTGGCGCGGTCCAGTCCTGAAGCTTGGCATCCAGCGCGATCAACCCGCGCGCAGCATCGGCGACCAGCGGCAGCGCGCCATGCTTGGCGGCATCGAATGCCGCGACGTTCAGCGCGATGAGCCCCGCCTGCGCGAACAGCGCGCGCGAGCCGGTGGTGAAATCCTGCAAGCGGGTGCCGATCGCGATCACCAGATCGGCCTTGGCTGCGAGGATGTTCGCCGCCGCCGACCCCGTCACCCCGATCGCACCGGCATTCCGTGGATGGTTCCAGGGCAGACTGCCCTTGCCGGCCTGGGTCTCGGCAATCGGGACGCCATGCACTTCCGCAAACCGCGACAATGCATCCTCGGCGCCGGCATATTTCACCCCGCCGCCGGCGATGATCAGGGGACGCTTCGCGCGGCGGATCGCATCGGCCGTTTCGGCCAGCTCATGCGCATCGGGTTCAGGGGCGCGGGGGCGATGCAGGCGGGGCCGGAAGAAGTCGGTGGGGACGTCGAAGGCCTCAGCTTGCACATCCTGCGGAAAAGCGATGGTGGCCGGGCCGCATTCGGCCGGGTCCGTCAGCACGCGGAGGGCCGCGGGCAGGCTTTGCAGCAACTGCTCGGGTCGGGTGATGCGGTCGAAGAAGCGGGAGACCGGACGGAAGCAGTCATTCGCCGACGCCGTCGGGTCGCCGAAAGCCTCGATCTGCTGCAGCACCGGATCGGGCCGCCGGTCGGCAAAGACATCGCCGGGCAGGAACAGCACCGGCAGGCGATTCACATGCGCGACCGCGGCCGCGGTGACCATATTGGTCGCACCCGGCCCGACGGAACTCGTGCAGGCCATCATCCGCCGTCGCGCATGGGTCTTGGCATAGGCGATGGCGGCATGCGCCATGGCCTGCTCATTGTGCGCGCGCAGCGTCGGCAGCCGCTTGCCCATCGCCTGAAGCGCAGGCCCCAACCCCGCGACATTGCCATGCCCGAAGATCGCGAAGACTCCGCCGAACAGCGGAACGCGCTTGCCGTCGATTTCCGTCTCCTGCGCTGCCAGGAATCGGATCGTCGCCTCCGCCGCGGTGAGGCGCGTGGTCGCCATCGCATTTCCCCCGAGTATTTTTCCGCACCGCAGTGTTACGGATGGACGCAAGGGGCCACAAGCACGGCCTCGGGGGAACGCCATGCTCGTCTTCGCGCAATTCGGTGCCGGCCGGATCGGGGCCATCCATGCCGGCAACCTGGCGGCCAGCGGCAAGGCGCGCCTCGCCCATGTGGTCGATGTGAATGAGGCCGCGGCCGCCGCGCTCGCCGCGCGGCATGGGGCCGCGGCCTCGGATGCCGTGACGGCGCTGCACGACCCGGCCGTCGGGGCGGTGATCATCGCCTCCTCCACCGACACCCATGCGGCACTGGTCATCGCCGCGGCACGGGCCGGGAAGGCGATCTTCTGCGAGAAGCCGATCGACCTGTCGCTGGCGCGGGTGGACCAGGCCCTGGCTGTCGTCCGGGGCGCCGGCGTGCCGATGCTGGTGGGCTTCAACCGCCGCTTCGACCCGTCCTTCGCGGAACTGCACCGCCGCATCCGCACCGGCGCGATCGGCGCGGTCGAGCAGGTGATCATCACCAGCCGCGATCCTGGCCTGCCGCCGCTGGACTACCTGAAGGTCTCCGGCGGTCTGTTCCGTGACATGACCATCCATGATTTCGACATGGCGCGCTGGATGCTGGGCGAGGAACCGGTCGAGGTCTTTGCCCATGGCGCCGCCCTGGTCGATCCGGCGGTCGCCGCCGCGGGCGACATCGACAGTTGCATGGTGCTGCTGCGCACCGCCTCGGGCCGCATGGCGCATATCAACAATTCGCGTCGCGCCAGCTACGGCTACGACCAGCGTGTCGAGGTGCATGGCAGCCTCGGCCGGCTGATCGCCGGCAACCGCGTGGCAACCACCGTCGAGCAGGCGGATGCGCAATCGGTCAGCCGCGAGAAGCCGCTTCATTTTTTCCTTGAGCGCTATGCCGATGCTTACCGCATCGAACTCGCCGCCTTCATCGATGCTGTCACGGCGGGCACGCCCGTGCCCGTGGGAGCAGAGGATGGCCGGCAGGCGCTGGTGCTGGCCGAAGCCGCTTGGCGATCCCTGCGCGAGAACAGCCCGGTCAAGGTGAGTGAGATCGCATGAGCGCGCTGCCGACGGTTTCGCTGCGAGGCCGCGTGGTGTTGGTCACCGGCGGCACGCAGGGCATCGGGGAAGGCATTGTCCGTGCGGCGGCCGAGGCGGGTGCTGCGGGCATCTGCATCACCGGCCGCGACGCGGCGCGCGGCGCGCGTGTCGCGGCGGCGCTGGGCGTGCCGTCTTGCTTCGTCGCCGCCGACCTGTCCGACGCCGACGCCACGGCCGGCATCGTCGCACAGGCGGAAGCGGCCCTCGGCCCGGTCGATGCCCTGGCCAATGCGGCGGGGCTGACGGATCGCGGGACCATCACCGACACCCCGGTCGCACTCTGGGACCGGCTGTTCGCAGTGAATGCCCGCGCGCCTTTCATCCTGACCCAGGCGGTCGCGCGGCGGCTGAGGGCGCTCGGCAGGCCGGGCGCGATCGTCAACATCATCACCATGTCGAGCCATGGCGGGCAGCCGTTCCTCACCGCTTATGCCGCGTCGAAGGGTGCGCTGGCGACGCTGACCAAGAACACCGCGCATGGGCTGCGGGCCGACCGCATCCGGGTGAACGGCATCAATCTCGGCTGGGCCGATACGCCCGGCGAGCACGCCATTCAGGCGCGTGACGGCAACCCACCCGACTGGCTCGATCGCGCCGCCCCGGCCCAGCCCTTCGGGCGCCTGATCGCACCGCGCGACGTGGCGGGTCTGGCTGTCTATCTGCTGTCGGACGCGGCCGCGATGATGACGGGCGCGCTGATCGACTTCGACCAGAACGTCATGGGGGCCTATGGCTGACCGGCCGGTGGCGTTGCTGGACGCTTGATGCCGGGGCGTCACAAGGACTTAACTTTGCGGGTGGAATGGGACCGGGCACCGAAGCGCGGCTCGCACAGGGAGATTCGTTCGATCATGACCCTTCGTCGCACCCTCGGCGTTGCGCTGATCGCCGGCACCGCCTTCACCCTCCTGCCTCTCGCGGCCCAGGCGCAGGGGAACCTGACCGTCTATTGCTCGGTACAGGAGGAATGGTGCCGACCGATGGTCAGCGCCTTCGAGCGCGCCACCGGCATCCGCGTTGCGATGACGCGCAAATCCTCCGGCGAGACGCTGACGCAGATCCGCGCCGAGGCCTCCAACCCGCGCGGCGATGTCTGGTGGGGCGGCACCGGAGATCCGCATATGCAGGCCGGGCAGGAGAACCTGACCGAGGAATACCGTTCCCCGGTTCTGGCCGATTTGCAGCCCTGGGCGGTGCGGCAGGCGGAACAGGCGCGCTTCCGCACGGTCGGCATCTATGCCGGAGCGCTCGGCTATTCCTACAACACGCCCGAGCTAGAGCGCCGGCGCATCGCCGCCCCGCGCTGCTGGGCGGACCTTGCCAAGCCGGAATTCCGCGGGGAGGTGCAGGTCGCCGATCCCAACACCTCCGGCACCTCCTACACCATGCTCGCGACGCTCGTGCAGCTCATGGGGGAGGAGCCGGCCTTTACCTATCTCCGCGCGCTGCACCGCAACGTGAATCAGTATACGCGCTCCGGTGCCGCGCCGGCTCGTGCCGCTGCGACGGGCGAGACGCTGGTCGGCATCACCTTCCTGCATGATGCGGTGACGCAGAAGGTCGCCGGTGCGCCGGTCACCATCGTCGCGCCCTGCGAGGGCACGGGCTACGAGATCGGGTCCATGTCCATCATCCGCGGCGCGCGGAACATGGAGAATGCGCGGCGCTTCTACGATTGGGCGCTGGGCCCCGAGGCGCAGGCGATCGGCGCCGCCGCCAATTCTTTCCAGCTCCCGTCGAACCGCGCCGCGCCCATCCCGCCGCAGGCTCCCCGCTTCGAGGATGTGCGCCTGATCGACTACGACTTCGCCCGCTGGGGCAGCGCCGAGGAACGCACCCGGCTGTTGCAGCGCTGGGACCGAGAGGTACGCGCTGGCGCGCGCTGACGTGCGATGGGGGCGCTGACGCTCGGCCGCGCCGCACTCCTCGCTATTCTTGCCGGGTTGCTGCTCGCGCCCTGGCATGGGCTGGAGAACGGGGCGGCGGACCTCGCCGCTTGGCCGCGTGGTGCCGCCGCCCCGCTGGCGGCGCTGCTGGCCAATGGTGGGCGTTGGTGGCTCTGGCCGGTCGCGCTGCTGGCCCTGGTTCCGGGGCCGGCGCTGATCGCTGGGCGCGTGCCGGGACGACTGCTGATCGGCTGCGGCGTGCTGGCGGTCGGCCTGACCTTCCTTCAGGGATACGCGATCGGGCTGCACGGCGCCGACCTTCCGTTTCTCGGCAGCGTGGGGGCACAGGCGGCGCTGGGCTGGGGCGCTGCGCTGGTGCTGGCCGGTGCGGTCGGGATGGTTGCTGCCGGTATGGCGGCGCGGGGACGCTTCGGCGGTGACGCCTTCATCGCCTTCTTGGTGACGGGCAGCGCCGGCTTGCTGCTGCTGTTCGTCTTCGTCCCGCTCGCGACCATCCTGGCCGCTGCGGTGATCGAGGACGGGCATGTCGCCCCCGACGCGCTGTTTCGTCGACTGGCGGCGCCGGAGGCGTGGAGCCTTGCCTGTGTCATCAGCCACCAGGGCTGCGGCGTGGTGTGGAACACGCTGCTTCTCGCGACGCTCACGGCGATGCTCTCGACCCTGATCGGCTTCGCCTTCGCGCTGTTGGCGGCGCGCGGAAACGTGCGGGCGCAGCCGGCGTTCCGGGCGATGACGATCCTGCCGCTGATCACGCCGCCCTTCGTCGTCTCCCTGGCGCTGATCGTGCTGTTCGGCCGCACCGGGCTGGTGACGACGGCGTTGTGGGAGTGGTTCGGTATCCCGCGCAGCCGCTGGATCTACGGCCTGCCGGGCGTGCTGATCGCGCAGGTGCTGGCACAGGCGCCGATCGCCTTCGTGCTGCTGGAGGGCGCTGTGCGCGCCATCGGGCCATCGCTCGAGGAAGCGGCGGCGACGATGGGTGCGCGGCGCTTCACCGTCTTCCGCACGGTGACCTGGCCGCTGTTGCGTCCAGCGCTGGCTGCCTGTCTGCTGCTCGCCTTCGTCGAGAGCCTGGCGGATTTCGGCAATCCCCTGGTGCTCGGCGGCGATTTCGATGTGCTGTCCACACGGATCTTCTTCGCCATCGCCGGCGCGCGGCACGATCCCGGGCGTGCGGCCGCACTCGCGCTGCTGCTGCTGGCGCTGACCTTCGGTGCTTTCGCGTTGCAGGCGTTGTGGCTCGGGCGGCGGCGCTACACCACCGTCACGGGCAAGGGGGATTCCGGCGTGCCGGCGCCGCTGCCGCGTGGGCTGAAACTTGCCTGCGGTGCGGTGGCCTGGCCATGGATGGCCTTCACCGCCGCGGTCTACGGCATCATCCTGGTGGGAGGCTTCGTGCGCGACATCGGGCGCGGCGACATGACCTTCACCTGGCGGCACTTCCTGACGGGGTTCGAGGTGGAATGGCTCGGCGGTCCGGCCTTCCGCGGTTCCGCCTGGGATAGCCTGTTCATCACGATCGAGGTCGCAGCGATCTCCGCCCCGCTGACCGCGGGGCTCGGCATCCTGTTGGCCTGGTTGCTGGCGCGCCAGGCCTTTCCCGGACGCCGCACGCTGGAATTCATGACCATGCTGTCCTTTGCCATTCCCGGCACGGTCGTCGGCGTGTCCTACATCATGGCCTTCAACGAGCCGCCGGTGGAACTGACGGGCACGGCGCTGATCCTGATCATCTGCTTCGTGTTCCGGAACCTGCCGGTGGGCGTGCGCGGTGGCATCGCAGCGCTGGCGCAGATCGACAAATCGCTGGACGAGGCATCCGCGACCATGGGCGGTGGCGCGCTGCAGACGCTGCGCCGCGTCGTGCTGCCGCTGCTGCGACCAGCCATCGTCGCCGCGCTCGCTTTCTCCTTCGTGCATGCGATGACGGCCGTGTCCGCCGTCATCTTCCTGGTGTCGGCGCGGCATAACCTGGCCACCGTCTACATCGTTGGCCGCGTGGAGGCGGGCGAGATGGCGCTCGCCATCGCCTATTCCACCGTGTTGATCGTCGTGATGCTGGCGGTCGTTCTCGGGATCGAGAAGCTGGTGGGCCGTGCGCAGATCGGCCGCCGCGCGGCGGCGCCCATGCGGGCGGGGGCGTGACGCGGATGCGCCGCCATCAGGGGATGCACCATTCATGACTGATGCGGCCATCCGCTTCACCGGTGTCACCAAGGCCTTTGGCCCGGTGCGCGCGGTGGACGACATCACCGTCGACCTGCCGCAGGGTGCGCTGGTGACGCTGCTGGGCCCGTCAGGCTGCGGCAAGACGACGACGCTGCGGTTGGTGGCAGGGCTGGAACTGCCGACCGCTGGGCGCATCGAGATCGAAGGGCGCGACGTCACGAAGCTTGCCGCGGCGGAACGGCGCATCGCGATGGTGTTCCAGTCCTATGCGCTGTTCCCGCACATGAACGTGCTGGAGAACGTCTCCTACGGCCTGGTCGTCGGCGGCGCGCGGCGGCAGGCGGCGGAGGCCGAGGCGACGGCGATGCTGAAGACGTTGGGACTGGAGGGGCTCGGCGAAAGGCTGCCGGCGGAACTCTCCGGCGGGCAGCAGCAGCGCGTTGCCGTGGCGCGGGCCTTGGTGCTGCGCCCGAAAGTGCTGCTGTTCGATGAGCCGCTGTCGAACCTCGATGCCCGCCTGCGCCGCCGCGTGCGGGAGGATATCCGCGACCTGCAGAAGCGGCTCGGCCTGTCGGTCGTCTATGTGACGCATGATCAGCAGGAGGCACTGGCCGTCTCCGACCTGGTGGTGGTGATGCGCGACGGACGCATCGCGCAGAAGGGGACGCCGACCGAGCTCTACGACGACCCTGCCGACGCCTTTGTTGCCGACTTCATGGGGGAGGCGAATATCGTGTCGGGGGAGGTACTGGGTCCTGGTCGCATCCTGGTCGGCGAAACCATGCTCGAGACCGCGATGCGTGCCCATCCCGCCGGCGCCGCGACCTTCGCCGTGCGGCCGGAGGCGATCCGGCTCGACGCGCCCGGGCAGCGAGGCGGCCTTCCAGGACGCGTGCGACGCGCAGCCTTCCTTGGGCAGATGCGGGAATTCGAGATTGAGACCGCGGTCGGCATGCTGTTCGTCGTCGCCCCCGCGGCGGCTCCGATGTGGGAGGAGGGCGGTGCCGTGACCTGCGTGATGGAGCGCGCTATTCCACTGCGTGGGTGACTGAGTGCGAGCGGTGTTCCGGTTCGAGCCGATCGACCGGCATGCGGCTACGCTCAGATGAGCGTGCCGAAGCCGTCATGCGTGAGCTCAACAAGCAGCAGCTTGAGATGAGTTACCACTGCCTCGGCACCGGACGCGCGACGGCGAGTGCTGTGAGCAGAGCAAAGACGTCATCGGCGGTGAGGGTGTCCTCCCGAGGCTGCGCTTGGTGCCCGTTCAGCCCCTCCGGGCGCCGGTGTCCGCCATCAGGCTGCGAGCGCGTTCCGCAAGCTGCAGCACGATCCTGATCAGCCGCGCATCGGGTTGCGCGGCGATATGCTGGATGGAACCGACCAGCGCGACGGACGCCACGACCGTGCCATGCGGGTCCTGTACAGGCGCGGCCAAGGCGTTCACGCCCAACAGGACTTCCTCGGGCGCCACGGCGTAGCCCTGGGCGCGAACCCGCGCGACCTCCGCCGTAAGCTCCGCCGCACCGGTGATGGTGTGGCGGGTGAAGGCCGGAAGAGGCGACGCCAATAAGCGGTCCAGCAACCCTGCGCTGCCGAAAGCCAGGAACACCTTGCCCTGCGCCGAAGCATGCAGGGCCAGGCTGCTGCCGATGCGCACGCCGATATCCACTGCCTGCATGCCGGACAGGGTGGTGAGCACGAAGGCGCCCTGCGGCGTTGGCGTGCTGAGCACGACGCTGAGGCCCGAGGCGTCGCGCGCCTCGCGTAGGGCCGGCTGCATGACGGCGGCCAGATCCTGTCCGCCGGGCGCCATGCGGCCCAGCAAGAACACCTTGGGGCCCAGGCGGAAGCGGCTGGAAAGGGGATCCTGCAGCAGATAGCCGCGGTCCAGCAGCGTGCGCAGGTGACGGAAAGCCGCGCTCTTCGCAATTCCAACAATGCCGGCCACCTGCGTGACGCCGATTGGCCCTTCGGCGAAGGCGACGGTTTCCAGCACGGCCAGGACGGTATCGGCTGCCTGAACGCGAGTCTTCGTCGCTTCCCCAATCTCGCTCATCGGCCTGATGTCGTCTCGTGTTGTTCGCGGGTGGAGAACAGCGGTAGGCAGAGGGTGATGTCAAGTCGGATTGATCGCTGGAGCTTAAGTTATTGATTTATGGAATTTTATAATGAAGATTGCGACCCAGACTTGGCTGTAACCATCTGGGCTGTTGACTTTCGCAGACGGGATGGGTTCCTTTGGAGAGAACATTGTTCGCAACCAAGGAACGTCCTTTGTCCAACGCCAGCATCCCGACACGTTGCCGCGTGCGGCCGTGGGCCGGCCTGTGCCGCGCCTTTCACAAGGCTCTCGCAAAGGATGTCCGTGCGTGACCGCCGCGCTTGAGGTTTCCATCGGTTCGCTGCGCCTGAAGAACCCCGTCATCGCCGCCCCTGCGGAGCACATGGTGGATGCGGCCGGCGTACGCGCGGCAATCCGCGCCGGCGCCGGTGCGGTCGTGGTGAAGTCCACCAACGAATCCGAAGCCGCGAAAGACCAGCTCCAGCGGGCCGAGTATGTCGCGCTGGACGAACATTGGCGGCCCGTGCCCTGGGGGGCGCAGGCGCCGCGCTCGGTCACGCTCGCCACGCGATCCGGCCTGCATCCGCTGCCTTTCGACGCCTGGCTGGAACAGGCCGTCGCGCTCGATCGCCTGGCGCGGACCGAGGACGCGCTGCTGGTGCCGAGCCTCATCCTCGGCGGCATGGATGCGGCGCTCGGCATGGCGCGACGCGTGGAACAGGCCGGGCTGCGTGTGTTGGAGTTCAATATCGGCACGCCCTATGCCAGCCAGGCCGCGAAGGGCGCGGTGGCCACCGAGCTTTCGCCCACGCGCGTGGGGGAGATCGTCACGCAACTGCGCGCCGCCGTCTCCCTGCCGGTGTGGATCAAGATTACCGGCCAGAGCGAACGTGTTCCCGACCTGGCGGCGGCTGCCTTCGAAGCCGGAGCGCAATCGGTCGTCATGGCCGGACGGCTGCTCGGCATGGTGCCGGACCTCGACAGCATGGCGCCGATGCTCGGCACCAGCCTCGGCATCGGGGGTTACTGGAACCTGCCGCTGACCTGCCACTGGCTCGCGCTGTCGCGTGCGAGGCTGGGGCCAGGGGCCTCCCTCATCGGCATCAACGGCGCGCAGGATGGGCTCGATGTCGCGCGCATGATGCTGGCCGGCGCCTCGGGTGTCGGCATCGCGTCGAACGTCATGCTGCGTGGCGTCGATGTCCTGACGGACGCCGTGGCGCAACTCGCCGACTACCTGGAACAGAAGGGGCTGTCGGCGGAACAGATCGTCGGCCGCGCCGCCGACAATCGGCGCAGCTTCGCGGACATGCCGCTGCGTACCGATCACTGGCGCGCATTCATCCCGCCGGTTGGCGGGCAAGACACGAAGGAAGACTGAAGCAATGCCGGAGAGGATCGTTCAGGCCGCCCCATTGTCGCGGCGCCGCGTATTGGCAGCCGGCGCACTGGTCGCCGCGCCCGCCATATTGCGGGCCCGCCCGGCCGGCGCCGTCGAAGGATGGCCCGATCGCCCGCTGCGCCTGGTCGTTGGCTTTGGCCCGGGCGGCGCGGGCGACCTCACCGCGCGGCTGATCGCCCCCAAGCTGACGGAATCGCTCGGCCGGCCTGTGGTCATCGAGAACCGGCCGGGCGCGGGCAGTATCGTCGCGGCCGAGTCCGTCGCCCGCTCGGCGCCGGACGGCTACACATGGCTGCTGGCCACGAACACCACGGCAACGGCGCCGTCGCTCTATAACCGCCTGCCCTTCGATCCCATGCGGGATTTCGAACTGGTCTCGCGCGTCTCCTACTTCGATCACGTCATCGCCGTGACGCCGAACCTCCCGGTGCAGAAGCTGTCCGACCTGCCGGCCTATGCCCGCGCCAACCCTGGGAAGCTCAACATCGGTTCGATCAGCGTCGGCAACGCCACGAATCTCGGGGCAGAGTTGCTGCGCAGCATGCTCGGCCTGCAGGATGCGACGCTCGTCACCTACCGCAGCACGCCCGAACTGCTGAACGCCACCGCGACGGGCGAGGTGCAAGTCGCCTCGGAGATCCTGCCGCCGGCCTTGCCGCAGATCATGGGCGGGCGCATCCGCGCGATCGCGATCGCCGCCCCGGAACGCTTCGCACGCCTGCCGGACGTACCGACCTCGGCCGAAAGCGGGCTGCCCGGTTACATCGTGCGGTCCTGGAACGGCATCGCCCTGCCGGCGCGCACGCCGCGTTCGATCGTGGACAAGCTCAACGCCGAATTGCGGCGCATCCTCGATCTGCCTGATGTCCGCGAGCGCCTGCTGGATATGGGCGTCAGCCCGAGCACCTCCACGCCCGAGGAATTCCGCGCCTTCTTCGTCGAGGAAGGCGTGCGCTGGGCGCGTGTGATCGCGGATGCGGGGATCGAGAAGCAGTAGCAGCCGGACAACCGGCGCGAAGAGGAGGAGGATTCGTGATGCAGGCAGACAAGGGCAGCGTATCCGGCTCAGCAGGGGCGGCGACCAACCTTTCGGGACGGCGTATCTTGTTGGCTGCCGGCCTCGCCGGCGCGCTTACGGCGCCGGCCCTGGCGCAACCGGCCTGGCCGTCCCGCCCGGTCCGCTGGGTCGTCGGCTTCGCGCCTGGTGGCGTCGGGGACCTGACCACCCGCCTCGTCGCGGTGAAGCTTGGTGCTGCGCTCGGCCAGCCCGTCGTGGTGGAGAACCGCCCGAGCGCCGGGGGCATCGTCGCGGCGGAGACCGTCGCGCGGTCTGCTCCCGACGGCTATACGCTGCTGCTGCTGACCACCACCGACGCCACGGCGGCCGCGATTTATCGGCGCCTGCCCTACGACATCATGCGCGACCTCGAATTCGTCGGGCAGATGTCGTTCTTCGACCATGTGCTGGTGACAGGCGCCAATTCGCCATACCGCACGCTGGGCGACGTGATCGAGGCGGCCAGGGCCCGGCCGGGCAGCATCAATCTCGGCTCGATCGCCGTCGGCAATGCGCAGCATCTGGGGGCGGAGCTGTTCCGCAGCATGACGCGCACCGAGATGGTCACGGTGCCTTATCGCAGCACTCCAGACCTGCTGAACGCGACGGCGACTGGCGACGTGCAACTGGCCTCGGAGATCCTCGCGCCGGTGCTGCCGCAGGCGGCCGGCGGGCGGTTGCGGGTCCTCGCGGTGGCGGCGCCGCAGCGCTTCTCGGGCCTGCCGGATGTGCCGACGGCGGAGGAAGCGGGCGTGCCGGGCTACGTCGTGCGGTCCTGGAACGGTATCGCCGCGCCGGCCCGTACGCCGCGCCCGATCGTCGATCGGCTGAATACGGAACTGCTGCGCGTGGTCGCCCTGCCGGAGGTGCGCGACAAGATGCTCGAACTCGGCGTGCAGCCGGTCGAGAGCACGACGCCCGAGAGCTTCCGCGCCTATGTCGCGCAGGAGGCCGCACGTTGGGCCCAGGTGGTGACGCAGGTGGACATACCGCGCCAGTGAGGCGCCGACCCGCTGTCCAATTCGATCAGGAGTGACTGCGATGTACGACGCTTCCGACCCGCGCGCGGCCCTGGCCGGCGCCCCGGCATCCCGCCCCGCCGCGACGACCTTCGCGGGCGCGGAGATCGCGCGCTTCTACGCGGAACCCCCGCAGGAGAGCGGGCCGGAGGGGCGCACCTGGTATGTGCGCGGCCAGAATTTCCTGGTTGCCTATACGCGGGCCGAACCCGGTGCGGTGCTGTCGCGTACCGCGCAGCCGGACGAATACGTGGTGCTTCTGCAGGATCCCGGCACATCGGTGACGATCGCCGCCGGCGACCAGCGGGTGGAGGTGCCTGGCTATTCGCTGGCGATCGTGCCGCCCGGCGAAAGCAGCGTCACCGTGCCGCAGGGCGGCGAGGTGGTGCGCATCTTCAGCACGCAATCCGAGGATCTGGCGGCGCGATGCGTCAACGCCGCCTCCTATGCCACGCCGCATCCGAACCTGCCGCCCTTCGCGCCCTGGCCTGCGCCGCGCGGCGGCTACCAAATCCGTGCCTACAGCCTGGACGTGCCGCCCGAGCCCAGCCGCTTCGGCCGCATCTTCCGCTGCAGCACGCTGATGGTGAACATCATCGATCCCTACGAAGGGCCGCGCGACGTCACCAAGCTGTCGCCGCACCATCATGACGACTTCGAACAGGGGTCGCTGGCGCTGGGTGGCGCCTTCGTCCACCACCTGCGCTGGCCCTGGACGGTGGACATGACGCAGTGGCGGGATGACCTCGCTGCGCATTGCGCCACACCGTCCGTTTGCGTCATTCCGCCGCCATCTATCCACACCAGCCGCGGTGTCGATGCCGGCGTGAACCAACTGATCGACATCTTCGCCCCGCCGCGGCTGGACTTCTCCGACAAGCCAGGTTGGGTGCTGAACGCGGACGACTACCCAATGCCGGGCCAGGATTGAGCCCGCTGCCGTTCCATCCCCTTGCCGGAGCTTGAGCATGTCCGCCATCGCCGACACCATCGACGCCCGCATCGACCGCATCCTGGTCGGCGCCATCGATCCGCATGTGCATTCCGGCCCGTCCATCGCGCCGCGCGCCATCGACCACCTGGAACTCGCGCGCGTGTACGAGAAGGCGGGATTCGCCGCGGTCATCACCAAGGATCATGACTACAGCGGCGTGATGACGGCGGCGCTGATCGCACGCCACAACCCCGACCTGCGCACGAAGGTCTATTCCAGCCTGGTGCTGAACAATGTGGTCGGCGGCATGAACCCCTATGCCGTCGAACATCATGCGGCGATGGGTGGCAAGATCGTCTTCATGCCGACGCTCGCGGCGGAGAACCACCTGCGCTGGGAGAAGACGTCGAACTGGAGCCACCCGGCCTCGACCCAGAAGATGCGCCCGGCCGCGCCGGTGCCGGTTGTCGATGCGAATGGCAAGCTGCGCGACGATGTGAAGGAAGTGCTGGACATCATCGCCCGAACCGACATGGCGCTGGCCAGCGGCCACATTCATGTCAGCGAGACGTGGCTCGTCTTCGAGGAAGCGCAGCGTCGCGGCGTGAAGCGCCTGGTCTTCACCCACCCCGAGGAGATCGTCGGCGCCAGCCTCAACGACGTGCGCGGCATCGCGGCCATGGGCGCCTTCGTCGAGCATTCGATCTGCATGTTCATCGAGGGATCGAAGTTCAAGGTCTGCGAAGGGTCGGCGCTGCGCGGGCATATCGATGCCGCGGGGGTCGGGCAGACGATCATCGCCTCCGATCTCGGCCAGACCGGCACGCTGACGCCACTCGAAGGCATGCGGCGCGGGGTGCGGCTCTGCCTCGACCTTGGCTATGGGGACGAGGACATCCACCGGATGGTCTCGACCAACGCAGCCCGTGCCTTCGGGCTGGAGGCAGATGTCGCCGCCGTGACGTGACGGTGGGCGGCGCACCTGCGGGCGCTATCAATCGCTTGTGGCCCGGGTCGGCTCGCTCGTGAAGGTTGCCTCGAAGGACACGAAGTCCGGGTGGAAGTGGCCTAGCGACCAATAGGCCACTACGCCGTCTCGGCGGCGCAGCGCCCGCTTCAGCCAGCCCACCGGCCCGCCGATCGGCAGGCCGAGATGGCGCGCGGTCATGGCATCCGCCGCGCCGAGGCGAAACACCTGCCGCATCGTGGTAAGTTCCTCGCCGCCGAGCTCGGCGAGGAGCGGCAGGACCATCCCGGCCTCGAATTGCGCCGGTCGCTGGTCGAAATACTCCCGCCCGACATAGAGCTCGACCAGCGCATAGGGCGGCCCGCTGGCCAGGCGATGCACGCGCTTCATGCGCCGATAGGACGCTGCCGGGACCCCATCTGCCGCCTCGAGCGGCGGCGCGGCATCGTCCGCGTCGAGGATCTGTGCCTTGTTGCCCCGGACCTGCTCGGCCAGCGCCGGCCAGCCGAGCTGGAGAACCAGCGTCGGCCGGAGCGGCGGCGTTTCCGTGACATAGCTGCCGCTGCCATGCCGTGTCCGGATCATCCCTTCATCGGCCAGCAGGGCAAGCGCCTGGCGCACCGTCGCCGGTGCGACGCCGAACTGCCCTGCCATGGCGGCGATGGACGGCAGCCGCGCGCCAGGCGGCAATTGGGCGGTGCCGATCTCGCTGCGGATCGAGGCTGCGATCTGCCGATAGAGCAGGCCGGGATCGGCGCTGGCCAGATGCTCCCGCGAGGCGAATGCCGCGTGTGGAGAAGCCCTCATCCTGCGTTCCGCATCCCTGTTCCTGCGCCGGGCGTCGTCCTTGCGGACCGCCCCTCCACCATTAATGGCTCTTCACAGCCCTGAACAAGTGTGTTGGTCTTATGAATGAGTAAATATCTTCGATCCTTCCCTTGGGGGCACGATGCCGACGCGCGCTGAGCCACGTCAGTTCACCATTCCCGGCTATGGAAAGGGCCACACGGCTCATCACACGGACTATCTCGTGCCGGAGATCGGCACCGTCACGATGACGCCGACCGACCCGGTCGTGGCCGGCAGCTTCGCCGAGTTCACCATCGTCTTCACCGCCGGGCGCTTCGGCGTGGACGACACGGGTTCGATCCGCATCTGCACCCGACAGGTCAGCGATGTGGGGCGGCCGCAATTCACCGACCCCAAGGCGCCGAACTATGTCACGGCGGAAGCAAGCAACGGCGCGAAGCTCAGCCTCGACTTCAACCCGAAGCTCGCCATGCGGCCCTGGAGCCGCACCATCACGGTGAACGTCAATCGCGGCTTCCTCGCCCCGGGCGAGACCATCACCGTGCGCATCGGCGATCGACGCGGCGGCTCGCCCGGCCTGCGCATGCAGACCTATTGCGAGGAGGCCTTCCACTTCCTCGTCTTCGCCGATGTCTTCGCCACGACCAACTGGGCGCTATTGGACCACCAGCCGACGGTGCGCGTGGTGCCGGGGGCGGCGGCGTCGCGCATCGCCGTGCTGCCGACGCAGCGCCGGCCGGGGCAGGATTTCGCACTGTCGCTGCGGGCGGACGATGTCTGGGGCAATCCGACCGACCGGATCGGCGGTACCTTCCGCCTGCGCGCCAGCGCGCCCGTCGCGGGCCTGCCGGACAGCTTCACCTGGCCCGAGGGCGCGCGCGCCCACCGCGTCGAGGGCCTGACGGCACAGGCGGGCGATCTCAGCATCGATTGGCTCGACGATACGGGCCGGCTGCTCGCGCGCAGCAACCCGATGCGCGTCGCCGAGACGGCGCTGCTGCCCTTCTGGGCCGATCTGCACGGCCAGTCCGGCGAGACGGTCGGCACCGGTACGGCGCGGCAACTCGCGACCTACGCGCGCGACCTCGCCTTCATCGACGCCATGTGCCACCAGGGCAACGACTTCCAGGTGTCGGACGCCTTCTGGGAGGACCTCAACCGCACGACGGCGGACTTCAACCGCACTGGCCGCTTCGTCTTCTTCCCGGGCTATGAATGGTCGGGCAACACTGCGATCGGCGGCGACCGCAACGTCCTGCTGCCCGAGGAAGGACGCCCGATCCGCCGGTCCTGCCGCGCCCTGGTCGAGGATACGTCGGATCCCGGGACCGACGCCTATGACGCGCGCGCGCTGCATGCGGCGATGCGCGCCGATGGCCGGGCCGCGCTGTGCATCCCGCATGTGGGCGGGCGCTATGCCAATCTCGGCTATGCGCACGACAAGGCGCTGGAACGCTCGGTCGAGGTGCACAGCGACTGGGGCACCTTCGACTGGCTGTTGCAGGACGCCTTCGCCGCCGGCGGGCGTGTCGGCATCGTGGCGGGGTCGGATGGGCACAAGGGCCGTCAGGGCGCTTCGCATCCCGGCGCCTCTCAATTTGGGTCCTATGGCGGCCTGACCTGCATCCTGGCGGAGGAGCTGTCGCGCCCAGCCTTGTTCGACGCGCTGCGCCGCCGGCGGCACTACGCCACCACCGCCGCCACGCGCGTGCTGCTGGATGTGAAGGCCACGCTGTCGCAGCCTGCCGACCGGCATGTCGACGACCCCGCCCTGGGCGGCGCGCCGGTCGATCGCACCGCCGAGGCTGGGATGGGCGACATCCTCACCGGCGTCGCCGATGCGTCGTGCCGCTTCGAGGCCGAACTCGTCGCCGCTTCCCCCATCGAGCGCATCGAGCTCCACAACCGCACCGAGCGTCTGGAGGTGATCCGCCCCTTCGCCGAGACCGATCTCGGCCGCCGCATCCGCGTGGTGTGGGAAGGGTCCGAATACCGAGGCCGCGGGCGTGAGACGCTGTGGAACGGTTCCGTCGCACTCGCCGGCAATGGCTGGTCGGGGGTGACGCCGATCAATCGCTGGAACGTGGACAAGCCCTTCGCCGCCAATGCGTCCCGCGTGACCTTCCAGGCGGTGACGACGGGCGGCTTCGGCGGCTTCGACGCCACGCTGGACGATGCGCAGGGCGGCACGCTGACGATCGACACCGGGTTGGTGAAGGCCGAGCTGCCGATCGGCGACATCGGCTTCGAGGACCGCGTTTTCGAAGCCGGCGGCCTCGGCCGCCGCATCCGCGTCTTCCGCCTGCCCGACGAGAACCCACACCGCGCCTTCCGCTTTGCGCGGGACGTTCCGCTGCGGGCGGATGGCGACAACGCGATCTTCCTCCGCGCCACGCTCGAAAGCGGCGCGGTGGTCTGGTCGAGCCCGATCTACCTGGTCCGCCAGGCCTGATCCCGCGAAGCGGCGCCCCCGGCGGGGGCGCCGGACGGCTCCGGGCGGCACCTGCTGCGCTGCGCGGAGAAGCAAGGAAAAGCAAGAACACACGGCTTCATCGCGCAGCACCTGACGCTGCCTTCATCGGGAAACAACTGATGCGCCGACGTGACCTTCTGATCCTCTCCGGCTCGGCCGCGCTCGGCGCGCCGCGGGCCATCGCCCAGACGGCGCCCTGGCCATCGCGCCCAATGACGCTGATCTCGCCGCTCGCGGCCGGCAGTTCGGTGGACATCATCTCCCGAATCATCGCCGAGAATCTCGGCAAGTCCCTGCAGCAGCCGGTGGTGGTGGAGAATCGTCCGTCGGCGAACGGCAATCTCGCGATGGAGCAGGTCTCGCGCATGCCGCCGGACGGCTACACGCTGATCACGATGGGTCAGACATCCGTCGCCTTCAACCCATACCTCTATACCAGCCTGCGCTTCGATCCGTTGAAGGACTTCGCCTTCATCACGCGCCTCGTCGCGGTCAGCAACGTGCTGGTGGTGAAGGAATCGAGCCCGATCAAGTCGGTCGCCGAGCTGATCGCCGCGGCCAAGGCGAGGCCCGGGCATCTCACCTTCTCCTCGGGCGGCGTCGGCAGCACGCATCATATCTCGAGCGCGATGCTGGCGCAGATGGGCGGGCTCGACGTCGTTCATGTGCCCTATCGCGGTGCGCCGCAGGGCATCCTCGCGGTCGAGAGCGGCGAGGTGGATTTCGCCTACTACAACATCTCGACGCTCCTGCCGGCGATCCAGGGCGGGCGGCTGCGGGCGCTGGCGGTGACCTCGGCGCAGCGTTCGCCGCATCTGCCGACCGTGCCGACCATGCAGGAGAGCGGGATCGCCGGCTACGAGATGAGCACCTGGCTCGGCTTCGCCACGGTGGCCGGCACACCGCAGCCGATCATCGAACGACTATTCGCCGCCGCGCAGACCATGATGGCCGATGCGGAGGTGCTGCGGCGGCTGGAGCAGATCGGCTTCGATCCCATCGCGCCGCTGACCCCGCCTTCCGAGATGGCTGCCCTCGTTCGCGCCGAATACGACCGCTGGGGACCCATCATCCGCGCCTCAGGCGCGAGGTTGGATTGAACCGGTGGACCTGGCTTTCCTCACGCGCAGGACAGTCCTGGCGCCAATCCTGAGGCGCTGGGACCAGGGCGCCGGCACGGTGACGTAGCTGCAGATCTTCGGCCCGGATTTGATCGCGCGCATCGAGAACGAACGCAGCCTCGATGTCTATCGCGCCCGCGGCGGAAGCGGGGTGCGGGCCTGGCCGGCGCCGTTGGTGCGCGGGATCGAGCCGGGCGACGAGGGCCGTCGCCGCTTCAGAGGTTCGGGACCAGCACGGCCACACTGCCCCGCTGCCGGCGCGACCTGAGCCTCCAACGATCCGTCACCTTGCCGGGCGGCCAGAGTGAGTGTTTTACTTCCTGCAACCAGTCCGGCACGGATCGGGCGGAGGAGAGGAAGCGACAGAATGTCCGGGGCCCGACAAGGCCGCGTGCCTGCATGTTGACCTATCTGCTGCAGCGCGTCGGCCTGGCGCTATTCACCTGCGTGTTCATCTCGGCACTCACCTTCGTGATCATACGGCTGCCGCCGGGTGATTTCGTCGATGCCTACATCGCCAACCTGGTCGCGAGCGGCAGTTCCGTCTCGCAAGAGCAGGCTGCCGCGATGCGGGTGGAGTACGGGCTCGATCAGCCGATCATCGTGCAATACGCCCGCTGGATGGGGCGCGTATTGCAGGGTGACTTCGGCGTCTCGATGGTCTGGCGCCGCCCGGTCAGCGAAGTCATCGGCGACCGGCTGTGGCTGACGATGGTCGTCTCGGTCGCAGCGCTGTTCCTCACCTGGGCGATCGCGCTGCCGATCGGGATCTATTCCGCAGTGCGGCAGTATTCGGTCGGCGACTACATCTTCACGACGCTTGGATTCATCGGGCTGGCGATCCCGAACTTCCTGCTGGCACTGATCCTGATGTATCTCGGCTTCCGCTATTTTGGCCTGTCGGTCGGGGGGCTGTTCTCGCCGGAATACGTCCAGGCCGAATGGTCCTGGGCCCGGGTCTGGGACCTGATGAAGCACTTGCCGCTGCCGGCCGCGGTGCTGGCCTTGGCAGGCACTGCGCAGCTCATCCGCATCATGCGTGCCAACCTGCTGGACGAGCTCCGGCGGCCCTATGTGGTCACCGCGCGCGCCAAGGGCTTGTCGGAACGACGCGTGGTACTGAAATATCCGGTACGCGCGGCGCTCAACCCCTTCGCCTCGTCCATCGCCTATCTGTTTCCCTATCTGGTGTCGGGCAGCATCGTGGTGTCGCTGGTGCTGGGCCTGCCGACCGTGGGGCCGCTGCTGCTCCAGGCTCTGGTGGCCCAGGACATGTTCCTCGCCGGCGCCATCGTGCTGCTGCTGGGCGTGATGACCGTGATCGGCACGCTGATTTCCGACCTGCTGCTGATGTGGATCGACCCGCGCATCCGGCTGGAGGGGCGGGCATGAGCGCCACCACCGCCGCATCGCAGGACCGCTGGGCCGAGGCGACGCAGCTACAGCTCACCTGGTGGCGCTTCCGCCGGCATCGCCTGGCGGTGGTCAGCCTGGTGGTGGTCTTCCTGTTCTACATGGTGGCCGCCTTCGCTGACTTCCTGGCGATCAACGATCCGCATGCGACGGATGCCAGGCGCTCCTTCATCCCGCCCCAGACCATCCACCTGTTCGACGAGGACGGCTTCAACCCGCATGTCTACGGCCTGCGTGGCGTGCGGAACATGCAGACCTTCCAGCTCACCTACACGCCGGACCCCAATCGCAAGCTGCCCGTCCGCCTGTTCACCCGGGGCTACACCTACAACCTGCTTGGCCTGTTCGAGACGGACATCCATCTGATCGGCATCGAGGGCGGCCAGCGCACGGACGGCATCTTCCTGCTGGGGACTGACCAGCTCGGGCGCGACCTCTTCTCGCGCATGATCGTCGCGACGCGTGTGTCTCTTTCGATTGGCCTCGCCGGCGTGACGCTGTCGCTGCTGCTCGGCATCATCCTGGGCGGCATATCGGGGCTGTATGGTGGCTGGGTCGACACCGTCATCCAGCGTGTGATCGAGGTCGTGCGCTCCATACCGACCATCCCGCTCTGGATGGGCCTGGCCGCCGCGCTCCCCAATACCTGGAGCACGACGCAGATCTACTTCGCCATCACGGTCATCATCTCCCTGATCGGATGGACCGATCTCGCGCGCGTCGTGCGCGGGCGTTTCCTCTCCCTGCGCGAGGAGGATTTCGTCATTGCCGCGGAACTCGCCGGCGCATCCCAGGGACGCATCATCTTCCGCCACATGCTGCCCTCCTTCGCATCCCATATCATCGCGGCAGTCAGCCTGGCCCTGCCGGCAATGATCGTGAGCGAAACCGCGCTGTCCTTCCTGGGCCTCGGGCTGCGGCCGCCGGCGATCTCGTGGGGTATCCTTCTGCAGGACGCGCAGAACATCCAGGTGCTCGCGAACGCGCCCTGGCTGCTCTCGGCAGCGGTGCCGGTGATCGTGGTCATCCTGGCCTTCAACTTCCTCGGCGACGGGCTGCGAGACGCGGCGGATCCCTATGGCTGAACGCACATCCCTCGCGGTCCGCGACCTCGCGGTGCATTTCGAGATGGAACAGGGCACGGTGCGCGCCCTGGAAGGCGTCTCCTTCGACCTGCATGCGGGGCGGACGCTCGGCATCGTGGGTGAATCAGGCTGCGGCAAGTCGGTGACGGCTCGATCGATCCTGCGCATCCTCGACCGGCCGGGGCGGATCGTCGGCGGACGCATTCTGCTCGACCCCGGGGCGCCCGATGAGGTCGACCTCATCAAGACCGACCCGGAATCGGCACGCATGCGCGGCATCCGCGGCGGGCGGATTGGGCTGATCTTCCAGGAGCCGATGACGGCGTTGTCGGTCCACTACACGGTCGGCAACCAGATCATCGAGGCAGTGCGCCAGCATTCCGACCTTTCGAGGGCTGCCGCCCGCGACCGAGCCATCGAATTGCTCCGCGAGGTCGGCATTCCGCGCCCCGAGACGCGTGTCGATGCCTATCCCTTCCAACTCAGTGGCGGGCTGCGCCAGCGCGTGGGCATCGCCATGGCGCTGGCCGGTGATCCCGACATCGTCATCGCGGACGAGCCCACCACGGCGCTGGACGTCACGACCCAGGCGCAGGTGCTGGATCTGCTGCGGCGACTTCAGCAGGAAAAGAACATCGCGCTGATGCTCATCACCCATGACATGGGCGTGATTGCCGAGATGTGCGACGAGGTGGCCGTGATGTATCTTGGCCGCGTGGTGGAATACGCCCCGGTGCTGGAACTCTTCACCGCGCCGCGCCATCCCTATACGCGCGCGCTGTTGCGGGCGGTGCCGTCGATCCTTGCCACGCCGCGCCAGCGGCTCGCGACCATTGGGGGTGCGGTGCCGCATCCGGGCGCGCGGCCCGCGGGCTGCGCCTTCCATCCGCGGTGTGTCGACTTCATGCCCGGCCGCTGCGATGCCGCGTCGCCGCCGCCGCTGACGCCGGGGCGGTCCGGCGCATCCTGCTTCCTCGAGGTATCGGCATGAACGTGCTCGAGGTGCAGGAACTGAAGAAGCACTACCCGATCCATGCCGGTTTGCTGCGACGGGAAGTAGGGCGCGTGCGGGCCGTGGATGGCGTGTCCTTCACCATCGCGGAGGGCGAGACCCTCGCGCTGGTGGGCGAGAGCGGTTGCGGGAAGACCACTGTCTCACGCTGCATCCTGCGCGCGTTGAAGCCCACATCCGGCGCGATCCGATTCGATGCAGGCGATGGGAGGGTCGATCTGGCGACGCTGCCCAAGCGCGCGATGCGCCCGCTGCGGCGGCATATCCAGATGATTTTCCAGGACCCGTATTCGTCCCTGAATCCGCGCATGATGGTGGGCGACATCATCGCCGAGCCACTGAAGGTCAATGGCGTACCGGCCGCGGAGCGCCATGCCCGCGTGCTCGAACTTCTGGAACTCGTGCAGATGCCCGCGGTCGCGCGCACGCGGTTTCCGCATGCCTTCTCCGGCGGGCAACGGCAGCGCATCGGCATCGCGCGGGCGCTGGCGCTCAATCCGCGCCTGGTGGTGGCGGACGAACCCGTCTCGGCGCTCGACGTGTCGGTCCAGGCGCAGATCATCAACCTGCTGCTCGATCTGCAGGACCGGCTGAAACTGTCCATGCTGTTCGTGGCGCATGACCTGTCGGTCGTGCGTCATGTCAGCGACCGCGTCGCGGTGATGTATGTCGGGCGTATCGTCGAGATCGCGCCAACCGATGCGCTATATCGCAATCCGCGGCACCCCTACACCGAGACGCTGCTTGCCGCCGTGCCGGCGCCCGACCCGCTGCGGCGGGGGCGCCAGATGAAGGCAAGCGGAGACATCGCCGATCCCGCCAAGCCCCCACCGGGCTGTGCCTTTCATCCGCGCTGCCCCTATGTGCAGGAGCGCTGCCGCACGGAGCGGCCGGAGCTGACGGAAGTGGCGCCGGGTCGATGGACGAGTTGCCACCGCGCCAGGGAGATCGAACTCGCCGGCGTGGCCTGAGAACGATAAGGGAGGACAACCATGAAGCGACGCGAATTCGGGGCGACCCTGCTGGCCGGGACGGCGCTCGCGCAGGCGGCTCTTGCGCAGTCGGCCGGGCAAGTCCGGGAATCCGGCCTCGTCGGGGAGCTCGAAGGCCCGACCCTGATCGACGATCCGGCCCGTCGCCCGACCCAGTTCAAGGAGGCGCCGATGCTCGCCGAGCAAGTGCGCGCCGGCCGCCTGCCCCCGGTCGAGCAGCGCCTGCCGCAGGACCTGATGGTCATCCAGCCGCTGCGCAGCGTCGGCAAGTATGGCGGCACCTGGCGCCGTGGCTTCATCGGCCCGGGCGACAGCGAGAACGGCAACCGTATCATGTCCGCGGACAAGCCGTTCTTCTTCGACAAGACAGGCACCGAGATCGCCCCTTGCCTTTGCCGCGGCTACGAGGTCAGCGAGGATGGCAAGCGCATCACGGTGTTCCTGCGCCGCGGCATGCGCTGGTCCGACGGCACGCCGCACACCGCTGATGACTGGGTGTTCTGGTTCGAGGATCTGTACCAGAACCGCGACCTCGTCGCCGCGCCGGCGCCGGAGATGTTCGCCGGCGGCAGGCCGGGTCGCGTCGAGAAGGTGGATGAGAGCACGGTCGTCTTCATCTTCGAGGCGGCGAATTATCTCTTTCCCTACCTGCTCGCGGGCGACACGCTGGTAGGCGGTGGCCAGACGCGCCAGCAATCGGATGGGCGCGCCTACAGCGTCTATGCGCCGAAGCACTACCTCAGCAAGTTCCTGCCGAAATACACGGCGGCGGAGACCCTGGCCGCCCAGGCGCGCGAGGCCGGCTTCGGCAACTGGGTGCAGCTGTTCCGCGCGCGCTCGGACTGGCGGCTGAACCGTGACCTCCCCACCATGTGCGCCTGGCGCATGACGCAGCCAATCACGGGCCAGCAATGGGTGCTGGAGCGCAACCCGTACTTCTACGCGGTGGACATCGAGGGCCAGCAGCTCCCCTACATCGACCGCGTGCTGATGACCCTCGCCGAGAACCCGGAGGTGGTGAACCTGCGCGCCGTCGCCGGCGACTATGACTACCAGGAACGCTTCATCGATCTCGGCAAGCTGCCGATCCTTCTGGAGAACCGCGCCCGCAGCAAGTACCGGGTGCACCTCGATCCCGGCTTCAACGGATCGGATTCCGTGCTGTTTCCCAACCTGACTTACACCGATGATCGCGAGATCGGTGCGCTGCTCGCCGATGCGCGGTTCCGCCGCGCCATGTCGCTGGGCATCGACCGGGAGCAGCTCAACGAGGCCTTCTGGCTCGGCCTCGGCACGCCGGGCTCGGTCGTTCCGGACCGCATCATCCCCGAAAGCCCGGGTGAGGAATGGCGCACCAAATGGTCCACCCATGACCCGCGCCAGGCCAATGCGCTGCTCGATGCCGTCGGTCTGACGCGCAAGGATCGCGAGGGGTATCGCCTGCGCCGCGACAACGGCCAGCGCCTGCGCATCGAGATCGCTGTGGCGCAGACCCTTTCCCCGACCTGGCCGCAGCAGGCGGAGATGATCGTCCAGCATTGGCGGCAGATCGGCCTCGCCGGCGATGTGAAGGTGATGGAGCGCGGCTTGGCCATCACCCGCGCGCTGAACGACCAGAACCAGATCCTGATGTGGACCAATAACGGGACGGAGAGCCTGTATCTCTACCCGCGCTACGCGTTGCCGGTGGATCCGACGGCAGGTGTGATGGGCAATGCCCATGCGCTGTGGTTCGCCTCGAACGGGGAACGTGGCACTGCACCGACGGAACCCGAGATGTTGCGCGCCTTCGAATTGATGCGCGCCGCTGCCGGGCAACGGCAGGAACAGCGCACGCGCACGGCGCAGGAAATCTGGAAGCTGGCCGTGGAACAGCAATGGGGCATCGGCCTGGTCGGGCTCTCGCCGGCCTTCATGGGGGTGCGCGTCGTGAACGAGAGGCTGGAGAACGTGCCAGCGCGCACCGGCGTGTCCCAGCATATCCGTACCCCCTGGGGCGGGCATCCGGAGCAGTGGTATTTCAAGAGCTGACATCTGAATTGGCCGGTCGCGTCATGCGCCATCATGCTGGGGCATGCACGCGATCCCGGGACCCGGGCCTTCAGTCCTCTGAACGGCCTCCTCGGGTTTGTCGCAGCCTCCGCCCTCTCGGAGCCTGTGGCAAAACCGGGGTAGTTCAGATCTCTCCGACTGCCACGCCTACGGCGCATTTTCCGGCCCGTGTCATTCGATTTTGTAACGATGCCGCAGATGCATGCGCCGCGCGCTGGGGTCGGGACGCGGGACGGCGGAGAGCAGAGCCCGCGTATAGGCATGCTTGGGGTCGTCGCAGACCTCCGATGTCTCGCCGCTCTCGACGACGCGACCGCGAAGCATCACGGCCACGCGGTCGCACATGTAGCGAATCACCGAGATGTCGTGGCTGATCAGAATCAGAGCGAGATCGAGCTCATCCTGCAACTCGAGCAGCAGGTCGAGCATGCGCGCACGGATCGACACGTCGAGTGCCGAAGTCGGCTCGTCCGCCACGATCACCCGTGGAGATAGCGCAAGGGCGCGGGCAATACCGATCCGTTGCCGCTGGCCGCCGGAAAAGGCGTGCGGGTAGCGTTCCGCCGCACCGGGCTCGATTCCAACGCGGGCCAACAGTGTTGCAACCTGGCTGCGCAGCGCCGCGCCATGCGCCAGGCCGTTCACAAGCAATGGTTCGCCGACGATCTGGGCTACCGTCATTCGTGGGTTCAGACTGGCGAAGGGATCCTGGAACACCATGCGGATCTCGCGCCGCGCGGCTCGCAGCGCTTCGTCCCGAGCCGTGACGAGATCGATCACCGAGCCGTCGCGGCGACGATACTCGATCGCCCCGCCGGTCGGCTCCACGACCCTGAGGATGCATCGGCCCAGCGTGGTCTTGCCCGAGCCGCTTTCGCCGACCACACCGAGCGTCTCCCCGGCCCGCACCTCCAGCGAGATGCCGTCCACGGCCCGTACTTCGGTGGTGTTGCGCCGAAAGAGGCCCTTGCCGCTGGAAAAGCGCATCTCGACATCGCGAAGGCTCAGGACCGATGGTCCCACAGGCCGTCCCGGGCGCGCCAGGCGGATGGCCGACGGGCTTTCGAGCTTGGTGACGTTGCCCAGGAGCATGCGCGTATAGGGGTTGCGGGGGGCGGCAAACAGTTCGCGCACCGTGCCGCGTTCCCGCACCTGGCCCCGTTCCATGACCACCACGTCATGGGCAATTTCGGCGACCACGCCCATGTCGTGCGTGATGAACATCATCGTCATGCCGCGTTCGTCCTGCAGGCGGCGCAGCAGATCCAGGATCTCAGCCTGGGTCGTGACATCGAGCGCGGTGGTCGGTTCATCCGCGATCAGCACTGATGGGTTGCAGGCCAGCGCCATGGCAATCATGGCGCGCTGCCGCATGCCGCCCGAGAACTCGAAGGTGTAGCGATCGACCGCGTTCCTCGGATCGGGGATCTCGACCTGTGCCAGTAGCTCAGTGGCGCGCGCCTTGGCTTCGCGTCGTGATACGCCCAAATGCAGGCGCACCGCCTCGCCGATCTGGTCACCGATCCGATGCACCGGCGACAGCGAGGACATCGGCTCCTGAAAAATCATCGCGACGTCGTGGCCACGCAATTCGCGAATCGCGCGGCTGCGGGGATGCAATGCGGCGAGGTCCAGCTCCGGCAGGTCCGGTCGCCGCAGCAGGATCCGGCCGCCGGTGATGCGTCCGGGCGGATCCACGATCTGCAGCACGGCTCGTGCCGTCACGCTCTTACCGGAACCGGATTCACCGACAACGCAGGTTGTCTTCCCGCGCGCGAGCGACATCGATACGCCATCCACCGCCCGCACCAGCCCGGCCCGCGTCGGGAAGGAGACGTGCAGGTCCTGGATGTCGAGGGCGAGGTCTTCCGTCATTTCTGATACGGATCCGCGGCATCGCGCAGGCCGTCGCCGAGGAAGTTCAGGGCGAGCACCGCCAGCACCACCGCCCCACCGGGCGCGAACAGCCACGGCGCCGTGGCGATGGACCGGATGTTCTGGGCTTCCCGCAGCAGCACGCCCCAGGAGATCACCGGCGGCTGGAGACCGAGGCCAAGGAAGGACAGCGCCGTTTCGGCCAGGATCATCGCCGGGATCGCGAGTGTGACGGAAGCGATGATGTGTGAGGCGAAGGAGGGCAGCATGTGGCGGAAGATGATGCGCGTCTCCGACACGCCGTCGAGCCGCGCGGCGGTGACGAAGTCCTCCGTCCGCAGCGACAGGAAGCGACCGCGCACCACGCGCGCCAATTGCGCCCAGCCGACCAGGCTGAGGATGATGGTGATGCAGAGATAGATCCGCTCCGGGGGCCAGTTCTGCGGCAGGGCAGCGCCGAGCGCCAGCCAGATCGGGATGGTCGGCAACGACAGGACGAACTCGATCACCCGTTGCACGGCGAAATCGATCCTACCCCCATAGTAGCCGGAGATGCCGCCCAGCAGCAGGCCGATGACAAGCGACAGGAACACGCCGGCCAGGCCGATCATCAGCGAGGTCTGCGCCGCCACCATCATGCGGCTGTACACGCAACGCCCCAGCCGGTCGGCGCCGAGCAGATACACCTGATCGCGCGGGTTCTCCGGCGCGAGAAAATGGGTGGTGTTCGGGATCAACCCGAACAGGTTGTGTTCATATCCCTCGGTGAAGAACGACAGGTAAATCTTCCGGTTCCCGTCCGGACGGAAGGTCGGCGCCAGCGTCACCGGATCGCGCACCATCCGCATTGCCTGGACATGGGGACGGAAGCGCCAGGACCCATCTTCGGCGGTGTCGATCCAGTGCAGCGCCTGGGGCGGGTGGAACACTGCGCGGGCATTCTGTCGCCCCGGTTCGTTGATCGCGAAGAAGCCCGGGATGGCGGCTACGAGGTACAGGAACAGGACGATGATGCCGCCGAGCATGGCCAGGCGATGGCGCCGGAAGCTCCACCACATCAGCCGCCATTGCGACGCCACGGCGAAGCGCTGATCGGCGGGTTGCGGCTCCGGCGGCGCCGCGGTCGTGATCGGCTGATCCATCAGTCGAACCGGATCCGCGGATCGATCAGGGCGAGAAGGATGTCGGACAACAGCATGCCGACCAGCGTCAGCGTGCACATCAGCAGCAGGAAGGCGCCGGCGAGATACATGTCTTGTGCCAGCAACGCCTGCAGCAGCAGCGGGCCGGCGATCGGCAGACTCATCACCACGGCCACGATCGTCGCACCCGAGATGAGCTGCGGCAGCATCCAGCCAATGGTCGAGACCAATGGATTGATCGCCAGCCGCACCGGGTACTTCACCAGCAGCCAGAATTCCGACAGGCCCTTCGCACGGGCGGTGACGACATAGGGTCGGTGCAACTCATCGAGCATGTTGGCGCGCATGATCCGGATCAGCCCCGCCGTCCCGTTCACCGCCAGGATCGTGACCGGCACCCAGAGATGAGCCAGCAGGTCTTGCACCTTGGCGAGCGACCAGGGCGCGGTCTGGTAGGCCTCACTGAACAGGCCCGAGACATCCTGCCCGAGATAGACGACGGCTACGTACATCAGCACCAGGGCCAGCAGGAAGGACGGTATGGCGAGGCCAAGAAAGGCGATGAAGGTGAAGACATAGTCCGCGAGGCTGTACTGCTTCACCGCCGACAGCACACCGATGGGCAGGGCGATCGCCCAGGTCAGGACCAGCGTCGAGGTCGTCAGCAGCAGCGTCAGCCCCATCCGTTCCCAGATCAGCCCGGAAACCGGCTGCTGCCATTCGAAGGACAGCCCGAAATCGCCGCGAAACAGGATGCCGCTGATCCACAGCCAGTACTGCACGATGAACGGCTGGTTGAGACCGAAGCGCTCCCGCAGTTCGGCCGCAGTGCGCTGGTCCACGATCTCGTTGGATGCCGCCAGGGTCGCGACATAGGTCGTGACGTAGTCCCCTGGCGGCAGCTGGATCAGGAAGAAGGCGAGGAAGCTCACCGCCGCGAGCGACGGGATCATCCACAGCACGCGGCGCAGGATATAGCCCGCCATCCCCGTTCAGGAGGTGAAGAAGTACTGCTGCGGCAGCGACGGTGCCGGATGCGGCCAGGACCAGCTATTGGGCATGCTGGCCGGCACGCCGCGCAGGCGGTTCGACGCTACGCCGAAACTGTTCGGCGCCAGGGCCACGCCCAGGCATTCGAACTGCTCGGCGGCGATGTCGAAGACCTGCTTCATCAGCCGGCCCTGCTCCGCCGTGTCGGGCGTCGAACGGGCCGCGTCGTACAGGCGCATCCGTTCCTTCTGGTGATCCGGCGGTTCGACCCCATCCTTCCCGCCCGAGGCGTACCAGACGGCCCAGGGAATGGCGTAGCGCGTGCCCTGTGGGTGCTGGGCGAAGTAGTCGCGAGGGTCGAGCATGATGTCGAGCCCGCCGAAGCCAGGCCACACCGCCATGTCGGGATCGTTGTTGTCGCCGCGCGTGTAGAACAGGGAGCGGTCGATCGCGTTGATCTTCAGGTCGATGCCGATCTCCGCCCAGTGGCGCTTCACCAGTTCCAGCGCGTCGTTGTTGTCCGGGTAGAGCGCGGTGATGACGTCGATGGTGAGGAAGACGCGCTGGCCGTCCGGACGCAAGCGAAAGCGCTGGCTGTCGCGCCGATTGTAGCCGATGCGGTCGAGGATGCGGTTCGCTTCGGCCGGATCGTGGTCGGTGAGCTGGCGCGCGAGCTTCTCATGATACCAGGGATGCGTCGGGCGGGGGCCGACCTGCCATGGCTCGCTTTGTCCCAGATAGACGATATCGACGATCTCGGGGCGGTTGATGCCGAGCGAAAGGGCCCGGCGAAAATCCTTGTTTCCCAGCATCTCCCGCATCTTCGGGTCTTTGTGCGTGAGGTTGGGATAGATGACCATGGCGTTGGATAGGGCCGAGGTTGTCTCGAACATCCGGTAGCCGCCGCGTTGCTGGTTTTGCGAGACCACCGGCTTGTTGGGCAGGATGTCGATATGGCGTTCCTGCAGGTCGAGCCGGCCGCCGATGACGTCGAGCATCAGGCTCTCGACATCCTGGTAGATCTGGAAGTTCAGCCGATCGATGTACGGAAGCTGCCGACCGTCGGTATCCACCTGCCAGAAGAAGGGGTTGCGGCGCATCGTCACGCGCGTCGCGCCACCCTGATAAGGCTCCTCGATCACCCAAGGCTCCAGCGTCGGCTTTTCGGGGTTCGACCAGCGCGAGGGGATTTCGATATCGCCGCAGCGCTGACGGAACAGTTGCGCCCAATCAGAGACATTCGCCGCGCGCAGCGCCGCCGGCAGGTCGGGGTTGAAGCGCGGGTGGAAGCGCGAGCAATAGTGCTTGGCGAACAGCGTCGGATGCTGGCCGAGCGGCGTCGCCATTTGTTGCAGGAACAGCCCGTAGGGCCCGGCGAAGGTGAAGCGGACCGTGGTGTCGTCGACTTTCTCGCAGCGCACCGGCTGGCCGTCGATCACCCAAAGGCTCGGCGGGGAACGGTAGAGCTCGCTGTTCAGGATGCAGTCATTCACCGAGAACAGGATGTCGTCCGCGGTGAAGGGCGCGCCATCGGACCAGCGCATCCCGGGGCGCAGCTTGAAGGTGAAGACCTTGCTGTCCGGGCTGACCTCCCAGGATTGCGCGACGCCCGGCAGGACATCGGTGAAGGCCATGTTCCAGCGCGTCAGGCCCTGATTGCCGACCAGGCGGAGGATGCCGTTGTGATCGGATCCGCCGCGCAGGCCGCGGCGCAGCGTGCCACCGTAGCGCGCGTTCGGCTCGTTCGGCGTGACCACCAGCGGCGCCGCACCGACGCGGTCTGCCAGCGGTGGCAAACGGTTCTGCTGAACCAGGTTTGCAAGATCGGGCGCTTCGCGAGGTGCGGATTGCGTCCGTGCTGTCGTAGGGACATTGCCCACCACAGCGGTAGCCGCCGCACCCTGAAACAGGCGACGGCGATTGATGCCGATGTCGTCCATATCCGCGCGCTCCCACCCATAGCCTTATCCCGGTCCAGGCCGGATTTTGATTCATGCTGGCATGTCGGGAGGCGCGACAGCAAGCGAACGCATCGGCCGCCGGCTTTGCGGTGGCTTACGTCCCGGAAGGCGCCGCAACAATGGCCGGCCCCCGGGGCTCGGCGGCCGGAGGTGCCCCAGCCCGATGAAGCGGTCCGCCGGCAATGCGGACTGGTGCCCGGCACGGCCGCGTCGCTGGCCATTGCACCGGAGACTTGTCCGCGGCGCCCGAGCGGGCCCATCGCTCCCCTTGCCCGGCAGGATGCTGGGTGATCACGCCGAGCCGACGGCGATGCTCTCTCCATGACTGGGTTCGGCGCCTTGTCGCGGCGGGAGGAACGACACGCGTGGCCCATAGGCGGCGCATCGAGGAACCCGATGCTGCCATCCCGCGTGCCTGCATTCTTGGAAGGAATGGCGTGTGTCGAGCTGGTAGCCGGATCGCGGATGACGCGGCCTTCTGCTTCCCGGCCGGCCAACCCGGCATCATCCCCTGACCTCTCCCGCTCCTGACAGGTCGAGCCACGACCTAGCCAGATGCTTGGGATCTACGGCGTCAGCGCCCCGGCGATGGGCCGCCCTGCCAGGACGTGCAGAGCGACGCGCTCGCTTCCGACACCGGGAGCACGAGCCTTCGGGTCGTGCCGTTGGTATCAGCTGAACACCGCTTCGGTGCCGGGCGGCGGCGTGTAGCCGTAATTGCCGCCGGCGAGGATCTTCTCTCGCCCGCCAACCTCCTCGATGCGTGCGGTCTGATCGCGGAAGGCCAGCGCATCCGTGCCGTCCGGATCCAGGATGGCGTTGAGCGCCGCCTCGCATTCACGCCGCGGACCGGCATAGCCGGGATCGGCGGCAAGGTCGCGCGTCTCCCACGGATCGGTGCGCAGGTCGAAAAGCTGAGCCGGCATACCCGAGTAGTGGATGTATTTCAGCGAGCCTCGCCGCAGCATGAAGGCGCCCGTCACCGCGCCCGACGCATGATACTCGCTGAACACGTCGCGCGGATGGGTCAGGCCGCGCGCCACGTCGAAGAGCGAGTTGCCCGGCAGGTCGGCATCGTCCGGATGACGCGGTGCGCCCACGCAGTCGAGGATGGTGGGGAAGCCATCCACCAATGTCACCGGTTCGTGGCACACTTGCCCCGCTGGGATCTCCGGCCCGGCCATGATCATCGGGACCGCGACCGAATCCTGGTACATATTGGATTTGCCCCAGAAGCCCCGGCAGCCAAGGTTGTCACCGTGGTCGCTGGTGTAGACCACCCGGGTGCTGTCCATCAGCCCGGCTTCCTCGAGGGCGGTCATCAGTCGCCCGATATTGTGGTCGAGGAAGGAGATCATGCCGAAATAGGCGGCGATGGCGCGGCGTACCTTGCGCTCGCTGTCGAAGCCTTCGTCGTAGTTCTGGAAGATGCGCATCGTGTCGAGGAAGGGATGCCGCGGGCGTTCATTCGCGCCGTAGAGCATCGGCAGCGGCACCTGATCCTCAGGGTAGAGGTTGTACCATTCCTCGCGCGCGATCAGGGGGAAGTGTGGGCACACCAGGGAGACGAACAACGCCCAGGGCTTGCCGCCACGCTTGGCCGCGCGGGTCCTGATCCAGTCGACTGCCGCACCGGTGATGGCGTCGTCATAGCGCTGATAGGAGGAATCGCCCGGACCGGCCTCGGCCGCCAGCTTCAATGTCGCCTTTCCGGGCCGGACATCCTTGCGCAACAGGCCCGACACCATGCCGACGCCGTTCAGCACGTGCATCGGCAGGATTTCGTCGTCGAACCCGTTGTCGTCGTCGGTGCTACGGAAATGCAGCTTGCCGATGGAGGTGACGGGGTGGCCGTTGTCGCGCAGCCGATGTGACCAGCCAGGCACCGACCCATCATAGGGGATCGCATTGTCCCAGAAGCGGATCTGATGAACATAGCGGCCGGTCGCGAAGCTGGCGCGCGACGGCACGCAGATCGGCGAATTGCAGGAAGCGTCGGAGAAGCGAACGCCCCGCGCGGCCAGGCGATCCAGGTGCGGCGTCTTCACCATCGGGTGGCCGTGGCAGCCCAGCATGCGCGGATTGTGCTCGTCCGACATGATGAAGAGCATGTTCGCAGGCGTCATGGATCTCTCTCCCAAGAACTTCGGCGTCAGGCCCAGCGCGCGCCATCCGCGCTGTCGGCGGCGGTCAGCAGCGTGGTGGTGTGCACGGCGGTCCAGTCACAGAGGTCGTAGCGACGGCTCAACGCATCCCGCACGGCGGTCTCCGCCGCGCCCTGCGGCAGCTTGGAGCGTTCCCACATGGCGAGGTCCGGCCGACGCGTCAGCAGCAGGCTGGCGACGGATCCGTTCGGCACCGGCGGCGTCAGGCCGAAGCGGTCGTCGCCGGTCTCCGCGCCGATGCATCGCCACAGGCCGATCACCTGGGAATCATAGGCCGCCTCGAAGCCTGGCCAGGCCTGCGCGCAAAGATCGAGGAACTCGCTCCAATGGCATTCCGGCGTGATGAACCATCGGAACGCATAATTGCCCTGCCGCGCCGGGGCCTCCGGTGCGGCCGGACGCAGCGTCGGAAGCATGGCGCGGCTTACAGCCGCGACGATGTCCGCATCGCCATCGCGTAGCGCGGCCTCGGCATCCTCGGGCGAGACCGGCGTGCGCCAGGCGGTGATAGCGGTCACCTCGTCGCGCGGCCGGCCGATCTGACTGCGCCAGAGGCCATAGAGCGCACCGCCGGCCACGGCGAGCGTGGTACCCGGCCGTGCCAGCCGCTCTGCCGCCTCGCGCCAGCATCGCGGTGAGCAGGTCAGGCGATGATGGACATAAGTCGTCATGGCGGCGCTCCAGATGGATCGGGCGTGCGTGTGCGAAGCGTCATGAGCGCTCCTCGCCCGCTTCCTGCGCCAGCCAGGCCTGACGCAGCGCCTCCTCCAGTTCCTGCGCCAGGGCGCCGTAGCTGAGATCGGCGCGCTCCAGCAGCGCGTAGGTGAAGGGCAGGGCGGGACGGAACGGCCGGCTGACGAAGCCTGCGACCAAACTGCCCGTCCGCACCGGATGGATGACCGCGGCACCGAGGCCCGCGGCGACCAGCCGCGCCGCGAGCAGGTTGCTGTCCACGACGAAGCGCCGGCGATAGGCCACGCCCGCCGCGGCGAAGGCGTCCTCCACCCAGCCACGCAGGATAGAGCCCTCCGGCAGGACGATCTGCTCGATGTCACCCAGGTCGCCGGGCGTCACCGCGTCGGCCGCCGCCAGGGGATGGTTCTCGGGCAACAGGCAGACGGCTTCGGTCTCCGCGAAAGGGCGCACCGTCAGGCCGGGTTGGCCGACCGGCAGCACGACGATGCCGAAATCGATGCCGCCATTGTCGAGACCCTGCAGGATCTCGCGCCGGCGGCGGATCTGCACCTCGATCTCCACGCCCGGCCGTGCCAGGGCGAAGCGTTGCAGCGCCTGGGGCAGCACCTCATGGAACAGGCCCGTGGGCGCGGCGATCTTCAGCTTGGCGACACGCCCCTCGCGGATGGTCAGCGCGAGGTGGCTCAGCCTTTCGGTTCCCACCACCGTCGCAGCGGCCTGGCTGAGGAAGAGCTCGGCGACCGGCGCCGGCTTCAGCGTGCGGCCGGTGCGGGTGAACAGGGTGAAGCCGAGTTCCGCCTCGAGCGCCGCGATGAGGCGCGACAGCGCCGGCTGGCTGGTGCCGAGACGCCGCGCCGCCGCAGTGACCGACCCGGCATCGCGCACCGCGACCGCCGCGCGCAGCAGGCGCAGATCGAGGCGGGGCAGGCGGCTCACGCGCCGCCCCCGCCGCGGCCCGGCCCGCCAGTGCTACGCATCATAGGCCACGCGGAAGCCGGTATGCCCCGCCGAAGTGTCGAGGCTGTGCCCGGTGCGCGCGGCGATCCGGTAGCGGTAGCAATAGCTGCGGTGGCACAGGAAGGAGCCGCCCTTCATCACCCGCTCCTTCTGCGCGGCCGCGACGCGGTTCCGCTCCTTGGCCGCCGCGCCCAGCGAGCGGATCCGGAAGGCGTCGGCGCACCACTCCCAGACATTGCCAGCCATGTCGAACAATCCGAAGGGATTGGGCGGGAAGCTGCCCACCGGCGCGGTGCCGGCAAAGCCGTCGGCTCCGGTGTTCCGATGGGGGAAATCGCCCTGCCAGATGTTGCAGCGATGATGGCCCTCGTCGCCAGGCTCCTCCTCGCCCCAGGGGAAGCGTGCCTGCGGGTCGCCGCCCTTGGCGGCGTGTTCCCATTCGGCTTCGGTGGGTAGCCGCCCGCCGACCCAGGTCGCGAAGTCGAGCGCATCCGCCCACGAGACATGAATGACCGGATGATCGGCGCGGCCGGTGACGCTGCTGCCCGGTCCCTCGGGTGCATGCCAGCACGCGCCATCGACCTTGCACCACCAGGGCGTGGCGGGCGGGCTCTCCGCGGTCACGCCGGGCGGCAGGAAGGGGCGGAATACGAAGGACCAGCCGAAGCGCTCGGCATCGGTGCGGAAGCCGGTCGCGGCGACGAAGGCCGCGAAGCGTGCATTGGTCACGGCACAAGCGTCCATGCGGAACGGCCGCAGCGTGACGCGACGTGCGGGTCCCTCGCCATCGGCGCGGAACACCGGCCTGTCGGTGCCGACCGTTGCGCTGCCGCCTGGTATGGCGATGCCCGCCGCGGCACCCGGCGCGGCGGGCGAGACTGACGGGAGCGCCGGCCGCGCCAACGCTTCCGCATGCATGGGCGCGGGCACGCAGCAGGCCTTGTGGCCATGCGTCGGCACGGTGGCGCGCCATGCCAGGCTCATTCGGGCGGTACGCCGGCGATGCGGACCACCTCGCGCATGCGGGCGGTCTCGGCGACCAGGAAGTCCCGGTATTCCTCGACCGTGGATGTCACCGGCTCGGCACCGTTGTCGACGAAGATGCGCCGCACCTGCGGGTCCGACATGACACGGTTGACCGCGACATTGAGCCTGGTGACGACCTCGCGCGGCACGCCGTGCGGGGCGGCGATGCCAACCGAATTCGACAGGTCGAAGCCGGGAAAGCCGAGTTCCTCGAAGGTCAACACATCGGGGATGTTGGCGTTCCGCCGCGGGGACATGATGCCGAGGATACGCAGCCGGCCATCGCGCGCCTGCGTCAGGATGGGCGGCAGGCCCATGACGACGGCCTGCACCGTGCCGGCTGCCGCATCGCCCACCGCGGGCGCGGCGCCGCGATAGGGCACATGGGTCAGTTCCACGCCGGCGCGCTGCGCCAGGTAGGCGGCCGCGAGATGCATTGTGCCGCGCGATCCGGAATTGGCCACGGTGATGCCACCAGAGTGGCTACGCGCCATGTCGAGGAACTCGGCCAGGGTACGGGCAGGCAGGCGTCCGTTGATGGCCAGGACCACCGGCGTCCAGCCGCACATCGCGATGAGATCGAAATCGCGGGTCGTGTCGTAGGGCAGGCTGAGTTCCATCAGCGGCTTGAGTGCGAACTCGCCGCCATTGGCGAAGAGGAGGGTGTAGCCGTCGGGTCGCGCCTGGGCCGCCGCCATGGTGCCGACGGTGCCGTTCGCGCCGCTGCGGTTCTCCACCACGATGGACTGGTTGAGGACCTCGCCGAGCTTCTGCGCGACGGCGCGCGCCATGATGTCGGTGCCGCCGCCGGGCGGGTAGGCGACGATCAGGCGGATCGGGCGGTCGGGGAACTCCGCCCGGGCCGGCCCGGCGGCGAGGAGCGACGCGCCCGCCGCGATAAGGCTCCGGCGCGTCGCGAGGTCCGTACGGAGGGCCGCCGTCGCCGCCGAACGGTCATCCTTATCGACCATCTGCTTCCTCCATCTCTTGCGACGGAGAATGGAACAGAGGCCGGTCATGCAAAAAGCGCCGAACTTGGAATGAATATATGATGGATCTGTTATGCGTCTTTCCCCCCGATCGCAGATGCACTTCCGGCGATCCCTGGGATGCTCGACCGACGCAAACATGCGGACAGGGATCCGAGCTTTCGCTGCGGGACAGTTCGCTGGCGCGCGACGAGCGGCAGCCATGAGCACATCCGCGCCGCACGCGCACGGTCCACAAGCCCGAGAAGTTGCCTGGCCCCCGGATCAGAGTTGGAGGCCGGACCACATGGGCCGGCTCTCTGATAGCCCTTGGATCCCCATTCGGGGGCAGGTTAGGTGAGGGAGGCCGAGCCCGCCTGAGATCCACGCGGCTGCCGGACCCTCTGGGCCCGACGGCCGACGCCGATCACGCCGCCACGGTCGCCGGCGACACCTCGCGGATACCCGGTGCGATTTCCGACATGAACAGCCGCAATGCCCGCGCCGAGAAGTCGGCGGGCATCGGTCCGGTGCGGAAGCGGATGCTGACGCCACCGATTCCGGTGCGGGCAAGCGCCGTGAAGTCCTCGCGGACAGTATCGGGCGAGCCGTACAGCACAGGCGGCGTCGCCTGACTGTTCTGCGTTGCCGCACGCTGCTCGAAGGCGGAGCTCTGCGCCGCGCGATATTGCTGCATCTGCCGGAAATAGGGCAGCCCGACCTCCTCGGCTTCCGCGTCCGTCGGGGCCAGGATCACCGTGCGGGATACCCAGCTCTGCGCGATGGCCTCGTCGATCCGATCGTCACCGATGCCGGCCTCGCGCGCCGCTTCGCGGTAGATGGCGATGTTGCGCTCGGCTCCCTTGGCGGTTGCCGCCGCCATGATCACGGGACGGCCCTGCCGCGCCTGACCAGCAAGCGACGCCTCGGAGGCGACGCTGCGCAGCACCTGCGGATGGGGTTGCGTGTAAGGGCGAGGCCGGAGCATCGGGATCTCGAAGTTCCAGTATTTGCCCTTGTGCCTCACTCTCTCCTGCGTCCAGCACTGGAAGAGGATCTTCTCGATTTCCTCGAAACGCTCCTGCGCGCTTTCGGGTTCGATCTGGTAACCGCTGTATTCGTGCAGGTTCACCATGCTACCACGGCCGAGGCCAACGATCAGGCGACCTTTGCTCAGATTGTCGATCAGCGAGATCTGCTCGGCCATCCGCAGCGGATGATAGAGCGAGGTCTGCAGCACCGCGAAGCCGATCTTGATACGGCTGGTCGCCAGAGCAAGCGCCGCGGCAAAGGTCGGCGGATCGACATAGGCGCAATTGCCGTCGAAATGATGCTCAGCCAGGAAGACGGCGTCCATGCCCTCATCTTCGGCGAGCTTCGCCTCGCGCACGGCTTCCTCGATCACCCGCGCATCGGTGCCGGGATTTCGGGACTCATGGAACAGGAATACGCCGACTCTCATGCCGTTCTCCTTCTTGTGCCGCCTGCTGCGCGTCGCAGCGACCGGCATCAGCGAGGCTTGTCATAGGCGAAAGGTGCGGAAGCTGCCCAGAGCGGCGCAAGACCTCACGCCAGATGACACGCATATGCATCCTCACCGTCCTGACGCAGCGCTGGTCCACGGCTGATGCACCAGCAGCGGCTGTGCCTGGATGCGCCCCATCGTCCGGTCGAATTGGGGGCTGCCCCACGCAGCGTGCAGGTGTGCGGGGGCGAGTCAGCAGCGCCCCCGGACCGCCTTGGTCCGACGCTATCGACGCAGCCTCGCAAGCGTATCGGCCCTGGCGGACGAGATCGCCGTGTCGAGATCCTCCGGCAGCATCAATCTCTCCGCGACCAACCGTTCGGCTGCCTGACGTACCGCTGCAACGTAGTCATCCTGCGCGGCATAGCGCTCCTCGATCGAAAGCCGCGGGTCGCGCGCCGCATCACGTTCGGCGCGCGTGGCAGCAAAGGGGAGCACAGCGCCGGTATTGTAGCAGAGCACCCCTGGCGCGAAGCCTTCGGCGCGCGGGTTCCAGCCAGTATAGGTCGCCCGTGGCACCTCGAGTGCCACGCTGCGGATGCCCGCAATCGCATTGCCATCCGCATCTACGCGCGGCAGCAGCACCGCATATTCGCCGCGCACGGCCGGCGGCATGGCGCTGTTGTCAACGAGTTGCGCCGGACCGTAGGCACCTCGATAACCAAGTGCCGCGATGCCAGCGTAAAGGCCTTCCGCGGCGACGAGCGTCCCCTGGCTGCGCATCGGGTAGCGCGTTGCCGGCGGTTCGACACCTTCGCGCATCCACGCTTCCATCGCGACCAGCAATGCCCGTGCCGGCGCGCCCGCATGCAGCGGATTCACGGGCAGCGCACAGCGATCGATCCGGGTTGCCGTCGCGGTCGCCACGGCGAAATGGGGATGCCCGGCCATCGCGTAGGCGCGCGCTTCGGGTGGCAGGTCGATGTGATTGCCGCGCGTATCGGTCACAAGCAAGGAGGCTCGCGCGCCCCAGAACTCGTATTCGCTGTCGGTCTGCATCACCAGCGGGCAGGTGTTGGACAGACGGCAGCGCAGCAGCAGCCCATCGCGGCGCCCGGTCAGGTGGTCCTCGGTGACTGCGTAGGTGAACGGGAACTGGTCTGCCGGATACAGCCGATCTCCATGCGGCGTCGGGTTGCGGCCAGGCTGGGCGAAGCGCGCATTGGTGAAGGTCCGCCGGGTGCCAGGGATGTGCGGCAGCATCGCATCATAGACGCGCCGGCCGCGCTCATCCTCATTGAAGCCAAGATAGAGGTAGTCACGCACGAAGCGTCCCGATTGCGAGACACCATGCAGGACAGCGCGATCCACCGTGACGCGCCCATCCACTGCCAGGGGGTTGGCCGCGCTGCGCTCCCGCATCAAGAAGGCACCGACATCGCGCATCGCGGCGAAAGCCATGCCCTGCACCATCGGGTCGCGCGCCGTGTAGGTGAATTCGTACAGCGCACCGGCATCGAAGCCGGCCGGCCGGGTGATCTCGATCCGCTTGGGATCGACGAAGCGGAAGGACAGCCCGGGAGGCGTCTGTCGCGAATCCTCGAAGCGCCCGCGCACTGTGAGCGACGCGCCCTGTTCGCTCGCCGCGGGGTAGGTAAGCGGCACGGTGACCGGGCTGGTCGTGTTGTCGAACAGGAACTCCTCGCGCGAGACCCCGGTGATGTTCGGCACCACCGGCGCTTCCAGTCGCAGCCCTGCGCCACGTCCCTCGCCCGACGGAATGTCGGCCTGCCAGCCAACCCAGACCAGGGTCAGGCCCTGACGGAGCAGGAAGCCGTTGCCCGCATCCCGCCCGCTCATCAGCCCGTTGGCCGCGCCATCATTGTAGAGCTGGCCCGCGAGCTCGCGGCCACGGTTCGGCGCCTCGACCATCAAGGTTCCGTTGCCGCGGAAGGCCTGGGCCGGCCGCAGCACGACCACCTCGGTGACAGCCTCCACGCGCCCCTGCGCATTGCGAGGCGCAAGCGCGATGTCGGCAATCAGCGCATTGCGTGGATCCGCCGGGTCGAGCGTGATGGTGGCGCGAGCTGCGATGCGCTCATAGCGGCCGACCCCACCGAAGGACCGGCCCTCGAAGACGATCTCGGGGGCGCCGACCACCTCGAACCGCGTCACCTCGGCGCGCGACGGCGCCGAAAGCATGCAAAGGCCGGCCACAGCCAGCGTGGCAGTTCGAATGCGCATGGGTTCGTTCCTCCGTCGGGCAAGGTTAGGCCCGTTACACGGCCGACGGAAAGGGTGCGGCTGCAAGCCGGCGCCGGCGCTCGGTCAGCACCTCGGCCTCCCGCAGCGAACAGAAGATCTCCCGGTCCAGGAGCTCATCGCGCAGCTTGCCGTTGAACGATTTATTGTAGCCGTTTTCCCAAGGCCTGCCGGGCTCGATGAACAGCGTCTTCACGCCGATCCGGCCAAGCCAGCCGCGCATCTTCGGCATCCCTGCCTCCTTCCAAGGAGGCCAACTCTCTTATCCCAACCGGATCCCGTTCAGGGGGGAAGGTCAACTTCCGGCAGCACACGGAGGTGAACCAATTCGGCACCTATCTCGGCATGCGCGCGGTGGTTCCCAGCATGATCGCGGCCGGCGGCGGATCCATCGTGAACTTCTCCTCGGTCGCGGGGCTGCGGGGATCGCCGGGGTCATTCGCCTACAGTGCGACGAAATGGGCGGTGCGCGGCATGACCAAGTCGGCTGCGCTCGATCTTGCGAAGCACGGCATTCGCGTGAATTCCGTCCATCCGGGGCCGGTGGATACTGACATGCTAGCCGTGCGCAGCGAGGAGCAGATGCGTGGATGAGACCTGACTTCCCAGAAGTGATCAGCCGGTATTGGAGCCCGACGGCAGCAGAAGGGGTGACGGCGCCGACGTGTTGTCGCTGGCCGACGAAGGTCGGCGGTCCGGAGCTGAAGCAGGTGAAGCGCCTGAGGGAGTTGGAGCGGGAGAACGCGCGGCTTCCGCCGCCGATGTCGGACCTGACGCTTTTGTCGGAAGCTGCCTCGGGAAGGTGGCGACCGGTGGCCGACGTCAGGCGTGTCGAGCGCGGCGGCAACTGGCACAGCAACGGTGATGGGCGCTGGACGCCTCCGCCACGATACTGGGCGTGCCGAAGGCGGCTTGCCGGACTCACCTCCAAGTGCAAGGGATGCGAGTGCAAGGAACATGAGCGTTCGCGGGAAAGTCCCGCGGGCGCACAGCGGGATGGAAACGACTTTGAAGGTGCCCCCATGGGTCAGCGCGCTCGCTGGGACCCTACTCGTTCAGACTGTGTGCGCCTTTGCCAGCATCTCCCTCCCCATCCTGGGCCCTCCCTTGATGGAGCGCGCCGGCCTCCCATCGGAGAGCATCGGCGTGGTGTCTGCCTTGTCCTCTGCGGGGATCTGCTGGTTCCTTGCCAGCGGCGGGCCGATGCTCAACCACTTCGGACCGATCCGGACGCTTCAGATCGGCATGGCCTGCATGGCATTCGGCTTGCTGGCGCTGTCATTGCCGTTCGGCATGGTGGGGCTGCTCGCTGCCCTTGCGATCGGCTTCGGGAATGGGCCGAACACGCCAGCAGGCAGCCAGATTCTGATTCGGTCCGCGCCCCCCAAGCATCGCACCTTGATCTTCTCGATCAAGCAGGCTGGCGTTCCGTTGGGGGGAGCATTGGCCGGGCTGCTGTCGGCGCCGTTTGTCGTTGTCCATGGCGTGCTGGCGACCCTGACCATGCTCACCGTGGTCCTGTTGGTGTGTTGCCTGGCCGTTCAGCCGCTGCGCACAACGCTGGAAGAAGAACACGAAGAGGCTGGAACCGGGTGGGCCCGAGCGCTGGTTCAGCCCGCCGAGGTCGTGCGCTGCATCACGGCCCTGCGTTCGCACCCGACGCTGCCCATGCTGACGGCGATTGGTGCGTCTTACTCGCTCATGCAGGCCTGTCTGACAGCCTTCACCGCTACCTTCATCTATACGCGCCATGGTGTTTCTCTCGCGGAGGCAGGCCAGGTCGTCGCCGCGATGCTGCTCTCCAGCATGTGCGGGCGCATTGTTCTGGGCTGGCTGGCGGATCGGATGGGCAACGCCCTTCGTCACCTCGGCGTGCAGGCGATCATCTCAGCGCTTTCAGTGGTCGTGCTTGTGGCGGCGGGCGGCCAGGGTCCATGGATCCTCTATCTCGCGGCAGGGCTCGTCGGCTTCACGGCCATCGGTTGGAACGGTGTCCACATCGCTGAGCTGGCACGAGTGGCACCGCTGCATCTCGTCAGCAGCGTGACCTCCGCGTCCAGCCTCTTCGGTTTCGTCGCGTCGGTGTGCGGCCCGCTCATCTTTGTGGCGGTGGTGGCCGGCGGCGGGGGGTATGAAGCCGCCTTCCAGGTGATGGCGGCACAGCTCGCCTGTGCCGGGGTCACCTGCCTGTTCGTTCAGCGGAGGTGAGTGTCACCCGAGGCGGGATCCGCGTGACATCAGATCATCAGAAGCTGGCCGGCGGCGTCGAGGCTCGGACTCCTGGCAGCAGAGTTTTGTCCGCCGCGAGCATCAGTGAGCTCCGACCCGCTCCAACCTTTGGGAAGCCTGCTTCCGGGTTTCTGCGTCCTGACGCGGCCGGTTCGTTCGACGAGTTTCAACTCAGCGCGGAGACATCGGCGGCGGCAGGGTCGATACGATCCTTCCCTGGCGCAGATCTCCTACCCCTGTCTGCCCGTCACGCAGGTAGGCCAAGCGCGACGAAGCGCTCCAGGCGAGGCTCCCAGATCGCTTGCAGCGGACCCGGCAGCGTCGCCGCGGCGCGCTGCACTGTCATCTCGGGATGCGCTCGGCGCAAGCGATCGACCGAAGCACGCGCCGCCTGCTCCTCGTCGAGTGCCAGAAAGCAAGGAACAAGCTCGAAGTGGAGCCAACTGGCCGAAGGGTTCTCCGCCACGGCCTTGGTCAGCCAATCTGCGGCCGCCGCATATCGCCCCGCGCCCAGATGGGCGTATCCAATCCCCGCCCAGCAATTGGCGGCGGAAGCACGGGGGCCTTTCAGCGCAATGGCGTGATGGTACTCGGCGATGGCGCGATCCGGTTTGCCGTAGCACCCTTTCACGGTCGCACTCCGCTCCCACGCCCAGCCGTAGCCCGGATCAATCGCCAAGGCACGGGCGAGCAGCGCATCGGCCAGATCCGGTTCGCCTGTCCACATCGCGACGCAGCTTCGGGCCGTGAGCACTGCCGGATCGCCCAGCGGGTCGAGCGCCGCCGCGCGCTCAGCCAGACGTAGCGCAGCCAGGCGCGCCGCCGCCGGATCGGCAGTGGCGTGGTAGAGTACGAGCTGGACTCTGCACCAAGCGGCCAAGGCGACAGGCTTGGCGTCATCCGGGTCCAGCGCCATCGCCTCATCGAGAAGGTCCAGCGCCCGGCGCGCGTTGAATGCGTCGGCCGCCAGGACAAGAGGCATTGCGCGCAGCACGAGGTCGCTCGCATCAAGGTTCTGCGGCCGCTTGCGTCGGGCGGCCTCGATTTCCGCAGCTTCGATGCCAGGCCTGATCGCCGTGACAGCAGCCCGAATCACGCAGTCTCGAATGCCAGGCAGATCCGCGGCGGTGCCTTCGAAGGCATCGCCCCAAAGGTGGCGGCCATCCCGTCTGAGGTCGAGCAGGCGAAGGATGACCCGTATGCGACCTTCAGGCAGTCCCGCCACCTGCCCCAGAAGGCAATAGCTCGCGCCCGTTGCCGACGCGCCGGACCCGCCCCGTGCGACGTGGACCGAGAAGTCATGGGCCCGTGCGAGCGCCATAGCGATATGCTCGCCAAGATCCTCGGCCAGGAGCCGCTCCTCCAGCCGCCCGATGCCCGTGCGGAAAGGCATGATGAGCAGTGAGGGGGCGACACGTGCTCCGGCCGGCCTGCGCAAATGCTGGAGCGCCGAGGCATTGGCCTGTGCTCCGTCGAGATCATCCGTTCTCCGGCTGGCACTCGGCGCAGCGGTACCGGCCCGACCGCGTGCAAGAGTAGCCGACGGCAACTCGCCGAAGCGCCGTCGGTACTCTGACGAGAACCGGCCGAAATGCCCAAAGCCGAAGCGTGCCGCAGTCTCGGTGACAGAGGCTGCGTCGTTCAAAGGTGAGAGGAGCGCCGCGCGAACGGCCGCGATGCGCATCGCACGGAAATGGGCCAGCGGAGCCCGACCGAGGAAGGCAATGAACTGGCGGCGCAGCGAACGCTCCGAAACCCCCGTAACGTTCGCGAGTTCGTCGGCGGTGATCCGGCGCCCAAGCGCTTGGCGCATGTAGAGGATGCCATCCCGCACGCCGCGTGGGACGGCTCGAATCCTGGGTGACAGAACGGGCTCGTCCGGCGTCATCGGCATTGCTCCGGCCACGTCCACCGCGGTGTCGTCCGGCAGGATCCCGGGGCTTGCGCGGCACAGGAAGCATAGCGGTCACCAGCAGCCGGTGGGCGCTGAATCTGTCCGCCGTCGGACAGGAGTTGGCCGAAACCGGATAGTGGATGCGCCCCGTTCGCCGACAGCATCGGCAGCCGTGCCACCTCGGCCCGCCAGGCCGGGCAAGGGCTGTTGGAGCGAGAAGCGGAGACCTGTAGTCATGGTGCGCAGAATCATCCCACTCACCGTGGACAGCCCGCCGTTCCGGGCGACCCATGATGTCGATCGGCCTCTCGACCGGAAGGGCGCCAGTGCGTTCAACCCGTCCGATGACGCCGCCAGCGGCGCAGCCGACGCGACCCAACTGCAGCGCCGCGGCCTTCTCGGCGGTGCCGGGGCAGCCCTGATGATGTCCACAACGGCGACTACCCCGTGGCGCGTCATGGCTCAGGCCGTGCCGGCCGATCCGGCGGCGCGCCCAATCGATGTCGCGATGCATCACCGTGCGCTGGAAGTCCGCCAAAACTGCGCGCGCGACACGGCCGCCATCCCCATCGCGCCGCATCCCTCCAATGGAGACGAGGCGCGCTATCCGAACGCGATCGGCTCGGACACGCGCAGCCTGCCGCACAATGCGCGGGGCGAGGTCGATCCGGCCGCCTGGCAGGCCTACCTCGTCGCCTGCCAATCCGGCGCGTCCGCCGATTTTGAGAAGGTGCCGCTGGGCGGCGTGCGGCGGCTCGGCAATCCGCTCGGAACCCTCGCCGTCAGCTTCAGCGGCCTCACGCCGACGCAGATCACCATCCCGCCTGCGCCGGCGTTGGCGAGTGCGGAGCGCGCGGGGGAGGCCGTGGAGGTTTATTGGCAGGCCCTCCTGCGCGACGTGCCCTTCGCCGAGTTCCGCGACGGCACCGAGAACCGTGACATCCTCGCCGCCTGCGCCGAGATCAATCGGCTGAGTGATTTCCGCGGACCTAGGGCAGACGGGCGCGTCACGCCCGCCACGCTTTTCCGCGGCACCGCGCTCTATGCGGACGGCGCGGATCCTCGCGGCCGAGTGGCGACGCCGCCTGGTGTGCTGGACGGTCCGATCGTCTCGCAGTTCCTGCTACGCGACGTGCCCTTCGGCGCGCAATGGATGAGCGCGATGATCCGCCCGGCGACAGCGGCGAGCGAGTTCCTCGTCACCTACGAGGACTGGCTGCGCGCGCAGAACGGCGAGGCGCCGCGGCGAGGCGTCACCTACGAGACCATGCCCCGCCATATTTCGACCGGCCGCGACCTCGGCGAATGGGTACGGCACGTGCCGCCGTTCTGGATGGTGGCGGTGATGCTGGCGACGACGGGCGCCCAGCCACCCGATCCGCGCTTCGGGGGGATGTTCCCGGCCGCGCAGCCCCTGATCGGTGCGACGAACCCATACCGCGTCCTGCGCAAGCAGAATGCGGCCTCCAGCTTCGGTCCTCCGCACCTCACAGCGATGATCTCGGAAGGCATCAACGCCACGATCCGTGCGGCCTATTGGCAGAAGTTCTTTGTCCACCGGGCGCTCCGGCCCGAGGCCTATGGCGGGCTCTTGCATCATCGCCTGGCGAACAACGTCACCGACTATCCGCTGCCAGACGAGGTGCTGCGCTCCGAGGCGCTAGACCGCACTCGCGCGAAGCAGGGCACGCACCTGCTCTCGCAGATCTACCCGGACGGCTCGCCGAACTTCTCTGCCTATCCCGGCGGTGCTTCTGCGGTCGGTTCGGTGGCAGCGTCGCTGCTCAAAGCCTTTCTTGACGAGAGCCGCGTGATCGAAAACCCCGTGCAGCCCGACCCGCGCGACCCGACCCGGCTCGTTCCCTACACCGGTGGCCCGCTGACGCTCGGAGGGGAGTTGAACAAGCTCGCCACAAACTACGGCTTCGGGCGTAATTGGGGCGGCATCCATTGGCGCTCCGATGCTTCCGCCTCCATGGCGATCGGGGAGGAGATCGCGATCAGCATGCTGCGCGAGGTACGCATGACGGTCCGTGAATCCTTCGACGGCTTCACCTTCACGCGCTTCGACGGCAGTCGCATCACGGTCTGACGTGCCGCCTGGCCGCCGTTACCAAGTGGGCGAGATCGTCGTTCCCTGAGGTCGCTACATATTCCCGAAAAGGTGGATGGCCTGCTCGTCGTCTTCATCTCCGGGTTGGGTGAGCGGCCCTCCACGCTCAGGGTCATTCAGCACCGGCGCGACATCGTCGCAGCCTGAACGTGGTGCCGAAAACGCAATCCGGGAGCGCGAGCCGCGGCGTTGCTCGCGCTCAGCGCCGCGCCTTTCAGCGAAATCTGATGGCCGGTCAACAGCAGCGGCCGACTGTCCCGTCGAAAGCCGCCGAACCATCAGCATTCGACCACGCGGCGCCGCTCGGGCATTCTCATGGCCGTCCATCCGGGGCTCCGGGTGCTGGTTGCTGGCCTCGCGACCACACTCAACCCCCGAGGGACAACCTCCATAGCAATGACAGCTAGAGAGGTCCTCCTATGTCCCTCAAGTCTCGCGAGCAGGATCATACCGGATGCCGGTAGGACTAGGCTCAGGACCCGTTAAATCCTTGAAGCGACGCGGCGGGGTGTGATTCTGAA
>JAYSDS010000016.1:0-61221 GCA_041914265.1 Roseomonas sp.
GCGTCGAGATGTTCCGCAAGCTGCTCGACCAGGGCCAGGCGGGCGACAACATCGGCGCGCTGCTGCGCGGCACGAAGCGTGAAGACGTGGAGCGTGGCCAGGTGCTTGCGGCGCCGGGCTCGATCACGCCGCACACGAACTTCAAGGCCGAGGCGTACATCCTGACGAAGGAAGAGGGCGGCCGCCACACGCCGTTCTTCACGAACTATCGTCCGCAGTTCTACTTCCGGACGACGGACGTGACGGGCGTGGTCTCCCTGCCGGAAGGCGTGGAGATGGTGATGCCGGGCGACAACGTGTCGATGGATGTCGAGCTGATCGCGCCGATCGCGATGGACGAAGGCCTGCGCTTCGCGATCCGCGAAGGCGGCCGCACCGTCGGTGCCGGCGTCGTCGCGTCGATCACGAAGTAAACGGCAGGAACGCGGGTCCCATCATGGACAACCAAAATATCCGCATCCGCCTCAAGGCGTTCGATCACCGCGTGCTGGATGGCAGCACGCGGGAGATCGTGAACACCGCGAAGCGGACGGGCGCGCGCGTGCGGGGCCCGATCCCTCTGCCGACGCATATCGAACGCTTCACCGTGAACCGTTCGCCGCACGTCGACAAGAAGTCGCGCGAGCAGTTCGAGATCCGGACTCATCGCCGTCTTCTCGACATCGTCGATCCGACCCCGCAGACGGTGGACGCGCTGATGAAGCTCGACCTCGCCGCCGGCGTGGACGTCGAGATCAAGATCTAAGGCCAGAGGGAAATAGAGCCATGGCCGCGAAGAAGGGCCGCACCGGCCTGATCGCGAAAAAGCTGGGCATGTCCCGGCTGTTCAACGAGGACGGTTCGACCGTTCCCGTGACGCTGCTCCATGTGGATAATGTCCGCGTGGTGGCGCAGCGCACCGAAGAGAAGGACGGCTATGTCGCCGTCCAGCTCGGCATTGGCGTGGCGAAGCCCAAGAACGTCTCCAAGGCGAACAAGGGGCATTTCGCGAAGGCCGGTGTGGAAGCGCCGAGGAAGGTGGTGGAGTTCCGCGTCGGCGCCGATGCGCTGCTCGACGCCGGTGCGAAGCTGACCTCCGCGCATTTCGTGAAGGGCCAGAAGGTCGATGTCACCGGCGTGACGGTCGGCAAGGGCTTCGCCGGCGGCATGAAGCGCTGGAACTTCGCGGGTCTCGAAGCCTCGCACGGCGTGTCGATCAGCCATCGTTCGCTGGGTTCGACTGGTAACCGTCAGGATCCGGGCAAGACCTTCAAGAACAAGAAGATGGCCGGGCATCTCGGCGTCGAGCGCGTGACCACCCAGAACCTGGAAGTGGCCGCCGTGGACGCGGAGAAGGGCCTGCTGCTGATCAAGGGCGCCGTGCCTGGTGCGAAGGGTGGCTATGTGATGATCCGCGACGCCGAGAAGCGCGCGCGTCACGCCGATGCGCCCTTCCCGGCGGCCGTGGCCTGAGGACTGGTACGATGCAGGTCAACGTCATCACTCTCGACAACGCCGCCGTCGGCGAGATCGAGCTGCCGGAGGCGCTGTTCGGCGCCGCGCCGCGCGCCGACATCATGGCGCGCGTCGTGCACTGGCAGCTCGCGAAGCGCCGCGCCGGCACCCACAAGGCGAAGGGCATGGGGGAGGTCTCCGGGACCACCAAGAAGCCTTATCGCCAGAAGGGCACGGGCAACGCCCGCCAGGGCTCGCTGCGCGCCCCGCAGTACCGCAAGGGCGGCGTGGTGCATGGCCCCGTCGTGCGCGACCACGGTTACAGCCTGAACAAGAAGGTGCGCCGGCTCGGGCTCATCTCCGCGCTCAGCCAGAAGGCGGCCGAGGGCAAGCTCGTGGTGCTCGACACCGCCTCGCTGCCCGCCGACGCCAAGACCGGCGTGGTCGCGAAGCAGCTCAAGGCGCTTGGCTGGACCAGCGCGTTGGTGGTGGACGCCGCGGCGGATGAGAACTTCGCCCGCGTCGTGCGCAACCTGCCGAAGGTGCAGGTGCTGCCGACGGTCGGCGCGAATGTCTATGACATCCTCAAGCACGACGTGCTCGCGGTGACGCGCGCCGGCGTCGAGGCGCTGAAGGAGCGGCTGGCATGAGCGACGCCCCGAAGCAGAAGCGTCCGGTGATCGGGCGCGAGCGGATGTATCAGACCATCCTCTCGCCGCTGGTGACCGAGAAGGCGACGCTGAACAGCGAGCGCGGCCAGGTGACCTTCAAGGTCGCCATCGACGCGACCAAGCCGCAGATCAAGGCGGCGGTGGAAGGCCTGTTCGGCGTGAAGGTGCTTGCCGTCAACACCATCCTGGTGAAGGGCAAGACCAAGATGTTCCGCGGCCGTCCTGGTCAGCGGTCGGACTGGAAGAAGGCGATGGTGCGCCTGGCCGAAGGCCAGAGCATCGACCTGACCACGGGGCTCGCGTAAGCCATGGCGTTGAAGCATTTCAACCCGGTCACGCCCTCGCAGCGCGGCACGGTCCTCATCGACCGGTCCGAACTGTGGAAGGGCGCGCCGGTTAAGGGTCTGACCGAGGGCAAGCATTCCTCGGGCGGGCGCAATCAGCACGGCCGCATCACCGTCCGCTTCCGTGGCGGCGGACATAAGCGCGCCTATCGCCTGGTCGACTTCAAGCGCCGGACGAAGTTCGGCGTGCCGGCGCTCGTCGAGCGTTTGGAGTACGACCCCAACCGCACGGCCTTCATCGCGCTGCTGAAGTACCAGGACGGCGAACTCGCCTACATCCTGGCGCCGCAGCGCCTGAAGGCGGGCGACACGGTCGTCGCTGCCGAGAAGGCCGACATCAAGCCGGGCAACGCCATGCCGATGGCCGCGATCCCGGTGGGCACGATCATCCACAACATCGAGCTGAAGCCCGGTGCTGGCGGGAAGCTCGCGCGTTCGGCCGGGACCTTCGCGCAGCTGGTCGGCAAGGACCAGGGCTACGCGCAGGTGAAGCTGCAGTCGGGCGAACTCCGTCTGATCCGGTCCGAGTGCATGGCGTCGATTGGCGCGGTATCGAACCCCGATAACTCGAACCAGCAGCTCGGCAAGGCCGGTCGCAATCGCTGGCTGGGCAAGAAGCCCCATCAGCGCGGCGTCGTGATGAACCCGGTTGACCATCCGCATGGCGGTGGTGAAGGCCGTACCTCGGGTGGCCGGCATCCGGTCACCCCGTGGGGCAAGCCCACGAAGGGTGCGAAGACCCGCAACAACAAGCGGACCGACGGGCTCATCGTCCGCCGCCGCAACGCGACGAAGGGCTGACGCAGATGGCGCGCAGCGTCTGGAAGGGGCCGTTCGTCGACGGCTACCTGCTCAACAAGGCCGAGGCGGCCCGTGCCTCCACGCGCAACGAGATCATCAAGATCTGGACGCGCCGGAGCACGATCCTGCCGCAGTTCGTCGGCCTGACCTTCGGCGTCTACAACGGCAAGAAGTTCCTGCCGGTGCAGGTGACGGAGAACATGGTGGGCCACAAGTTCGGCGAGTTCTCGCCGACGCGCACCTTCACCGGTCACGCGGCCGACAAGAAGGCGAAGCGGGGCTGATCCGATGAGCAAGCCGAAGCACCCCCGTGGCCTCGAGGACAGCGAGGCCCAGGCCGTGACCTGGAACATCCGTGTCTCCCCGCGGAAGCTGAACCTGGTCGCCGGCCTGATCCGTGGCAAGAAGGCGCAGGATGCCGTCGCCGAGCTGACCTTCAGCAAGCGCCGCATCGCCGTGACCGTGAAGAAGACGCTGGAAAGCGCCATCGCCAACGCGGAGAACAACCACAGCCTCGATGTCGACCGCCTGGTCGTGTCGAAGGCCGAGGTGGGTCGCGCGCAGGTGATGAAGCGCTTCCATGCCCGCGGCCGCGGCCGCTCGGCGCGCGTCGAGAAGTGGTTCAGCCACCTCAAGATCGTGGTGGCGGAGCAGCAGCTCGCTGCCGAGCAGGAGGCCGCGTAACATGGGCCAGAAAGTCAATCCGATCGGGCTGCGGCTCGGCATCAACCGCACCTGGGATAGCCGGTGGTTCGCGGGTGCCGACTACGCGAAGCTCCTGCATGAGGATTTCAAGCTGCGCGAAACGCTCGCGAAGCGCCTCAAGGGCGCTGGCGTGTCGCGCATCGTGATCGAGCGTCCGGCGAAGAAGCCCCGCGTGACGATCCACGCCGCCCGCCCGGGCGTCGTGATCGGCAAGAAGGGCGCGGACATCGAGGTGCTGCGCAAGGATCTGCAGAAGATGGCTGGCGCGGAAGTCGCGCTGAACATCGTCGAGATCCGCAAGCCCGAGATCGACGCGACGCTGGTGGCCGAGAACATCGCCCAGCAGCTCGAGCGCCGCGTGGCTTTCCGTCGTGCGATGAAGCGCGCGGTGCAGTCCGCCATGCGTCTCGGCGCCGGCGGCATCCGCATCAACTGCTCCGGCCGCCTGGGCGGGGCCGAGATCGCGCGTATGGAATGGTATCGCGAGGGCCGCGTGCCCCTGCACACCCTCCGCGCCGATATCGACTTCGGCACGGCGACCGCGAAGACCACCTATGGCACCTGCGGTGTGAAGGTGTGGATCTTCAAGGGCGAGATCATGGCCCATGATCCGATGGCGCAGGACAAGCGCGCCGCGGAACAGGCGCCGCAGCGCTGAAGGTGAAGGACAATGCTGCAGCCTAAGCGCACCAAGTTCCGCAAGGCCCACAAGGGCCGCATCCACGGCCTGGCCAAGGGCGGCTTCTCGCTGTCCTTCGGCGGGTTCGGCCTGAAGGCTCTCGAGCCGGAGCGCGTGACCGCGCGCCAGATCGAGGCCGCCCGTCGTGCGATCACCCGCGCGATGAAGCGTCAGGGCCGCGTGTGGATCCGCGTCTTCCCGGACGTGCCGGTTTCGACGAAGCCGGCCGAAGTCCGCATGGGTTCCGGTAAGGGCGCACCCGAATACTGGGTGTGCCGCGTGAAGCCGGGCCGCGTCATGTTCGAGATCGACGGCGTCTCCCCCGAGACGGCGCGCGAGGCGCTCACCCTCGGCGCGGCGAAGCTGCCGATCAAGACCAAGTTCGTCACCCGTCTGGGTGCGGAGGCCTGATATGGCTGCGACCAAGATCGGCGACATCCGCGCGAAGAGCGCGGACGAGCTGAACACCATGCTGCTCGACCTGCGCAAGGAGCAGTTCAACCTGCGTTTCCAGCGCGCGACCGGCCAGCTTGAGGCGCTTTCGCGCATCAAGCAGGTCCGCCGCGACATCGCGCGGGTGAAGACCATCATCGGCGAGCGCGCGCAGAGCGCCGCCCCCAAGGCCTGAGAGGAGACCGACGGCGATGCCGAAGCGCGTCCTCACCGGGCGGGTCACCAGCGACAAGACCGACAAGACCATTACGGTTCTCGTCGAGCGTCGCGTGATGCATCCGCTCTACAAGAAGTTCATCCGGCGCTCGAAGAAGTATGCCGTGCATGACGACGCCAACCTGTGCAAGGAAGGCGACGTCGTGTCGATCGAGGAGTGCCGCCCGATCTCCAAGTCCAAGTCCTGGGTGGTGATCGAGCGCAACGGTGCTTCCGTCGAGAAGCCCGCCTTCCTCGCGACCGCGGAGGCCTGATCCATGATCCAGGTCGAATCCAACCTCGAGGTCGCCGACAATTCCGGTGCGCGCCGCGTGCAGTGCATCAAGGTGCTCGGTGGCTCCAAGCGGAAGACCGCTGGCGTGGGCGACGTGATCGTCGTCTCCGTCAAGGAAGCGATTCCCCGCGGCAAGGTGAAGAAGGGGACGGTGGAGCGCGCGGTGATCGTGCGCACCGCCTACCCGGTGCGCCGCGCCGACGGCACGGTGATCCGCTTCGACCGCAACGCGGCCGTGCTGATCAACAAGCAGAACGAGCCCATCGGGACCCGTATCTTCGGACCGGTCGTGCGCGAGCTGCGCGCGAAGAAGTTCATGAAGATCATCTCCCTGGCTCCGGAGGTGCTGTGACATGGCTGCGAAGATCCGCAAGGGCGATCGCGTCCAGGTCCTGACCGGCAAGGACAAGGGCCGTCAGGGCGAAGTGATCAAGGTTGAGCCCACTGAAGGCCGCGCCTTCGTGCAGGGCATCAACATGGTGAAGCGGCATCAGAAGCCGCAGGGCATGGGCCGCCCCGGCGGCATCGTCGAGAAGGAGGCGTCGATCGACCTCTCCAACCTCGCCCTGCTGGATCCGAAGTCGGGCAAGCCGACCCGGGTCGGCTTCAAGCTGCTCGAGGACGGCAAGAAGGTCCGGGTGGCGAAGGCCTCCGGCGAGGTGCTCGACGCATGAGCGACGTGACGGAACAGCCGCGGCTGCGGAAGCTCTACGACGAGGTCGTGCGCAAGCGCCTCGTTGAGGAGTTCGGGTATAAGAACCCGATGGAAGTGCCGAAGCTTTCGAAGATCGTGATCAACATGGGCGTCGGCGAAGCCGCCGGCGACCAGAAGAAGCTCGACGCCGCTGTCGCCGAGCTGACGATGATCGCGGGCCAGAAGCCGGTGAAGACCAAGGCGAAGAAGGCCATCGCGGGCTTCAAGATCCGCGAGGGCATGGCGATCGGCACCAAGGTGACGCTCCGCCAGCAGCGGATGTACGAGTTCCTTGACCGGCTCGTCACCATCGCGCTGCCGCGCCAGCGCGACTTCCGTGGGCTGCCGGGGACGAAGGGCTTCGACGGGCGGGGGAATTTCTCCCTGGGCCTGAAGGAGCAGATCGTGTTCCCCGAGATCAGCTACGACAAGGTGGACGCGATCCGCGGCATGGACATCGTCTTCGTCACCACGGCGAAGACGGACAAGGAAGCGAAGGCCCTGCTCAAGGCTTTCGACCTTCCCTTCCAGAACTGATTTTTGGAAAACCGCCGGGTGGCACCCGGCAGGTTCCGGAGGACCTAGACGGTATGGCCAAGACCTCGTCTGTCGAGAAGAACAAGCGCCGCGAGAAGCTGTCGAAGCTTCACGCGCCGAAGCGTGCCGCGCTGAAGGCCGTGATCATGGATCGCGAGCTGCCGGTCGAGGAGCGCTTCGAGGCGACGCTGAAGCTCGCGCAGTTTCCCCGCAACGGCGCGAAGAACCGCGTCCGCCTGCGCTGCGAAGTGACCGGCCGCCCCCGCGGCAACTACCGCAAGTTCAAGCTCTGCCGTAACCAGCTGCGGGAACTGGCCTCGAAGGGCCAGATCCCCGGTGTGGTGAAGGCGAGCTGGTAAGGAAGGACCGGCCATGTCCATGTCCGATCCGCTGGGCGATATGCTCACGCGCATCCGCAACGCGCAGTCCGCGCGCCAGTCGCGCTGCAAGGCGCCGGCGTCGAAGCTGCGCGAGAACGTGCTCGAAGTGCTGAAGCGCGAGGGTTACATCCGCGCCTGGCGCACCGAGGAAGTGCGCCCTGGCGTGCGCTTCATCGACATCGAGCTGAAGTATTCGGAAGGCGAGCCCGCCATCAAGGAGATCACCCGCGTCTCCAAGCCTGGCCGGCGCGTCTATTCCAAGATCGCGGAGCTGCCGAAGTTCTACAACGGCCTCGGCACCTCGATCCTGTCCACGCCGCGTGGCGTGATGAGCGAGAATGAGGCTCGCGCCGCCAATGTCGGCGGCGAAGTCCTCTGCCGCGTGTTCTGACGGGGGCCACAGCAATGTCTCGCGTTGGGAAATATCCTGTGCCGGTGCCGGCGGGCGTCACGCTCGCTCTGGCCGGCCGCACGCTGACTGCCAAGGGCAAGCTCGGCGAGCTGAAGCTCGACCTCACGGATGACGTGGATGTCGAGATCAAGTCGAATGAGGTCGCGGTGTCGCCGCGCCGCACGGACCGCCGCGGGCGGACCATGTGGGGCACGACGCGCAGCCTGATCAACCAGATGGTGACGGGCGTTTCCGCCGGCTTCGTGAAGTCGATGGAAATTAACGGCACCGGCTACCGCGCCGCGGTGCAGGGTTCCGATCTGGTGCTGAACCTCGGCTACAGCCACGAGATCCGCTACCCGATCCCCAAGGGGATCAAGATCACCTGCGAGAAGCCGACCGCCATCAAGGTGGAAGGGTCGGACAAGCGCCAGGTCGGTCAGGTGGCCGCCGAGATCCGCGCGTATCGTGGCCCCGAACCCTACAAGGGCAAGGGCGTCAAGTACGACAACGAGACCATCCTCCGGAAGGAGGGTAAGAAGAAGTAATGGCCAGCAAGCTCGAACTCGAGGCACGCCGCCGGCGCCGCCTCCGCTTCCAGCTCAAGCTGAAGTCCGGCGGGCGCGTGCGCCTGTCGGTGTTCCGCTCGGGCAAGCACATCTACGCGCAGGTCATCGACGACGCGCAGGGGCGTACGCTCGCCGCTGCGTCCTCGATCGAGAAGGCGATGCGCGAGGGCATGAAGACCGGCGCCGACAAGGATGCGGCGACCGCGGTCGGCAAGCTGGTGGCCGAACGCGCGATCGCGGCCGGGGTGACGGAAGTCGTCTTCGACCGTGGTCCCTATCTCTACCATGGGCGCGTCAAGGCGCTCGCGGACGGCGCCCGCGAGGGCGGGCTGTCGTTCTGAGGGTGATGAAGCATGGCACGTGAACCGAGGTCGGGCGGCGAGGGCGGCGAAGGCGGGCGTGAGCGCCGCGGCCGTCGTCGCGATGGCGGCAACGACAACCGTCAGGAGCGCCAGGAAGGCGACGAGCTGAAGGACAAGCTCGTCACCATTAACCGCGTCGCCAAGGTGGTGAAGGGTGGCCGTCGCTTCTCCTTCGCGGCCCTGGTCGTGGTCGGCGATGAGAAGGGCCGCGTGGGCTGGGGCGCGGGCAAGGCCCGCGAGGTGCCGGAAGCCATCCGCAAGGCGACGGAACGTGCGAAGCGCACGATGATCCGCGTGCCGATGCGCGAGGGCCGGACCCTGCACCACGACGTGATCGGCGAATTTGGCGCCGGCCGCGTCATCCTTCGTGCGGCCCCCGCGGGTACCGGCATCATCGCCGGCGGCCCGATGCGCGCGGTGTTCGAGACCCTGGGCATGGGCGACGTCGTCGCGAAGTGCACGGGCTCGGCCAACCCGCACAACATGGTGAAGGCCACCTTCGCCGCGCTGACGCGCTGCACGTCCCCGCGTGCGGTCGCCTCGCGTCGCAGCAAGAAGGTTGCCGACATCCTCGGCCAGAAGAAGGACGCCGCCGAGGCGACGGAGGCCGCGAATGGCTGACAGCAAGACGGTGAAGGTGACCCAGACCGGGTCGCCGATCGGCCGCAAGCCGGGTCAGAAGGAAACCCTGATCGGGCTCGGCCTCAACAAGATGCATCGCACGCGTGAGCTGGAGGATACTCCGGCCGTGCGTGGGATGATCCGCAAGGTGGCCCACCTGGTAAAGGTGGAGGGCTGATCCATGAAGCTCAATGAACTGCGCGACAACGAGGGCGCCCGCCCGAAGTTCAAGCGCATCGGCCGCGGTATCGGCTCCGGCAAGGGCAAGACCGGCGGTCGCGGCGTGAAGGGTCAGAAGGCCCGGACCGGCGTGTCGCTGAACGGGTTCGAGGGCGGTCAGCTCCCGATCTACCGGCGTGTGCCGAAGCGCGGCTTCGTGAACGTGTTCCGCAAGGACTACGCGGTGCTCAACCTCGGCACGCTCGACGCGGCGATCGAGGCGGGCCGCCTGCCGGCCGGCCAGCCGCTCGACGAGGCGACGCTGAAGGCGGCCGGCGTGGTGCGCTCCTCGGCCAAGCTCGCGGGCGTGCGCCTGCTGGCGAAGGGCGAGATCAAGCGCGCCGTGACGATCTCCGTCTCCGGCGCCTCGGCGGCGGCGATCGCGGCGGTGGAAGCGGCGGGCGGTTCCGTGACCGTCACCGCGGCCCCGGCGGAAGCCGCGTCCGAGTGACCCCTTGTCCCTGACCGGCCGGGTGGCTAGGTCAGGGTCCGGATCTTCGCTGCGGCGCGCGGGGGAACCTGTGCGCCGCAGCGTTCTTTGAGGGCAGGCTGAGTCCCGGCACGTCACGCCGGCGCGACTCCAGGAGGACAGGCATGGCGTCGGCGGCCGAACAGGCGATGTCGAACCTCAATTTCGGGGTTCTGGCTAAGGCGACCGAGCTCAAGAAGCGTCTCTGGTTCACCCTGGGCGCGCTGATCGTCTATCGCATCGGCACCTATATCCCCGTCCCCGGCGTCGATGCCGCGGTGATGGGGGAGATCCTGGCGCAGCATGGCGGCGGGATCCTTGGCATGTTCGACATGTTCACGGGCGGCGCGCTGGGGCGCATGACCGTCTTCGCGCTGAACATCATGCCGTACATCAGCGCCTCGATCATCGTGCAGCTCATGACCGCGGCGATCCCGGCCTGGGAGGCGCTGAAGAAGGAAGGCGAGGCGGGGCGCAAGAAGCTCAACCAGTACACCCGCTACCTGACCGTGCTGATTGCGATCTTCCAGGCCTGGGGCATCGCGGTGGGACTCGAGTCGATGCGCGGGCAGTTCGGCTCGGCGGTTTACGATCCCGGGATGTTCTTCCGCCTGTCCTGCGTCATCACGCTGGTCGGCGGCACCATGTTCCTGATGTGGCTGGGCGAGCAGATCACCGCCCGCGGCGTCGGCAACGGCATCTCACTCATCATCTTCGCGGGCATCGTCGCCAACCTGCCTAATGCGCTGGTCACCACGCTGGAACTGGGGCGCACCGGCGCGCTGTCCACCATCTTCATCATCTTCTTCCTGCTGATCGCGCTCGGCGTCATCGCCTTCGTGGTGTTCATGGAGCGTGCCCAGCGCCGCATCCCTGTGCAGTACCCGAAGCGCCAGGTCGGCAACCGCATGTTCAGCGGGGAGGCGACGCATCTGCCCCTGAAGCTGAACACTGCAGGCGTGATCCCGCCGATCTTCGCCTCCTCGCTGCTACTGCTGCCGGCGACGATCGCGGGCTTCTCGACCGATGCGACGCAGGATTCCTGGCTGCACAGCATCACCGCGCTGCTGGCCCATGGCCGGCCGCTCTACATGATCATGTACATGGCGCTGATCGTGTTCTTCGCCTTCTTCTACACGGCGGTGGTGTTCAACCCGGTCGAGACGGCGGACAACCTCAAGAAGTATGGCGGCTTCGTCCCCGGCATCCGTCCCGGCCAGGCGACGTCGGAGTATCTGGACCGGGTGCTGACCCGCCTGACGGTCATCGGGGCGATCTACCTCTGCATCGTCTGCATCATCCCCGAGATCCTGATCAGCCAGTACGGTGTGCCGTTCTATTTCGGGGGCACTTCCCTGCTGATCATCGTCTCTGTCACCATGGATACGGTGGCGCAGGTGCAGTCGCACCTCTTCGCCCACCAGTATGAGGGCCTGATCAAGAAGGCCCGGCTGGGCGGTCGCGGCATGCCGCGGTCGCGCTGAGCGAAGAGGGGGAGAGAATGAACCTGATCCTGCTGGGCCCGCCGGGAGCGGGGAAGGGGACCCAGGCCAAGCGCCTGGAGGACCAGTACGGCATCGCCCAGATCTCGACGGGCGACATGCTGCGCGCCGAGGTGAGGTCGGGCAGCGAGATCGGCCTGAAGGCCAAGGCCATCATGGAGCGGGGCGATCTGGTCCCCGATGCGGTCATCACCGCCATGCTGGCGGCGCGGGTGTCCCGCCCCGATGCCGCGAAGGGCTTCATCCTGGATGGCTTCCCGCGCACCGTGCCGCAGGCCGAGGCGCTGGACGCCATGCTGACCGACAAGGGCCTGCAGCTCGACCATGTGATCGAGCTGAAGGTGGATGACGGCGCCCTGGTCGAGCGCATCGCCGGCCGTTTCACCTGCGCGAAATGCGGTGCCGGCTACCATGATACGTTCAAGCCCACGGCGAAGCCGGGGGTTTGCGATGTCTGCGGTTCGACGGAATTCACCCGCCGGGCCGACGACAAGGCGGAGACGGTGGCGGCGAGGCTCGATGCCTATCACCGCCAGACCGCGCCGCTGCTGCCGTACTACGAGGCGCAGGGCAAGCTGCGTAGCGTTGACGGCATGGCTGCCATGGACACGGTGGCAGCCCAGATCGGTGCGATACTGTCCGGAAAGGGTTGACTCTCCCAGGGGCGGGGGCTAGATCGCCCCCTCTCGCGACCGGGCCTGCCCGGCCGCCGATCAGCATTGCATGGAATGGTTCACTGCGCCGGGGGGGCTGCGCCCCTGCACGGCGATTATCGGGGCAGCGGCCCCAGGAGAGGCACTGTGGCGCGCATCGCCGGCGTGAACATCCCGACCAACAAGCGGGTGCTCATTTCGCTCCGTTACATCTTCGGCATCGGCCCGAAGAATGCCAAGGACATCTGCGACCAGCTCGGCATCCCCGACGAGCGCCGGGTGAACCAGCTGACCGACGACGAGGTCCTGAAGATCCGCGAGCTGATCGACCGCGAATACCGCGTCGAGGGCGACCTGCGGCGTGAACAGGCGATGAATATCAAGCGGCTGATGGACCTCGGCTGCTACCGTGGTCTGCGTCACCGCAAGGGCCTGCCGGTCCGCGGCCAGCGCACCCACACCAATGCCCGCACCCGCAAGGGCAAGGCCGTGCCGATCGCCGGCAAGAAGAAGGTGACCAAGTAAGATGGCCCGCGAACCCCGCGGCGGCGCCCGTGGCCCCGTCAAGCGCAAGGAACGGAAGAACATCAGCTCGGGCGTGGCCCATGTGCTGGCGTCCTTCAACAACACCATTGTGACCATCACGGACGCCCAGGGCAACGCCATCGCCTGGTCGTCCTCCGGCTCCCAGGGCTTCAAGGGCAGCCGCAAGTCCACCCCCTACGCCGCCCAGGTCGCCGCGGAAGACGCGGGCCGCAAGGCGCGTGAGCACGGGATGGAGACGCTCGAGATCATGGTGTCCGGCCCCGGTTCGGGCCGCGAATCGGCGCTGCGCGCCCTCCAGGCGGTGGGCTTCTACGTCACCGCCATCAAGGACGTGACGCCCATCCCGCACAACGGCTGCCGCCCGCGCAAGCGTCGCCGCGTCTGAGACTGCAGACGCGTCGCTGAGCTGCCCCGGGTCGCCGTAAGGAGAGAAGAGAGTGCTCGAAAGGAATTGGCGTTCGCTGATCGAGACGCAGAAGTCCGTCGAGATGGGTGCGGACCCGCTGCGCACGGCGACCGTGGTGCTGGAGCCGCTGGAGCGCGGCTTCGGCGTGACGCTGGGCAATGCGCTGCGGCGCGTGCTGCTGTCCTCGCTGCAGGGCGCCGCCGTCACGGCGATCCGCATCGACGGCGTGCTGCATGAATTCAGCTCCCTGCAGGGCGTGCGCGAGGACGTGACGGACATCGTCCTGAACGTGAAGCAACTCGCCATCCGCATGCAGGGCGACGGCCCGAAGCGCCTGGCGCTGACCGCGACCGGCCCGGGCGAGGTCACCGCCGGCCAGATCCAGACCACCGGCGACATCGAGATCGCGAATCCGGAACTCGTGCTCTGCACGCTGGATGACGGCGCGAAGCTCTCGATGGAACTGACGGTCGATATCGGCAAGGGCTATGTCCCCGCCGCCGAGAACCGGCCCGAGGATGCGCCGATCGGCCTGATCCCGGTCGATGCGATCTATTCCCCGGTGCGTCGCGTGGCCTATCGCGTGGAGCCGACCCGTGTCGGCATGCGTACCGACTTCGACAAGCTGATCCTGACGGTCGAGACGGACGGCACGCTGGCCCCCGAGGATGCCGTGGGCGTCGCCGCCCGCATCCTGCAGGAACAGCTCCAGATCCTGATCAACTTCGACGAGCCGCGCGCGCGGGTGGAAGAGGAGGTCCGCGACGACCTGCCCTTCAACCGCAACCTGCTGCGCAAGGTCGATGAGCTGGAACTGTCGGTCCGCAGCGCGAACTGCCTGAAGAACGACAACATCGTCTATATCGGCGACCTGGTTCAGAAGACCGAGCAGGAGATGCTCCGCACCCCGAATTTCGGGCGCAAGTCGCTGAACGAGATCAAGGAAGTCCTCGCCTCGATGGGCCTCGGCCTCGGCATGACCGTCACCGGCTGGCCGCCCGAGAACATCGAGGAACTCGCGAAGAAGGTGGAGGAGCCCTTCTAAGGGGCGCCCGGTTTCTAAGGATACACAACCATGCGTCACGGAATTGCCGGGCGTAAGCTCAGCGTCACCTCCGCTCATCGCGTTGCCATGTTCCGCAACATGGCGACGTCGCTGCTGAAGCACGAGCAGATCACGACCACCCTGCCGAAGGCCAAGGAGCTGCGCCCGTATGTCGAGCGCATCATCACCCTCGGCAAGCGCGGTGGCCTGCATGCCCGTCGCCAGGCGCTCGCGCAGATCCGCGACGAGAAGATCGTCGCGAAGCTCTTCACCGAGATCGCCGAGCGCTACAAGACGCGCCAGGGCGGCTATTGCCGCGTGCTGAAGGCCGGCGTGCGCTACGGCGACGCGGCGACCATGGCGGTCATCGAGCTGGTGGACCGCAACGTTGGCGCCAAGGGCCTGGACAGCGGTCCAAAGCCGGAAGTGGCGGAAGAGACTGCCGAATCCTGATCCGCGCCGACAGCGCCGGATGAGATGACAGGGCGGATGGGCAACCATCCGCCCTTATCTTTTGCGGTCATTGTCGTGAAGTTAATGCGACGTCATGGACATGTCTCGGCGCTGCCAGTGCCGCGACATCTGGCGGCGATACCTCCTGCCTCATGGGCACCCGCGTGGTGGCCGCTGGCGCAAGAGGATGCCGCATGTCGGAACAACACGTCATATTCGTCGGGATCGACGGGATCCAACTCGAACAGATCCTCCTGCTAGGCCTCCAGGGCCAGGCGGAGGCGCTCAACAGCCTCGATATCGTCGAGAGCTATACCGGTGGCGATGAGGGTACCGAGACCGAACAGCCCACGGTGAGCGGCCCCGGCTGGTCCACCCTGCTGACCGGCGTCTGGGCGAATGAGCATGGTGTCACCAGCAACAACGGCGCGCCGATCGCCACGGGCGTCGACAGTGTCTTCGAACTGGTCGATGCCGGGATGGAGGACGCGACCATCGCCTCCGTCGTGCATTGGGGCGACATCAACACCGGGCATTTCTCTGCTGAGGTCGACGCCGGCGTCATCGACTACGCCATCAGCGGCGTCTCCGATGCCGAGGTGACCGAGTCGGCGATCGACCTGATCGAGACGGTCGCGCCGGACTTCATGTTCCTTCAGCTCGACGACGTCGACGGCGCCGGCCACGGCTACGGCTTCGGCGACGAGTACGAGAGCGCGATCGAGACGGTGTCCCAGCTCCTGGCGCAGCTCCTCGCGGCTGTCGAAGCCCGCGAGGCCGGGAACCCCGACGAGGAATGGCTTGTCATCGTCTCCACCGACCATGGTCGCGACCCCAATACCGGCTCGGGCCATGGCAACCAGACCGATAGCGAGCGGCGGACCTTCATCGCCGCCAACCAGGAACTGGCGACCTTCGATGGCGCGGTTCCCGCGACCTCCGTCGTCGCGACCATCCTCGATTTCCTCAACATCGCCTTCACGGTGGGCTCGGATGCCCTGCAGAGCGGCTCGCTGCTGGAGGGTGCCGCCGATCCTCTGCCGCCGCAGATCGAGGCCTTCCTCACCCCGGTGGATGACGAGGCGCGGGTCGCCGTCGATACCGTGCTTTCCCTCCGTTTCAGCGAGGAGGTGCAGGTCGGCTCGGGTGTCATCACCGTCCACGATGCGGCGGATGGCAGCGTCATCGCCACCATCGACGTCACCTCCGCCGCTGTCAGCGTGAACGGCGACACGGTGACGATCACCCTGCCTGAGGGGCTCGCGGCCGAGACGTCCTACTATGTGCTGATCGAGGAAGGCGCCTTCACCGACGGCACCAACGGCTTCTTCGGCATCACCGATCCGGCCACCTGGAACTTCACCACCGAGGCCGACCTGACCGCGCCCGAGATCGTCGCGCTGACGCCGGCCGACGACGTGGCGGCGGTCGCCCTTGATGCCAATCTGACCATCACCTTCAGCGAGGGCGTGATCGCCGGCGAGGGCAACATCGTCCTGCGTCGTGCCGCCGATGGCTCGATCTTCGAGACGGTTTCCGTCACGTCGGATGCCGTCACGATCGACGACAGGACCGTGACCATCGACCTCGCCAACACCCTGGAGGCCGGGGTCGAATACTACGTGCAGATCGATGAGGGTGCGCTGCGCGACACCTCCACCCGCATCACGCTCTTCGCCGAGGATTTCGAGAGCGTTGAACTCGGCCCCTTCGTCAGCGGAACCGAGGGCGGCGGCGACGGCACCGACTTCAGCAGCGCGGCGCCGGAAGGCTGGACGAAGGACAACACCACCACGCCGACCGGCGGCCCGCTGGAATTCTACGGGTGGACCGTGCTCGACAAGAATTCCTGGACCGCCAGCGCGGACGACCAGGGCCGCTCGGGCTTCACCAATGCCTCGGGCGCCGTGCTGGTGGCTGATCCCGATGAGTATGACGATGGCGCGGCGAGTGTCGGCTCGAATCTCTTCAACGCCTACATCATGACGCCGCGTATCTCGCTCGCCGGCGTCGAGGCCGGCAGCGCGACGGTGACCTTCGACTCGAGCTGGCGGGCGGAAGGTACCCAGAAGGCGGCCGTCGATGTCTCTTATGACGGTGGCACCACCTGGACCCGCGTGATGCTGTACGATTCGGACAGCGCCTCGGCGAACTACAAGGCCGATGCGACGAATGAGAGCGTGACGGTCTCGCTCGGCAACCCCGAGGGCGCGACCGAGGTCATCATCCGCTTCGGCCTCTTCGAGGCCGGCAACAACTGGTGGTGGGCGATCGACGACATCGCGGTGCAGGGCGAGGGCGATGCGACCGGCGCGACCGGCAATGCCTTCGCCGGCATCCTCGATGAGACGAGCTGGACCTTCACCGCCAAGGCGGATGCCCGGTTCGTCGAAGGCAACAGCGCCGCGGACATCCTGGTCGGGGATACCGGCGATGACACCATCAGCGGCTATGCTGCCTCGGACTCGCTGTCGGGCGGCCTCGGCAATGATCTGATCGACACCGGCAAGGGCCATGACACGGCGCTCGGCGGCGGTGGCGACGACACGATCATCGGTGACAACGGCCACGACGTGTTGTCCGGCGAGGATGGCGACGACTTGCTCACCGGCGGCAACGGCAACGACACGCTGTCCGGCGGCGACGGCGACGACGTGCTCGAAGGCCACGGCAACAACGATGTCCTGTCGGGCGGCCGCGGCAACGACACCCTTCTCGGTGGCAATGACAACGACCTCCTCCAAGGTGACGAGGGCGATGACATGCTGACGGGCGGCGCCGGTACCGACACGCTGGAAGGTGGGGCCGGCAACGACCACCTGCTCGGCCGCGCGGATGCCGACACGCTGCTGGGCGGCGCGGGCAGCGATACGCTGGATGGCGGCGGCAGCCGCGACCTGCTTGCCGGCGGGGAGGGCGATGACGTCCTGATCGGCGGCGCCGGTCGTGACATCTTCGCCTTCGGCGCGGGCGGTGGCGACGACCTGGTGCTCGATTTCGCCCTGGAGGACTGGATCCGCCTCGAGGACGGCATCACCCTCGCCTCGACCGAGCGGCTCCTGGTCGATGCGGATGATGTGCTCGACACGGTGCTGCACTTCAGCGACGGCGGCAGCGCGACGCTGATCGGTTTCAGCACCACGGGTGCGCAGCAGATCGCCTTCGCCTGATGCCAAGACCCCCGGTCGGGCCGCGAGGCCCGATCGGGACCTGCGTCCGGGCCTTGCTCAGCGCGGCGGACCCATCGCCTCCGCCAGGGCCGGGATGAACTCCGCCAGCCCCTCGCGCAGCGCCTCCGGCCAGGCGCGCGGGTCCGGCGGCACGGAGAGGCGGACGCCGCCCTTCTCCGTCAGCAGCATGAAGATGCGCTCGTCATGGACGTCATAGGCCAGGAAGGCGCCGCCCTCGCGGCACCCCCCGTCAGGTCTGCAGCCGAAGCCATAGACGTAGCGGTCGCCGGCCAGCGCGACCGGCGGGCCCGGATCGCGCAGCCGCGCGGCGAGCGCGGACCGATGGCCGCCGCTGTTGAAGCGCAGGCCCGTGGTCAGTTCGGGGCGCTGGGCCAGGGCCAGCACGGGCTGGCCGATCACGCTGGTGATGGAATCCTGCGCGGCGAGAGGCGACGCCAGGAGCAGCATGGCCAGTCCGAGGACGAACCACTGTCGGCCGCGGCAGGGCCGTGCCCCACACCTGTGCGTCGTCGGGCGCGGCTGTCCGGCAGGGGCGTGTGGGGAGCGGGGCTTGGCCGCTCCCATGGCATGAAGGTCTGTCATTCGACCCGGATATTGGCCTCTCGCACCAGCGTCGTCATCGCTGCGCGCCCTTCGGTGATGAAGCGGGCGAAGGCCGCCGGCGTGCTGCCCACCGGGATGGCGCCCAGCCGGTCGAGCCTGGTGCGCACCTCCTCCTCGGCGAGAACGGCGGCCAGCGCTTCCTGCAGGCGGTTCGCGATCGCCTCCGGCGTCCCGGCCGGGGCAAAGAGGCCGACCCATTCGCTGACATCGAAGCCCGGCAGGCCGGACTCGGCCAGCGTCGGCACATCGGGCAGGCTGGGCAGGCGTTCGGCCGTGGCGATGGCGAGGAAGCGCGCCCGGCCGCTCTCGACCACGGGGCGGGCGGACAGCGCCGTGATGAACACCCCGTCCAGCGTGCCCGCCGCGAGGTCCCGGGCCGCATCGGCGCCGCCGCGATAGGGCACGTGGGTGACCTCGATGCCGGCCTCGCGCGCGAAGCGCGCCAGGCCGAGATGCCCGGCGGTCGCATTGCCTTGCGTGCCCATGCTGATCGTCCCGGGCCGGGCCTTGGCGGCCGCGATGAAGGCGGCGATGTCGCGCGTCGGGAAGTCGGCCTTCACGGCCACCACCTGCGGGAAGGTGCAGACCTGGCTGACCGGCAGGAAGGCGGTCGCGTAGTCGAAGGTGAGCCCGCGCAGCAGCGCATGGTTCACGATGTGCGAGGACGCGTCCCACAGCAGCGTGTAGCCATCGGGCGCTGCGCGCGCGACTTCGGCACCGCCGATCGACCCGCCGGCGCCGGTCCGGTTCTCGATGACGAAGGTGGCCGAGAGGCGCTCACCCATGCGCGGCAGGATGGTGCGCGCGGCGGAATCGGCGGCTCCGCCCGGGGCGAAGGGCACCAGGACCCGAACGGGTCGGCTCGGCCAGGCCTGGGCCAGGGCGGGCGCGGCGATGGGCAGGGCGGCGGCGGCCAGAAGCAACCGGCGGGACAGGGTCATGGACGGGTTTCTCCCGAACGTCGCGCGTCCTCTGCGGGCGCAGGCCCGTCGCGTCAAGCCGCGCGGCGTATCGGTGCGCCTGGGGGATCCACCGGCGTCACGCGAAGGCCCGCACGACCAGCCATGCGCCCAGCGCCGCCAGCGCCATCTGCACCACCCGGCGGAAGGCCATCTCGTCCAGCCGCAGCCGCAGCCGGCGGCCCAGTTCCATGCCAGCGAAGGCCGGCAGCAGGCCAAGGCACGAGGCGAGCCCCAGCGCCGCCGGCAGCATGCCGCTCCCGGCGAGCCCCGCCGCCATGGCGCCATTCACCAGCACCACGCCCAGGCCGAAGCCCTGCACGAACTGTTCGCGCGGCAGGCGGATCGCCTGCAGCCAGGGGGCGGCCGGCACCAGGTAGCTGCCGGTGAAGCCCGCGATGGCGCCCGAGGTGATCCCCATGGGCGGCCCGAGCCAGACCTCGGTGCCCCGCGCCGGTGCTGGCAGGTTCGGCGCGGCCAGTGCCACGGCCGCCGAGGCCACCAGGCAGACCCCGAGCAGTCCCGACAGCAGCATCGCATCCGCCCGCGCGAGATGTCCCGCCGCGAGGAAGGCCGCGAACGCCGAGCAGGCGAGGAACACGCCGATGCGCGGCGCGACCAGCCGCAGCGTCCCGCCCGCCATCGCCTGCCACAGGTTGGTGGCGAGCGAGGGCACCAGCATCAGCGCCATGGCCTCGGGCAGGGGTCGGAACAGGGCGAGCAGGGCGATGCTGACGGTGGGCAGGCCGAAGCCCGCCACGCCCTTCACCAGCCCGGCGATCAGGAAGACGGGGATGACGAGGAGGAGGTTTTCCATGCGGTGATCCTGGCACGCACCTGCTCCGTCTCAGTTAGGCCGATGCCGAAGCGTGGCGCCAGGCCGAGCATGGCCGCGAGCGGGATCAGCCAGACGATGCGCGCCTGGTATCGGTCGATCGGGGCCGACAGCGCGCCGGTGGCGAAGGCATTCACCGCGACGGCCAGGAGCAGCCCGGCAATCAGCCCCGCGGCGGCGCGATCCCGCCGCAGCAACGCGCGCAGGAGTGCGACGAGGGCGAGGGGCAGGCTCAGCACCACGGCGCCCGTCTGGGGCAGCAGCCACGGCATGGCCAGTCCGGGCAATTCGCTGCGCATCTGCGCGGCATCGTCGAAGGCCTCGAGTTCGGATGGCGGCAGCCGCTCCACCGCCCGCCTTGCCGAGGCGGCGAGATGCGTCGCCTGCAGCGTGTCGCCGACGGTGAAGCGGGTCATCTGGATCAGGGTGTTGTGCAGCATGGCCAGGGCGACCTCCTTCGGCTGTTCGCGGAAGGTCGCTTCCAGGATGGCCTGGGCCTCGGGGGCGGCGCGCATGCCGCCCATGGGAATGGCCTGGCCCGTTGCGGTGCGGTTGATCGGCGACTGGGGGTCCCACAGGAAGGTGTCGCTGTTCATCGGCAGCCGGTCGGCGAAGGCGCAGAGATGCCAGCCCGCGCGCGGGCAATGGGCACGGATGGTCGCCGCGGCCGGCCCATCGGCCTGCAGCCGCGCGAGCAGGAAGATCGCCCCGTTGGGCGAGAGGACCGGCCGGCCGGTGGTCCAGGCATTGGCACCGACGATGCCGGCCACCGCCAAGACCAGGGGCAGGGCGGTGCGCAGCGTGGCCCGGACCCCCTGGCCGGCCAGGGCGACCAGCAGCACGAGGGCGATGGCCGTCGGCAGATGCGACAGATGCGTCGCTATGGCGAGTGCGCCGAGCAGCGCCAGCCAGATCGCCTCCGGCCGGTCGAGCCGTTCCCGCGCGAAGCCGAGCAGCAGCAGGCAGAGTGGCCCAATGCCGGCGAAGATGTCCGGCATCAGCGTAGCCGCGAACCAGGGCGCCGAGGTCACGGCCGCGAGGGTGGCGCACACCAGCAGGTGGCTCAGCGGCGTCACGTCCCCGCGCGCCCCGCGCTGGGCCAGCCACAGCAGATGCGACAGGATCAGCCCTTGCGCGACGATCGGCGGCCAGAGCGACCAGCCCCGGTGGAACAGGTGCAGGAAGGCGCCATAGGCCGGCGTCTTGTCCCAGGGCCATTCCGGGAACAGCGTCTGGCCGAGATAGGAGACGCTGTCGATGAAGACGAGCGGATAGCCGTTCAGCGCCGCCGGCCAGACCAGCAGCGCCGCGCCGAGCAGGATGGCGAGGACGGAACTCAAGCGGACCTCCGCGGCAGCGGGACGAGAAGCAGGACGGCGAGCGGCAGGAGCCAGGCGATGCGCGCCTGGTAACGCGGGAAGACGCCGGACAGCCCGCCCGTCGCCAGCGCGTTGGCGAGAAGGCCGCCGAGGACGAAGGCCAGGAAGGCGAGCGCCGTCGCGTCCCGCCGGCGCCACGCCCGCCAGCCGATCCAGGCCAGCAGCGGCAAGGCGAGGATCAGCAGGGCCTCCTGCAAGGGTATCAGGGGTGCGACGGCGGCGCGCAAGGTGTCATGGGCCTGCCGGCTGGCCTCGAAGGCGATGCGTTCGCGCGCCGGGAAACCCTCGACGAGGCGCGGGCGCAGCGCGGTGGCGAGGTTCTCCGGCCCGAGCGTGTCGCCGATATCGGCGGTGACCAGTTGCCGCAGCGTGTTGCGCAGCAGCGCCCCCGCGACCGCGACCGGATGGGCGCGCAGCGTTTCGCCGACGATCGCGCCCGCCTCCGCCGAGAGCAGCGCTCCGCCGAGGAAGCGCGAGTGCCCCGTCGTGTCGCGGTTCACCGGACTGTCCGGGGCCCAGAGGAAATCGTTGGCATCCATCGGCAGCCGGTCGACGAAATCGCAGAGGTACCAGCCCGCTGCCGGGCAGCGCGCGCGGATCACCATCGTCGCCGGGCCATCGGCCTGTAGCCGCGCGAGCAGGAAGGTCGCGCCGTGGGGCGACAGGGCGGCGCGCCCATGCCCGATCGCATTGGTCGCCAGCAGCAAGGCGATGGCCGCGACGAGCGGTGCCGCCGTGCAGGCGCCGTCCCGCCAGGCGCGCCCGCACGGCAGGCCGGACAGCCAGGCCAGGGCGACCAGCGCTGCGGCAATCGGCAGATGCGACAGATGGGACGCGATGCCGAGCGTGGCGAGCAGGGACAGCCAGGCGATCTCGCCGCGCCCCAGCCCATCCCGTCCCGGGCCGAGCAGGAAGAGCGCGAGCACGACGGCCGGCGCGAAGGCGTCCGGCAGCAGCATGGCCACGGTGAAGGGCGCGGTGGTCAGCAGCGCGATCCCGGCGCAGGCGGACAGGTGCCGCGCAGGGGTCGCCGTGCCGTGCAGGGCGCGCTGCGCGAGCCAGATGAGGTGGGAGGTGACGAGCGCCTGCGCGACCACGGCCGGCCATAGCGAGACACGCCAATGAAGGAGGTGCAGCAGCGGTCCGTAGATCCAGGGCTTGTCCCACAGCATCAGCGGTCCGAGCGTCTGGTGCAGGAAGCCGCCGGTGTCGCTGAACACGAGCGGATAGCCGTTGAGGAAGGCCGGCCACAGCAGCATGGCCCCGCCGATCGTGATCGCGATCGACGCCTTCATGCCGGCCCCACCCCCTTCAAATCCCATCCGCCACGCCCCGATGCGGGAGCGCCAGCGTGGCTGATCGTGGCGACGGCGCAAGGGATTCGCTGCCGCGGCGATCGCATTGCCGCGCCGGCTGCGGGGGGCGTAGGCTGATTTCGGCAACGAGCCGGTGCCGCGGCGTCGGCGGAGGAAAACCGCATGCGAGTCAACGGCCTGCCGCCGGCACCTGGCGGTGCGGGCGAGTCGCGGTGGGCGGGGTCGGATGGCGCGCGCAAGGGCCGGCATCGCGGCCTCGCTGGGGCCCTGGTGGCGCTGTGGCTGCTCGGCACGCCGCAGCCGGTGCCGGCGCAGCAGCCCCCGCCACCGCCGGCCGCGCCACGGCCGGTCGCGACCACCCCGCAGCAGCAGGCGCTGACGCAGGCGCAGCTCGAACAGCTTCTCGCGCCGATCGCGCTCTATCCCGACGACCTGCTGATGCAGGTGCTGATGGCTTCGACCTACCCGCTCGAGGTGGTGCAGGCGAAGCGCTGGCTGGGGCAGGGGCAGAACGCCTCGCTGCGGGGGGATGCGCTGTCGCAGGCGCTGGCGGCGCAGCCCTGGGATCCCTCGGTGAAGTCGCTGCTGCCATTTCCCGACGTGCTGACGATGATGAACGATCAGCTCGACTGGACCCAGCAGCTCGGCGATGCGGTGCTGGCGCAGCAGCAGGACGTGATGAACGCGGTGCAGGTGCTCCGCGGGCGCGCGCAGGCGGCCGGCATGCTGCAATCTGGTCCGCAGCAGACGGTGAACGTGACGCCGGCGCCGCCTCCGCCGCCGGGCGCATCGCCGCCGGCGGTCGTGCCGCCGCCGCAGGTCATCACCATCGCGCCGGCCCAGCCGGAGGTCGTCTACGTGCCGGCCTATGACCCCAATGTGGTCTATGGAACCTGGCCCTATCCGGCTAGCCCGCCCTACTACTATCCGCCGCCGGCGGGTTGGGGCGTGGGCAATGCGCTGCTGACCGGCATGGCCTTCGCCGCCGGCGCGGCCGTGGTCGGTTCGCTGTGGGGCTGGGCGAGCCCGGGCTGGGGGCGCGGCAACATCGACGTGAACGTCAACCGCTACAACAACATCAACGTCAACCGGCGGCAGATCGACAGCAACGTCTGGCAGCACGACGTCAGCCACCGGCATGGCGTGGCCTACAGCAATGATTCGGTGCGCAACCAGGTTGGCGCGAACCGGCCCGGCGTGGATGGCGTGGACCGCGGCCAGGCGCGCGACCAGCTTCGCGGCCGGATGGACCAGGGCGGGCGCGGTGGCGGGCCCGGTGCCGCCGGACCGGGCGGCGCACGGCCGGGCCTGGGGGCGCAGAGGCCAGGTGGCGATGGCGCGCCTGGCCTGGGTGCCGGGCGTCCGGGAGGGCCGGGTGGCGGCGCCGGACGCCCCGGCGGCGACGGAGCGGGGGCGGCCCGGCCGGATGGCGGGGCGCGCCCCGGTGGTGCGCGCCCCGGTGGTGCGCGCCCCGGTGGTGCGCGCCCCGGCGCCGGTGCTGGCGCGGGCGACGGGTCCCGACCCGCGCGGCCCGGCGCGGCGCGTCCAGGCGATGGCTCGGGCATTGGCGGTGGCCGTCCCGGCGGCGGGGCGGCACCGGCTCAGCGGCCAGCCGGCGGCACTGCCCGACCTGCGCCTGCACGCCAGCCGCAGGGCTTCCAGGGCGTTGGCAATGGGGGCCGCGACCGCGCGGCGGCGCAGCGTGGAGCGGCGAGCCGCCAAGGCATGCAGCGCCCGTCCGGCGGTCGTTCCGGCGGCGGCGGGCGGCGGCGCTGAGGAGCATGGCCATGATCCGGACATCACTGCGCGGCGCGCTTGCTGCCCTTCTGCTCATTCCCGGTGTCGCCTCGGCCCAGACCCCTGGCCCGGCTGAGCCTCCCCCGGCCCCGGTGCGGCGCGAGGCACCGGTGCAGCAGAGCTTCCAGACACCGGAAGCCGGCTTCACGGCCCTGGTCGCGGCCCTGCGCGCGCCCGGCGACCGCGAGGCGCTGCGCGTGCTGGGCCTCGCCGGCATGCGGTTGCTGCGCTCGGGCGATCCGGTTGCCGACCGGGCGGCACGGGACGCCTTCCTCGCGGCCTATGACAGCAAGGCGGAGATCCTGCGCCCGAACGCCGATCGCGCCGTGCTGCAGGTCGGCGAGGATGGCTGGCCGCTACCGCTCGTGCTGCTGCGGCGCGGCGGTGCCTGGCGCTTCGACACGGCCGCCGCGGCACAGGAGCTCCTTGACCGGCGTATCGGCCGCAATGAGCTCGACACGATCGACACGCTGCGCGAACTCGTGCGCGTGCAGGAGGAATACGCCCGCGGGCCGGGACAGCATGGTGCTTTGCGGGCCTATGCGCGGCGCTTCGTCTCGAGCCCCGGGCAGCGGGATGGTCTTTACTGGCCGACCCAGCCGGGCGAGCCCGAGAGTCCGCTGGGACCCCTGGCGGCCGAGGCGAGTGCGGAGGGCTATGGCCATGCCGCCAGCACCGGGGCCGCGCCGCAGCCCTTCCACGGCTACCTGTTCCGGATCCTGGAGGGGCAGGGGCCGGCGGCCCCGGGCGGGACGCTGGACTATGTGGTGAGCGGGCGGATGATCGGCGGCTTCGCGGTGATCGCCTGGCCGGCACGCTATGGCGTGTCGGGGATCAAGACCTTCATGGTCAGCCATGACGGCGTGGTGTGGGAGCGCGACCTGGGTTCCGACACGGCGCGGGCGGCGCGGGTGATCACGCGCTTCGATCCGGGAACGGGCTGGAGGCGCGTGCCGGATTAGGCAGCGGGGACAGCCCCCTGGGTGCTACGCGGGTGTCGGCACCGCATCGGCGATGAAGCGCAGCACCGCGTCGTTGAAGGCGTCGGGCTGCTCGAAATACACGGAGTGCCCGGCCTTCCCGATCTCGACGTAGCGTGACCCCGCCACCTGGGCCTGCACGCCACGAATGAGGGGAAGGGGAAAGCGCCGTTCCTCGGTGCCGGCGAGGAAGAGCAGCGGCACGCCCGTCGCGGCGAGACGCTCGGGCGGGTGCACCGGAAAGCGCCCCGCGATGTTGCGCGCATTGTAGCGGTTGAAGCCGGAGATCTGCCGGTAGAGGAAGACCAGTTCCGGCGCGGCCGCGAGGAAGGTCGGGCCAAAGACGCGCTCGAGCGGGGTGAGCTTCTGGCCGGCGGCCATCGCTTCTTCCTGGATGCGCGTGAGCCTGTCGTCCAGGGCGATGCCCTGCACCGTGTCGGCCAGCAGCAGCGCCGCGACGCGGTCCGGGTGCTGGCAGGTCAGGTTCACGGCCGCGCCGCCCGACATGGATTGCGCGACGAGAACCGCCCGCTCGATCCCAAGATGATCGAGGTGACGCAGCAGGTCCTCATGCATCACCGTGCGACCGAGGCCCTCGGCATCGGTCGAGAGCCCGAAGCCGCGCTGGTCGATCACGACCGTCCGGTGGCGTTGCGCGAGGACCGGAACCTGGTTGAACCAACTGGCGTGATTGCCGCCGACGCCGTGCAGCAGCACGACGGGCAGCCCCGCATCGCCATGGACCTCGTGGTAGAGCTGGCTGTCGCCGGCGGCGATGAAGGGCATGGTTCGTCAGCCGGTCGCGCGGGTCAGGGAACCAGCGCGAAGCATTCGATTTCGAGCAGGAAATTCTGGCGCGGCAGCGAATACACCACCGAGGTGACGCGCGCCGGGTACTGGCCGTCCGGGAAATGCTCGGCGTAGATCCGGTTCATCTCCTCGAAATCCTCGCGGCGGGTCAGCAGGATGTTGACCTTCGCCACATGCGCCCAGTCGGTACCCGCCTGGGTCAGGATCTCGGTGATGTTCTTCATCACCTGGCGCATCTGGGCGGGGAAGTCGCCGACGGCGAGGCGCCCTTCGCCATCGAAGGCGGGGATGCCGGAGACGAAGAGCAGGTTGCCCATCTTGACCGCCGGCGTGATGGGCGAGGGCACCTTGTGATGACCCGGGACATGGATGCGTTCGAGGGCGGTCATGCTTGTCGCTCCTGCGGCTCGTTCAGCGTTGGAATATCGTATACTTGATTTTTGTGCGACGTCCAGCAGCGGCAGCCGGGCGCGACCGCTATGCCTTGGCGGCTTTCAGGCGCGACAGGGCCGTCCGGCGCGTCGCCTCGAGATGAACGAGGGTCGCCTCTTCGGCCGCCGCGCCGTCACCGGTCTCGATCGCCTTGAGGATCGTCTCATGTTCCCGGAGCGTCTGGCGCGTCCGCGCGATCGGCACATGCGAGTAGTACCACTGCAGCCGCACCTCGATCTCCTGGATGATCTTGGTGACGTAGGCATTGTTCGCCGCTTCGGCGCACGCGGCATGAAAAGCGCGGTTGCTGGCAGCGAGATCGACCGTGGATTCGCGCTTGAGCGCATCCAGGCCCATCAGGAGCGCTGCCCTGATGTGCTTCAGATGCTCTTCCGTGCGTCGCTCGGCGGCCAGGCGCGCGACGCGCGGTTCCAGGATGAAGCGCGTCTCGTACAGATCCCGCAGCTCTTCGGCGGTATGTTCCTGCACATAGACGCCGCGTCGCGGCTTGATGTTGATCCACCCGCTCGCTTCGAGGGACCGCAGTGCTTCGCGCACCGGGATCTTGCTGACAGAGAAATGCGCCGCGATCTCATCGGGCTGAATTCGGTCGCCGGGCTTGAATTGCCCTTCGATGATCGCCCGTGACAGTACCGCGTAAAGCTGATCCGGCAGGTTGTCGTTACCCCGGATAGTTGGCAGGTCGGTCGGCAGCGACATTCCTGAAGCCTTTTGATGAGCGTGACTGGTATGACCGAATCCGACGGACCGGCAATCAGCCATACCAGTGGTGAATATACCTGATCAAGAATGTCGCATTGATCCTTGTCAGACCGCATCCGCCAGTGATCGTGCCGCGCCGACCGGCTCCCGCAGGCCCAGCCGCTCCAGCCGCGGAAGCACTTCCTGGATGAACAGCGGCGCGTCGTGCAATTGATTGACGAACAGCATCGCGATCCCGTCGACGCCTGCCTCGGCCAGGGTGGCCAGGCGTCCCGCGATGAAATCGGGATCCCCTACCAGCCGGTAGTCGCCGTGCCCCTTCAGCATCCCGAGGCGCTGCTGCGCCTGGTCGCCCGGCGGCAAGGGGCGGCCGGACCGGCGCCGGATGTCGAGCATGGTGTCGATCGCGTCCCAATCCGCATTCGCTTCGCAATAGGCGTAGAACTCCTCCGCCTCTCGCACTGTCCTGCGGCAGACGACGGTGCCCGAGGTGAATACGGGGTAGGCCACGTCGCGCCCGGCCGCGGCGCGCGCCTTGGCGGCGGCCACGATGCCGGGGAAGCGCGCCGTGTCGCCCCGCGGCGGATTGGAGAAAAGGGCGTCGCAGCAATCGATGGCGAAGGCCTGTCCGACCTCGGACATGCCGGCATTCAGCACCATGGGCTGGCTGCCGCCGAGCGGCTTCGGCCGCCCGCGCAGCCCACGCAGATGCAGGTACTTGCCCTCGTAGTCGAATTCCTCGGTGCGGGTCCAAAGCTGGCGGATGCAGTCGATCCACTCCCGCGCATAGGGGTAGCGTTCCTCGGCCGGCAGCTTGATGTCGAACATGTCGAACTCATCGTCGTTCCAGCCGACGACGATGTTCAGCCCGAAGCGGCCGCGGCCGATATGGTCCGCCGTGGCGAACTGTTTCGCCGCGAAGACCGGATGGATGAAGGGCGCGTGCACGGTCGCGAAGACATGGATGCGCTTCGTCTGCGCCAGCAGCCCGATCGCCCAGGCGATGGTCTCGAGCGACACGCCGGCCGGATCGGTGCGGCCGCCATAGCCCTTCCAGCGCGCCACCGGCAGCAGGAAGTCGATCCCGGCCTCATCGGCCAGGCGGGCGACCTCCAGATTGTCGTCCCAGCCGGCTTCCCAGCGTTCGGGCACCGTCGTCAGCGCGGTACCGCAGGACATGTTCGCGCCGAAGAAGCCGAGCTTGAAGCGGTGCGGCGTGCCGAGGCTGATGCGGTCGGCGAGGGGAATGGAAGGGTCGGTCATGACGGGCCTCCTCGATGCGGTTCAGGACAGCGGCAGCGGCCAGCCATCGGCCGCATGCCACCAGACCGGCAGGGTTTCGCCCTCGCGCAGGGCGGGCAGCAGGGAAACGGGGGCGCGCAGGCGGACTTCTTGTCCCGCAGCGGTGCCGCTCACCATCGCGGCGACGCCGATGTTCACCACGCCGCCGATGGTCAGGGAGAGCCGGTTCACCGCATCGCCCGCTGGCGGATCGCCGACATGCAGCTTCTCCGGCCGCACCAGCAGCGAGGCTTCCTCGCCGGGCAGGGGAGCCGCCGTGCGCAGCGTGCTGCCGTCGGGCGCGACGAGCGTCGTGGCATCGGCACCGCGGCGGCCGGGGATGATGTTGCTGTCGCCGATGAAGCTCGCGGTGAAATGCGTCGCGGGACGTTCGTAGACCTCGTCCGGCCGGCCAATCTGCTCGATGCGGCCGTGATTGAAGACGACGATGCGGTCGGAGAGCATCATCGCCTCCCCCTGGTCGTGCGTGACGTAGATGGTGGTCACGCCGACCTGGCGGTGAATGCGGCGCAGTTCCTGCTGCATCTGTTCGCGCAGGTTCTTGTCCAGCGCCGAGAGCGGTTCGTCGAGCAGCAGCAGGCGCGGTTCGAAGACCAGGGCGCGCGCGAGTGCCACGCGCTGCTGCTGCCCGCCCGAAAGCTGGCGCGGCAGCTTGCCGGCATGGGCCGAGAGGCCGACCAGGTCCAGGTAGCGTTCGACCGCCGCGCGGATCTCCGCCTTCGGGCGGTGCCTCACCTTCAGCGGAAAGCCGATATTCTGCGCCACCGTCATGTGCGGGAACAGCGCGTAGTTCTGGAACATCATGCCGATGTTGCGCTCATGCGGCGGCAGGTCTTCCACCACCGTGCCGCCGAGGCGGATATGGCCGCCGCTGACTGCCTCGAACCCCGCGATCATCATCAGCGTGGTCGTCTTGCCCGACCCCGATGGGCCGAGCAGGCTGATGAACTCGCCGGCGGCGACGCTGAGCGAGACGCCCTGCACGGCCGTCACCGGGCCGTAGCGCTTGCTGACATCGATCAGTTCGAGATGGGGCTGCATGGGCGCCTCACTTCATGAGCTGACCGAGGCCGATGGCCCGGTCGTAGATGGCAAGCATGAGCAGCGTCGCGCCGAGCAGCAGCATGGCCATGGCCGATGCGGTGCCGAAGGCGAGCAGGTCCTCGATCTGCGTGGCGATCAGCCCGGCCACCATCAGGTCGCGCGGCGAGCCGATCAGCGCCGGCGTGACGTAGAAGCCCAGGCAGAAGACGAAGACGAGCAGCGCGCCGCTGATGATGCCGGGCATCGAGAGCGGCAGGACGATGCTGCGGAAGGTCTGGCCGCGCGTCGCGCCGAGGCCGCTCGCGGCACGCAGCAGCACCGGGTCGATCCGCGCCAGTACCACATAGATCGACAGCACCATGAAGGGCAGCAGGATGTGCGTCATGCCGATCAGGCTGGCGAGCGACGTGAAGAGGATCACCGGCGGCGGATCGACACCGAGCCACCGCGCGATCTGGGTGACCGGCCCGCGATTGCCGAGGATGACCGTCCAGGCATAGGTGCGCACCAGGAAGCTGATCCAGAAGCTGAGCCCGGTCACGGCGAGCAGCAGCGCCGCCACCGTCCCGCCGCTGCGGGCGATATAGAGCGCGAGCGGATAGGCGAGCAGGATGCAGATACCCGTGACGGTCAGCGCCATCAGTGTCGTGTTGCGGTAGATGCGCAGATAGGCCGGTGTGGTCAGCACTTCCGCGTAGTTCGCGAAGCCGGTGGTGGGGTCCGTCAGGCTGACCCAGGCGGTATTCGCCAGCGGCAGCAGGAAGACGATGATCATGTAGAGCAGCGCCGGGCCAAGCAGCAGCCAGGTCGGCACCACGCGGAGCCGCAGGCCCGCCGGCCGTGCCGGCGCGATGCTTGCCTGCCCGGGCACCACGGTCGCACTCATCGTGCGACCGCCGCGCGACGGCGCAGCACCGAGACGGCGAGGAAGAGCAGCACCACGAGGACGACGGTCAGCGTGGAGACGACGGAGAGCACCGGGTCGGCATCGAGGCGGATGCTCTCGAAGGCCCGGCGGGGCAGGGTGTTCACCTCGCGCCCCGCGATGAAGAGGGAGATCACGGCCTCGTCGAAGGAATGCACGAAGGCGAAGATGCCGGCGATCAGGATGGTGGGCGCGATGATCGGTAGCGTCACGAAGCGGAAGGTCTGCCATGGCGTCGCGCCGCAGATCGCGGCCGCGCGCTCGAGGTTCCGGTCGAAGGCGCGCACGGTCGCGGACAGGGCGATGAGTGCGAGCGGGATCGAGCCCGCCGCATGGGCAAGCAGCACCCCGGTGAAGGTCTGGTTCAGGCCGAGCTCGGCATAGAGCGTGTAGTAGCTGATGGCCATGATGATGCTGGGCACCAGCATCGGCAGAAGCAGCAATGCCCGCGCCGCGCCCTGGCCGCGGAAGCTGCGGCGGTTCAGGGCGAAGGAGGCGGGAACGGCCAGCAGCAGCGTCAGGATGCCGCAACCGAGGGCGATGACCAGGCTGTTCAGCGTCGCGCTGAGCCACGCCTCGCTGGTGAAATAGGAGACGTAATGCACCAGCGAGAAGGCGCGCGGCGGAAACTCGAAGGAACGCGACGCGCTGAAGGACATCGGTACCAGGATCAGCACCGGCGCGAGGATGAACGCCGCCACCGCCAGGGCGAGGACGAGGTTCAGCCGGGACGGGCGATCGTGATGGATCATTGGATCTGCCAAGCTTCGAAGCGCCGCGTCACGGCGGTCATGATCGCGCCGATGGAGCGGGGATCATGTTCGATGGCGCCGGCGGCGTATGCCGGGTTGGTCGGCATGTCCTTCGTGTCCGCCTCGTCGATATAGGCGAAGGCGCGCTGATCGAAGGGACCGTATTGGCCATCGACGCAGAAGCGCGCCATGCGCTGCGGCTCGACGGCGAACTGGATGAACTCGAACGCCATCTGCGCCCGCGGTGTCCCGCGCGAGACGACCCAATAGGTGCGGTCCACCGTGAACTGGTTCCAGACGAGCTCGACCGGGGCGCCGCGCTGCTTCGCGCTCAGCACATTGGCGTGCCAGCTTCCGATCATCTGCACTTCGCCATCCGCCAGAAGCTGCTGCGCCTGGCCGCCCTGCGTCCACCAGGAGGCGATGGCGGGCTTCACGCGGTCGAGGCTGCGGAAGGCCCGATCGACATCGATCGGGTAGATCTGGTCCTTCGGCACGCCATCGGCGAGCAGCGCGAAGGGCAGCGTCCACTGCATGCTGCGCGGCAGCGCGCGGCGGCCGGGGTAGCGTTCCAGGTTCCAGAAGTCGACCCAGTTGGTGACGGCGCCCGCGGGAATGCTGCGTGTGTTGACGGCGAGGTTCGTCGAATAGGCGTGGTTGCCGACGCCGTTGGCGAAGATGCCATCGGCCGGTAGCTTGCTGCGGTCGATCATCTGGTCGGTCGGGCGTTCCGTCAGGTTCGCCTGTTCGGCCTGCACGAGGCTCGGCCCGCCCAGCGTCGAGATGTCGTATTCGTAGTTGCCGCTGCGCACCTGCGCCGCGAGCTTCGCGAAATTCACGCCGGAGGTGATCCGGATCTCGATCCCGGTCTGCGCGGTGAAGGGATCGAAGAGATGCTGGCGCGCCGCCCTCTCCCAGGTCCCGCCCCAGGAGTTGATGTAGATGAATCGCCCCTGCGCGCGCAGGGATGGGGCGGCGAGCATGCTGGCAGCGGAGGCTGCGGTGGCCAGCAGGGCGCGGCGTGTGATCGTCATCGTCATCGCTCCTTGGTCTCCTAGAGAGGCGGGGTCGGCACCGGGCGTGTTCAGCGTGCGGAGGCGAAACCGATCGGCGTGAGATCGAGGCCGCGATCCGCCATGCGCAGCTTCTCCGTCAGGTACTTCGATCGGCCGAAGGCGCTGACGATCAGCGGGCGGAAGATGGACAGGGAGGTCGGCCACTGCCGCGTGAACCAGTCGTAGCGGAGCGCCCAGCGTTGCGTGGCGTCGCTGATGAAGCGGACGGTCGTCTCCCACTGCTTCAACGCGGCCGGGATATCGGTGGCATCCGCGAGGACGCGCGTCAGCGCATAGGAGTTCATCAGCGTCAGCCCCGCACCCTGGCCGAGCGTCGGCGGGAGACCATGCGCCGCATCGCCGATGATGGCGCCGCGCCCCTCGGACCAGCGATCCACGGTGACGACCGCGTAGGGGTATTGCGTCGAAGGGCTCGCGGCGAGGATCGCGAGCTCTTCCTTCAGGAAAGGGTGCGACTGGTTCCAGCTCGCGAGGTCGAGCGGCAGCGTTGCACCGGGCGCATCGCCGCGCGGCATGACCACATAGACGTAGGACTGGTTCGGGCCCGACGGCGTGATGCCGATGCGGCGATGGCCGGACCAATGCTCGGTGGTCACGTCTTCCCGCGTGAAGCTGCGGGTGTCCACCAGGTAGCGGTTGATCAGCGTATCGAGGTCGCGCCAGCTCGACTTGATCCCGAGCCCGTCGCGCAGCCTGGACTTGTAGCCATCGGCGGCGATGACGAGATCCGCCGCGTAGCGCTTGCCATCCGCGCCGATCAGTGCGCCCTGCGGCTCGATGCCGGCGATCTGGGAGCCGGTGACCACCTCGACGCCATAGGCCTCGGCGCGGCGTGCGAGCACTTCGACCAGCGCCTGGCGCGGCGTGACGAGGCAGCGGCGGTGGCCGGTGGTCTCGTGCTCGGTCATCACCTTGCCCTGCGCATTGCGCACGCGGCGATGCTTGAGCCAGGTGCCGTACGGCTCCAGCTCCTCGACCACGCCATACTGTTCCAGCACGCGCAGGCTGTTGTTCTTGATGTAGAGGCCCGCACCCACCTCGCGGATGGCGGGAGAGCGCTCATGCACGCGCACGGTCCAGCCATCGGCGGCGAGCATCATGCCGAGACCGAGGCCGCCGATGCCGCCCCCGGCGATCTCGGCATGCCGCGCAGTTGTCTTGCTCATCGCGGGCCTCACGCGGCGGGCCGGCTGCGCATCATGTCGAGGCGCCGCTGGGCGCCCGCGATGAGCAGCGGGTGGATGGCGAAATGCTCGCGCAGCTTCGGTTCATCGAGAGCGATCAGCGCTTCCGCCTCATCCGAGGCCAGCTCATGCCGCGCGGCATAAGCAGCGGCGTCGGCAAGGTAGGCGCGACAGGCCTCATTGTCGGTGCGCAGGCTGAACAGCGCGCGGGCAAGCTGCGCGCGTTGCGGCGGCGTCGCGGGATAGTGCAGGCCGGGCTCGCTGCCGTCCGGCTCCTGCGTCCAGCCGAACACGGCGTAGGTGTGATGCCAGGAGGGTTCCCAGGCGGTCAGGTCCGGCAGTCGGTCCCCGATGGCGCCGGCCAGCATCAGGATGCTGCGTGCCTCGACATTGCCCGTGCGATCCAGCGCCACATCGTCCAGCGTCATCAGGCTGCGCAGATTGCCCGCGGCGATGCGGTCGAACAGCGCGCGATCGGTCTCGACATCCGGGTGCGGATACTGCGGCGTGCCGGGATAGTGGGAGAAGCCGCCGCTCGCGATGATGACCGTGCGCAGGCCCAGCCGCACCGATGCGCGATGGAGCGCCTGGCCGAAGGCGAAGCAGCGTTCGACCGAAGGCTGCGGCGGCACGTAGGAATTCACGAAGATCGGCAGGAAGGGATCCTGCTGCCCATAGCCCATGAAGTCGTAGGGGATGGTGAAGGCGGTCTGCACCGGCACGTCGAGCGAGAAGGCCGGATCGAAACCTTCCTCCAGCAGCGCGCGTGTCAGGCGGTAACCCTGCTCGCCGGCCAGCGCCCACCAGCCGGCATGCTTGTGCTGCCCCTGGGCGCGGGCACCGCAATGGATCACGAAGGGCGGAATGCAGCCGACGGCGAATTCGTCGCCGTGATCGTTCGTGATGACGATCGTCAGGTCCGGCTTCAACGCGCGCAGGCGGTTGCCGACTTCGAGCTGCGCGACGCGCACGCGTTCGACCTGGTCCAGATCCTCCGTCGAGGGACGGGACATGAATTGCGGCGCGTGCGGCACCGCCGCGCCGGCGATGACCCCGGGCTTTCCGCTCATGGTTGCAACTCCTCCGCGACTTGCCGAATGGCAGCGACGATTCCCTGGTAGCCGGTGCAACGGCAGATGTTTCCGGCGAGCTCACGCCGCACCACCTCCTCGTCGTGGCCAAGGCCGCGGCGCAGGATGTCGAGTGCCGTCGCCATCATGCCGGCGGTACAGAAACCGCATTGCAGGGCGTGGCAGGTGGTGAACGCCGCGCGCAGCTTCTCGGCGAGCGCATCGGTCTGGCCTTCGATGGTGACGATGCGGCAGCCATAGGCGGCGACGGCGGGCATCAGGCAGGCGCGCATCGGCTGGCCGTCGACCTCGACGTTGCAGGCGCCGCAGACGCCGTGCTCGCAGCCGAGATGCGTGCCCGTCAGACCGATTTCCCCGCGTAGGAGATCGGCGAGCGACAGGCGCGGTTCGACGCTTCCCTGCCAAACCTGGCCGTTGATCTCGAGGGTGAGCGCGATCATGGCTGCGCCGCCTTCAGCAGGGCGCGGCAGCCGGTGACGACCGCGAGGTGGTGGCGATAGCTGCCCGCCTCGCTGAGGCCCGATGCCCGCAGCGCCGTATCGACGGCGGCGTAGAGCGCCGAGCCGCTCAGGCGCTGTGGCGCCGCCCCGTCCAGCACGGCTGGGTCGATGGCGATCACGGCGGGTGGCCCTTCCAGCGCGCCCAGACTGAGCGTCGCCGTGCCCGGAGCGAGGCGCGCAGCGGCGATCGCCTCGGCGAATTCCCCCAGCTTGCGGGTGAACTTCGCGAAGCCATGCCGGACGCCGAGAGCCACCGGGATCCGCAACGCCGTCAGCATCTCGTCGGCCCGGATCGCGGTGGAGAGGTGGCCGAGCAGGAGGTCGCCCAGCGCCAGGCAGCGACTGCCGGTGTGACACTCCAACACGGCATCGGCGTTCAGCACACGCAGCACGCAGGGCCAGTCAGCGGCTGGATCGGCCTGCGCCACGCTGCCGCCGATGGTGCCGCGATTGCGGATGGCGCGGTAGGCGATGCCGCCGGCGACCTCCGAGAGAAAGGCCCCGAGCGAGCCCGGTACCGCGCCATCCTCGATCATCGCATGCGTCACCGCGGCGCCGATCACGACGGTGCCGTCGACCTCGACGTCGATGTCGCGCAGCGCCGCGATGCGCTGGATATCAACGACGCGCTGAGGGCGCGCGACGCGGAAGCTCATCATGGGCGAGAGGCTCTGCCCCCCGGCCAGGATGGTGGCCTCGCCATCGGCGATCCGGGTCAGCGCGTCGCTCAGCGTGGTCGGGCGCGCATAGTCGAAGGCGGGGAACTTCATGGGTTCAGCGCCTGCCAGAGGTCGGCGGGACGGATCGGCACGCGGCGCACATCGACGCCGAAGCGGCGCAGCGCATCGCTGACGGCATTGGCCACCGCGGCAGGCGGGCCGATGGCGCCACCTTCGCCCAACCCTTTCGCGCCATGCACCGTGAACGGCGACAGCGTCTCCTGATGGATGATGCGGATGTTCGGCACCTCCGGCGCGCCCGGCACCAGGTAGTCGGCGAAGGTCACGCGCGTCGGCTGGCCCTGTTCATCGTAGCCGAACTCTTCCAGCAGCGCCTGGCCGATGCCCTGGGCCACGCCGCCGATGATCTGGCCGTCGACGATCAGCGGATTGATCACCCGCCCGCAATCCTCGGCAACCACGAAATCCAGCAATGTCACGGCACCGCTGTCGAGATCGACCGCGACCTTCGCCGCATGCACGCCGGCGGAATAGGCGCCGGTCTCCACCGGCGGGCGGTAGGCATAGGTCACGTCGAGCCCGGGCTCGATCTCGCGCGGCAGCTTCTGCAGCTCGAGATAGGCGATGCGGGCGATGGCCTCGAGCGACAGGGAACCGGTCGGACCATTCGCCATGCCGTCGGTGAGCAGGATCTCATCGGGTGCGCAGTCGAGATTGGCGGCGGCGATGCCGCGGATCTTCGCGGCCAGGCGCCGGCAGGCGCCATCCACCGCGCCACCGGCCATCACGAGCGAGCGGGACGCCACGGTGCCCATGCCATAGGGGCAGAGATCGGTGTCGCCATGGATGACGCGCACACGGTCATAGGTCACGCCCAGCACATCCCCCGCGATCTGGGCGAGTGATGTCTCGAGCCCCTGGCCATGCGACTGGATGCCGGTGCCGATCAGCACGCCGCCCGCCGGGTCGATGCGCACGCGCGCGCTCTCGAACCCATAGACGAAGGGGGAGCCGCGACGATGCCATTCCTGCGCGCCATGCGCGGTCTGCTCGGTGTAGCAGCCGAAGCCGACGCCGATGGCGATGTTGCTGCCTTCCTTCGCGCGCTGCTCGCCGCGGATGGCGGGGATGTCCATCGCCTGCGCGGCCTTGCGCAGCAGCGAAGGGTAGTCGCCGCTGTCGTATACTAGGCCGGAGATGGTGGTGTAGGGATGCTCCTCCGGCTGGATCATGTTGCGCAGCCTGAAGGCGACCGGGTCCATGCCGATCGCCGCGGCCGTCTCCTCCATGATGCGTTCCATGGCGAAGACCGCGGCGGGCCGGCCGACGCCGCGAAATGGGCCGACCGGGGTCTTGTTGGTCGCGACCGTCGTTGCCTCGAAGCGGTAGGCCTGCATGCGATAGGGGCCGGGCAGGACGCTGCTCGCCATGTTCGCCTCGACCGCCGGGGTCGAGGTCCGCATGGCATAGGCGCCGCCATCGACCAGGAAGCGCACATCGACGGCCAGCAGATCGCCATCCTTCGTGGCGTGCGCGGTGATGGTCTGCACATGTTGGCGCGAGTGGGAGGCCGAGACCATGTGCTCCCAGCGATCCTCGATCCAGCGCACGGGATGCGGCAACCGCATCGCCATGGCGGCGAGGAGGATCTCCTCGGGATAGAGGTTGCTCTTGCCGCCGAAGCCGCCGCCGACATCGGGGGCGATCACGCGGATGTCGCGTTCCGCGATGCCGACGAGCTGCTCCGCCAGCATGGTGCGGATCAGGTGCGGCCGCTGGGTCGCCAGCCACAGCGTCAGCACGCCGCTGCCGCGGTCGAAATCGGCGACGCAGCCGCGCGTCTCGAGCGGCATGGCGCCGATGCGCTCCATGCGCAGATGCCGCGTCACATGCACATCGGCCCGCGCGACCATGGCGTCGTACTCGCCGATGGTGCGGCCCATGGTCATGTAGACATTGTCCGCCCAGCCCGGATGCAGCGGCGCGGCCTCGGGCGACAGCGCCTGCTCCGGATCGGTGATGGCGGGCAGCATGTCGAAGTCGGGCTCGATGCGCTCGGCCAGATCCTCGGCGAGCGCACGCGTATCCGCGATCGCCGCGGCGATGATCTCGCCGACATGGCGCACCGTCCCCTCGGCGATCACCGGCTGATCGGACGGGCGATAGGCCGGACGATCCAGCACGGCGCGGATCGGCCGGACGAGGCCGGCGAACTGCGCGGCGGTCCAGATCGCGCCGGGCGGGGCGTCCTCTGGCACCGCGATGGCGCCGAGCCGCGCATGCGCCACCGCGCTGCGCAGGAAGGCGACGTCGCGCATGCCGGTCAGGCGGATATCGGCGACGAAGCCGCCCTGCCCGGCGAGGTGCCGGCGGTCCTCGAGCCGCGTCAGGGGCTGGCCGACCTGGGTCGAGTTCCGCAGCGCGGTTTCGGCGACGCTATCCATGGGCGATCATTCGACCGTGACGTTGGCGCGCTGGGCGACGTCCCGCCACTTCGCGATTTCCGCAGCGAGGTAGTCGCGGTAGGCGCCAAGGGCGATGCCGCTGCCGCGCGCGCCGAAGGAGACGAGCTTCTGCTGCACCTCGGGTTCGGCAAGGACCCGCTGATTGACCGCGTTCAAGCGGTCGAGAACCGGTTGCGGCGTGTTCGCCGGCGCGAGCATGCCGACCCAGGTCGCGTAGACCAGCGCGGGAAAGCCCTGCTCGACCACCGTCGCGACATCGGGCAGTTCCGGCAGCCTCTCACGCGATGCGGCGGCGATGATGCGCATCCGGCCGCCTTCGCGTTGCGGCATGAGGACGGTGGGCAGGTCCCAGGTGGATTGGACGCGGCCGGCGAGCAGATCGCCCATCGCCTGTGACGTGCCGCGATAGGGCACATGAGTCATGCCGACGCCCGCCAGCACGTTCAGCAGCTCGCCGGTCAGGTGCCCGGTCGTCCCGATGCCCTGCGAAGCGAAGGAGATGCTTCCCGGACGCGCCTTCTCGAGGGCGATGAGATCAGCGATCGAGTTGGCCGGCAGCGATCCCGTCACGCCCAGCAGGCCGGGGATCTCGCAGATCAGCGTGACCGGTGCGAAATCCTTGAGCGGGTCATAGGGCATGCTGGTGCGGATCGCCGGATTGATCGAGATCGGCCCGTTCAACCCGAGCAGCAGCGTGTAGCCATCGGGCGCGGCCTTCGCGACGAATTCGGCGCCGATCATGCCGCCGCTGCCGCTGCGGTTCTCCACGATGACGGGCTGGCCGAGCAGGGGCGCCATCCGCTCGGCGATCAGGCGGCCGACGGCATCGGCGGTGCCCCCCGGCGGATACGGGACGACCAGGCGGACGGGACGATCAGGAAAGCTCTGCGCCGAGGCCGGGAGCGCGAGACCGATCGAGGAGAGGGCGGCGAGGGCGAAGGCCCGGCGGGATGCGAACATCGATGCTCCTTTGGTGCGCCTGCGGCGGGTCCGTCCCTGACATCAGATATCGTATACTTGATAATATAAGCAATAGCCCGCGACGCCCGCAAGCCAGTCTCCTGCGTCCTATCGGACGGCCAAAGGTCCGCGGCGCGGACCCCCGTTCACCAGGCGACCAGGTCTTCCCCGCGCAGCCGCAGCACGACCGGCGTGCCGATCTCCAGGACATCATCCTCGGCGGGCTGGACCGCCTGCATGACATCGCCGTCCAGCTTCACCTCGTAGCGCACCATCATGCCGAGATAGTCGACGCCGCTGATCCGGCCACGCAGCGCCGCCGAACCGTCGTCACGCGCGAGGCGCAGCCGCTCGGCGCGCAGCAGCAGCGGCAGGCGGGCGCCGCGCGCGGCGGCCCCGGGCATGCGCACGCCGACCCCATCGGCGAGGGCGACATCCATCATGCCGTCCTGTGATGCGGTGACGGTGCCGGTCAGCGCATTCACCCGGCCGAAGAACCGCATGACGAACTCCGAGTTCGGCGCGCGGTAGATCGCTTCCGGGGATCCTTCCTGCTCCTTCTTCCCGCCATGCATGACGACGACCTTGTCCGCCATGGACAGGGCCTCCGCCTGGTCATGCGTGACGAAGACCGTGGTGATGCCGAGGCTGCGCTGGATGCGCTTCAACTCGACGCGCAGCTCCTCGCGCAGTCCGGCATCCAGCGCGGATAGCGGCTCGTCAAAGAGCAGCAGGTCCGGCTCGATGACGATGGCGCGCGCCACGGCGATGCGCTGCTGCTGCCCGCCGGAGAGCTGTGCCGGCATGCGGTCCGCGACATGAGGCAGCCGAACGACCTCCAGCGCCCGCTGCACCCGCCGGGTGATCTCGGGCTTCGACACCTTCCGGTATTTCAGCCCGAAGGCGATGTTGTCGAACGCGGTCTTGTGCGGAAACAGGGCGTGGTTCTGGAACACCATCCCGACATTGCGGGCATGGACCGGCAGGTCGTTGACGCGGCGTCCCTTGACGATGATGTCGCCGGCGGTGGGCTGTTCCAGCCCCGCCATCATCCGCAGCGTGGTCGTCTTGCCGCAGCCGGAGCTGCCGAGCAGCGCGACGAACTCGCCTTCGCCCACGGTGAGGTCGAAATCCTCGACGGCGGCGACGCTGCCATAGTGCTTGGCGACGCGACGCATCTCGACGGCGGCGGGGTTCATGACCGTTCTCCCTCTACGGCTGCGGTCGTTTGCCAGGCCGGGGTCATTTCCGTGGCCGCGGCGCGTGCCGGGCCGCGCCGGCGGGTGGACCAGAGATGCATCAACAGCATGGTCATCATCGGCACCGAGACCGAGAATCCAACTAACGCCGCCGCCAGGGCGTTCAACTCCTGGCTCACGGAATTCTGCAGTTCCGACAGCACGTAGATCGGCACGGTGTCGAAATTCGCCGGCCGCCAGAACAGCGTCGCCGTGACCTCGTCGAAGGAGCTCATGAAGGCGAAGACCGCCCCGGTGACCACGGCCGGCAGTGCGAGTGGCAGCGTCACCTCGCGGAAGCTCTGCCAGCCATTGGCGCCGAGCGTGCGCGCCGCATCCTCCAGATAGACCGGGATCGACTGGAGTCGGTGCTGCGTCGTCAGGATGACGAAGGGCATCGTCAGGGCGACATGGCCCAGCAGCATCAGCGTGAAGCTGCGCGACAGGCCCACCACGCGGAAGGCGAGCAGCAGCCCGACGCCGACAATGAGATGCGGCACCAGGATCGGCACGGTGAGCAGCATCTGCACGGCCGCGCGCCCGCGAAAGGGATAGCGCACCAGCGCATAGGCCGCCGCCGTCCCCAGCACCGTCGCGATGATGGCGGTGGCGGTGGCGAGCTTCAGGGAGGTCTGCACCGCGGTCACCACCGCCGGGTTGTCGAACAGCCCGCTGAACCAGCGCGTGGTGAAGCCGACGATCGGGAAGCTGCCGAATTCCGGCGGGTTGAAGGCGAGGGCGACGACCACGAAGACGGGCAGGATCTTGTACGCGTAGACCAGCGCGGTGAAGCTGCCGAGGAGCCAGAGGACGCGGCGCGAATGTCTCATGCCGCCACCTTGCGGAACAGCGTGGAGAGCCCGGCGAGCCGTGCATAGGCGGCGATGACCGCGGTCAGGACCAGGATGAAGACGACGGCGAGCGTCGCGCCGAAGGGCCAGTCGAGCTGTGGGATCACCGCCTCATAGATCAGGCTGGAGAAGTAGACATTGCCCGGCCCACCCAGGATCAGCGGCGTGATGTAGGTGCCGGCGGCGAGGATGAAGCAGAGCAGCGAGCCCGCCATGAGGCCCGGCAGGGAGAGCGGTAGCGTGACCTCGAGGAAAGCCTGCCACCCTTTGGCGCCCAGGGTGCGCGCGGCATCCACCAGGTCGCGGTCCACCGCCTGCAGACCGATGAAGATGTTCAGCACCATGTAGGTGAGGGTGTAGTGGACCATGCCGATGTAGATGGAGACATCGTTGTAGAGCAGCGGCAGCGGCTCCTGGATCAGCCCGAGGCGTTGCAGCGTCAGGTTCACCAGGCCGCTCGGCCCGAGCACATGCAGCCAGGACATGGTCCGCACCACGAAGCTGATCCAGGACGGCAGGAACAGCAGCAGGATCAGCAGCGCCCGATACCGCGCCGGCATCAGGATCAGCGTATAGGCGACGGGATAGCCGATCACCGCGCAGATCAGCGTCGTGATCGCCGCGAGCTGGCCGGTCTTGGCGAGGATGGTCAGATAGAACGGATCGCCGAAGAATTCCGCCCAGTTGGCGAGGGTGAAGCGATGCTCGACGATGCCAGTGGGGTCGCGCATCCAGAAGGAATGCACCGCCATCGCGAGCACCGGCAGGACGATGAAGGCGATGACGCAGCCGATGGCCGGCGCCGCGAGCATCCAGCCCGTGACGCCGCGTCGCATGCCCTGCGCCGGGGGCGCCGCCCCGGCCGCTGCGGTGTCAGCCACGCGCCATGACCTGCGTGTAGCGGCGTTGCCAGGCATCGCCATTGGCGTTCCAGTAGACCGGGTCCGGGAAGACGCCGATACGCAGGCGGCCATTCTCGTCATAGCCGGGCAGGCTGGCCTTGAGCTCGGGCGGTACCGTTACCTTTTCCGGATCGAACAGCGGCGTGCTGCCTTCCTGCTCGGCCAGGGCGAACTGCACTTCCTCGCGCAGCACGATGTCGAACAGCGCGTAGACGGGTTCGAGCGGCGTGCCCTTGAAGACGAACATGCCGGCGGTGTCGGTGTAGATCCCCTCCGGATAGAAGATGTCGATCGGGTGGCCCTGCTTCTTCAGGTGGAAGACGCGGATGCCCCAGGCATCGGAGAGATCGGCGGTGCCGTTCGCCAGCAGGCTCATCTGTTCCGCGCCGGAGGACCAGTACTTGGTCACCAGGCGGCGGCTCGCGCGGATACGGTCCCAGACCGCATCCATGTTCCCGATCGCGTTCGGATCCTGGCCGGATTGCAGGGCGGCGTACCAGATGCGGCGCAGCCAGTTGTTCTCGCCGACGAGGCGGCCGCGATACTGGTCGTTCAGCAGGGCCTGCACGCCCTGGGCCCGCAACGCGGCACCATCCAGCTTGTCGCGGTTGTAGGCGATGCCAATGGTGGTGAGCTGGTACGGAACGGCGCAGATCTCGCCATTCGACAGGCGACGGAACGCCTCGACGCCGCGCTGGTCGAACAGGGCGAGGCGCGGGATCTTCGCGAGGTCGAGCGGCTGCCCCAACCGGCCCTGGATGAAGGTGTAGTAGGAGACCAGGTTGGACAGGGAGCAGACATTGTACTCCCCGGGCGAGCTCGCGCGCACCCGGGTCAGGAATTCCTCCCAGCCACCGAAGGAGCCCTGACGGATCGCGATGCCCGTCTGCTCGGTGAAGGGGGTGAAGATGTGGCGCGTCAGCGCCTGCTGCGCCACGCCGCCCCAGCCATCGAAGCGCAGGCTTTCGGCCGCAACGGCCTGGCGGGCCAGCATGGTGACCGCAGGGCCGGCGAGCCCCGCCAACAGGCTTGCCCGGCCCAGCAGGCCGAGGAAGCTGCGGCGATCGATGTCGCCATCACGGAAACGGCCGATCAGCCGTTCGCAGCGCCGGTGCAGATCCATTCGTCTCTCCGTCGAACTATGCGCCGATGGGTGGCTTTCCCGTGATTGAGTATATTTGATACTTAATTTTCAGCCATCTGCAACTGCTGTGTCGAGTGACGGACGCCGAAACCATGGGGCGGGCGCCGCAGGCCCATGTTCTCGCGCAGCGTCCGGCCCTCATACTCGTCGCGGAACAGCCCACGGCGACGCAGCTCGGGCAGCAGGAGCTGGATGACCTCGGTGAGTCCCTGCGGGTAGTAGGGGATCATGAGGTTGAAGCCGTCGCAGGCCTTGGCCTCGAACCATTCCTGCATGTGGTCGGCGATCTGCTTCGGCGATCCGACGATCTGCTGATGCGCGGCCCCGCCGGAGAGGAAGGTGTAGAGCTGGCGGATCGTCATCCGCTGTTCCTTCGCCTGCTTCGCCATGGACCCGGCGATGGATTTCACCGGCCCGTCCAGCACGATGTCGGGCAGCGGTTCGTCCAGCGGATAGGCGGAGAGGTCGCCGAACAGGTTCGCCAGTACCGACAACCCATGCACGGGATGGATCAGGGCCTCGAGCTCACCGAGCCGATCGCGTGCCTGCTGTTCGGATTCGCCGACCACGATCAGGCCGCCGGGCATGACGACCAGATCCTCCGGCGCGCGGCCATAGGCGGCGGCCTTGCCCTTCACGCTGGCGTAGAAGGCCTTGGCCGAGGCGATGTCACGCTGCGCGGTGTAGACGAGGTCCGCCGTGCGCGCCGCGAGTTCCTGCCCGGGTTCCGAGGAGCCGGCCTGGGCGATGACCGGATAGCCCTGCAGCGGCCGCGCCACGTTGAGCGGGCCCTTCACCGAGAAGAATTCCCCGCGGTGATTGAGGACGTGCATCTTCGCCGGATCGAAGTAGCGCCCGCCCCGCTGGTCGCGCAGGAAGGCGTCGTCCTCCCAGCTATCCCAGAGCCCCGTCACGACATCGACGAATTCCTCGGCGCGTCGGTAGCGGGTGGCGTGTTCGAGGTGCTTCTCCCGGCTGAAATTCTTCGCCTCGGCCTCGGACCAGGAGGTCACGACGTTCCAGCCCACGCGGCCGCTGCTCATGTGGTCGAGCGAGGCGTATTTCCGCGCGATGGTATAGGGCTCGTTGTAGGTGGTGGAGGCGGTGGCGACGAAGCCGATCCGCTCGGTCACGGCCGACAGGGCGGCGATGATGGTCAGCGGCTCGAACTGGTCGATGCGGCCGCTGTAGCTCAGCGCCTCGTCATCCTTGGCGTTGGTGCGCACCGCCTGGCCGTCGGCGAGGAAGATGAAGTGGAACTTCGCCGCCTCGGCCTCCTGCGCCATTTTCTTCCAGATCGAGAAGTCCAGGCCGGCATCGGCGTGCGCCCCGGGAAGGCGCCAGCCTGCCGCATGCGTGCCGTTCGAGACCATGGCGAGGCCGAGCTTGAGACGGGCGGGAGCCGACATGGAAGCACCTCCGGTTGTCGAGTTGGGATATCGTATAATTGATATCTTGTCGCGGCAATCGCTCTTCTGCCCCCCCTTTGCCAGGGCGGCGGCGATGGGGAGGAGGCTGTTGGAGGTGCGCTGCACCATCGGGGTCCGCGGACGCGCGGCCGGTGCCGTTCGATCGACAGATGTCTTGATGTGCTCCCCGCCCCGGTCGCCGGATGTCCGGCGACTGGAGCGGATAGGCGGGCCGCCGAAGGCGAGGGCCAGCGACCCGGAAAGGCCGGCCGAAGGACGCCGGAAGCGGGGCGTCAGGCGATCAGGCGGCCCGGCGCATCGGCATCCAGCGGCCAGATGGGCCGCTGCACATGCCGGTAGGGGATGAGGCGGTAGTCGTCGCGACGCAGCAGCCCGTCGGAATGGATATGGAGCACGCCCTGGATGATGGGGTCATAGGCCGCGCGGAAGTGATTGCTGGATTTCAGCACCAGCAGCTTCTTCGCGGTGGGGTCGATGCCGACGCGCGTGAAGAGCTCCGGCCCCAGCGCCTGGGTGCGCGAGCTGTTCAGCACCACCTCGACCCCGCCGATGCCGATCGCCGCCAGATCGCCCAAGGCCGACTGCGTCGCGCCATAGGTCTGCGTGGCGTTGCGGGCCAGGCCGATGACGGTGACGAGCGCATCGACCGGCGTGCCGGACGCCGGCCCGGTCTTGCCGCCGAAACGCAGCGGGAACTCGGCGCCGAGTCCGGCGGCGAAGCAGATTCGCACGGCGACCGGATCCCAGAGTGGTCCCAGCGCGACATTCTGCGCATCGCGGGCGATGAGCGCCCGCAGGATGGTGGTGTTGTCGGACGATGCGCCGCCGCCGGCATTGTCCGAGGCATCGGTCACCGCGATCGGCGCCCCGGCCAGGGCGAAGGCCGCATCGAGCCCGTCCTCCACGCCATGGAAGCGGGGTGTGGTGACGCCGCGCAGCGCCTGGAATTCTTCCCCCAGCATCGTCGCGGCGCGGTCCGCGGCTGCCTTGTCGCCGTCGCTCACCACCAGGATGCGCGCGCCCATCTCCGGGACATCGGCATAGGGATAGCAATGGCCGATCGAGACCGAGAGGATCCCATCCTTGCCCTCCAGCGCCGCGGCGCGGTCGACGAAGGCGCGCATGGTGGGATGGGTGGTCGGGAAGCTGCCGATCTGGCGGCAGTCATAGACCGACATCACCGGCCTGATCGCGCCGCGGATCGTGCCGAGCAGCAGGTCCACCACCTCCTCGGCGCGCTCCACCGTGTCGGTGTGCGGATACTCCTTGTACATCACGATGATGTCCGCGAGGCGCAGCCGCTTCAGCGTCAGGTGGCAATGCGGGTCGAGCTCCGCCGCGATGACGCAATCCGGCCCGACGATGGCGCGGGCGCGTTCGAGCATGTCGCCCTCCACATCGTCGCAGCCATGCGCGGCCATCGCGCCGTGGAAGCCGAACAGCACGCCGTCCAGCGGCATCGCCGCTTCAAGCTGGGCGAGGATCTCGTCGCGCATGGCGGCGTGATCGGCGGCGTTGGTGCGCCCGCCGGGGCTCGCGTGGAAGCAGCTCCCTTCGATCAGCGTATAACCATCCCGCGCAGCGCGGCGCCGGGCGACGACGAGCTGCGCGGTGCATTGGTTCGGTTCGTCCGGGTGTTCGCCCGGACGGCAGAGCACCGATTGCGCGTAGTCCTGCATGCTCGTCGGCATGGGCGAGAAGGTATTGGATTCCGTGCCCATGGAGGCCGTGAAAAGGCGCACGACGTCACGCCTTCTGCACGTTGTGGAACAGCGGGAAGCCGCCGAGGATGCCGCTCAGGGCACGGTTGTAGGCGTTCGGCTCGTAGAACTGGCCGAGCGGGATGAAGGGCACGTCGATGAAGACCTGCTCCTGGAGCTGCCGCGCGATGGCGAGCTGGTCGGCCTGGGACGGGGCGGCGAACCAGGCGGCGCGCAGTTCCTCGAGCCGCGCGCTGGTCGGCCAGCCCGGATTGCTGCGCAGCCCGAGGCCGCGGGTGTTCTGGTGGGAGGCCGGGTTCACCGCCTCATTGCCCGCGACCGAGGTGAAGTAGATGCTCCATCCGCCCTGGTCGACCGGGTCGCGCTTCAGCCGGCGCTGCACCAGCGTGCCCCAATCCACCACCTGCAGATCGACGTTGAAGCCGATGCGCTTCAGCAGGTCGGCGCCGACCTCGGCCATGTTGTTGAACTGCGGGTAGTCGCCGGGGGAAAGGATGACGACGCGCTCGCCCTTGTAGTTCGAGGCCTCCAACTCGCGCTTGGAGCGCGCGAGGTCGCGCGGCGCGCGCAGGGCGTCCATGCCGGCATCGTTGGCGAGCGGCGTGTCGCTGGTGAAGACGCCGACATCGTCGCGCCACAGCGCCTGCTCGTCGCCCACCGCCGCGCGCAGGAAATCCGACTGCGTCACGGAACGCAGCACGATGCGCCGGATCTCCGGATCGTTGAAGGGCGGCTGGAGCTGGTTGAAGCGCATGATCGGCAGCGCGCCGTCCTTGTCGAGCAGGCGGACCTCGATCGACCGGTTCCGCCGCAGCATCGGCAGCAGGTCGGCGAGCGGCCGCTCCACCCAATCCACTTCCCCGGCATTCAGCGCCGAGGCCGAGGTCGAGGGATCGGGGATCACGATCCATTCCACGCGGTCGAGATAGGCGATCTTCGGTCCCGAGGTGCGGCTCGGCGTGCCGTCGGCGCGCGGCACGTAGCCATCGAAGCGGTCATAGACCAGGCGGCTGCCCGGCGTGTGCTCGGCGCGATTGAAGCGGAAGGGGCCGCTGCCGATGACCTCGGGCACCTGGCGGTCGGGCGGGCCGGCGGCGAGGCGTTCGGGCATGATCGCCGGCATGTAGCTGGACGGCTTGCCGAGCGCGGCCGAGAGGAGCGGGAAGGGGCGCTTCAGCCGGAACTGCACGACCTTGTCCGACGGTGCGGACAACTCGTCCGTCACCGCGCGCACCTCCTGCCCGAAGGCATCGCGGCGCGACCACCGCATGATGCTCGCCACCACGTCCTGGGCGCGCACCGGCTCGCCATCGTGGAAACGCAGCCCGTCGCGCAGCGTCATGCGCCAGGTGCGGCCGTCATCCTCGATCACATGGCCCGCGACCATCTGCGGATGGACGCGGAATTCGTCATCCACGGCATAGAGCGTGTCGAAGACGAGATAGGCGTGGTTCCTCGTGACATAGGCCGTGGTGTAGGTCGGATCGAGGACGCCCACATCGGCCTGCGGGACATAGCGCACGACCTTGGCGCGCTGCGCTCCGGCGGCGATCGGGGCCAGCATCGCACCGCCGGCGGCGGCGAGGAGGTGGCGACGTTTCATGGCAGCATCTCCACGGCAGGATGAAGGGTTCGAGGATCGGTGAGGCGTCCGGTCACGGCGCTGGCGGCAACGGTGGCGGCGCTGGCGAGGTAGATCGCGGCATCGCGGCTTCCCATGCGGCCCGGGGCGTTGCGGGACCCGGAGGAGATGCAGACCTCGCCTTCCCCCAGCAGCCCCTGGTGCAGCCCGGCGCAGGCGCCGCAGCCCGGCACCGTCACGGCGCAGCCGGCTTCGAGGAAGACGCGCAGCAGCCCTTCGTCCAGCGCCGCCAACTGCACGGCGCGCGAAGCCGGGGTGACGATCATGCGAAGGCCCGGCGCGAGGCGCCGCCCGCGCAGGATATCGGCCGCGGCGCGCAGATCCTCGATGCGGCCATTGGTGCAGGTGCCGAGGAAGGCCTGGTCGATGCGCGGCACATCCAGCCCCGCGACGGCGGCGACGCGATCCGGCGCATGCGGCCCGGCGATCATCGGCTCCAGGTCGTCGAGATCGAGCTCCAGCGTGCGTTCGTAGCGCGCGTCCGGATCGATGGCGGGCCAGCGGGCATCCGGCGCGATGCCGAGCGCGGCATAATGCGCGGCAGTCACCGCATCGGGCGGCACCATCGCCGCCTTCGCGCCCATTTCCATTGCCATGTTGCACAGGGTCATGCGCGCGGCCATGCCGAGTGCGGCGACGCCCTCGCCATGGAATTCCACCGCGCGATACGCCGCGCCGCGCGTGCCGAGCCGCGCCAGCAGCGCGAGGCACGCATCCTTCGCATCGACGCCGCGACGGAGCCCGCCATGCAGCACGACGCGGATGGTGGCCGGCACGCGCAGCCAGATGCGCCCGGTCGCCCAGACATAGGCGGTCTCGGCCGCCCCGAGGCCGGTGCCGAAGCAGCCCGCGGCGCCGAGCGTCGTGGTGTGGGAATCCGCGTTGAAGGCGAGTTCCCCGGGCCGCACGAGGCCTTGTTCCACCGCGAGCTGGTGCGCGATGCCGTCGCCCACCTCGAAGAGCCGGCCGACGCCGAATTCCTGCGCGAAGCGCCGGCCGGCCGCATGGGCGCCGGCACTCGCCGCCGTCTCCGCCGGGGCGAAGTGGTCGTAGAAGATCGCGCAGCGTTCGGGTGCCGCCAGGCGCGTGACGCCGGCGCGCTTCAGGTGATGCATCAGCAGCGCGATGGTGTCGTCGGGGACGAAGCAGCGATCGGCCGTCACCTCCACCAGATCGCCTTCGCGCACCGCGTGGTCGGCGGCGCGGGAGAGGATCGTCTCGGCGAGCGTGCCCATCAGCCCGCGCTCCGCAGCGTGGCGAGCAGCCCACCATGGCGCAGGATGGACAGCAGCGCCTCGGGCAGCGGCGGCACAGTGAGGCGCTCGCCGGCCGCCTCCAGCCAGCCCTCGGCGAGGTCCGCGGCGACCGTCGCGCCCGTGGTCATCTCCGGCAGCGTTTCACAGGACACGGCGGGCAGGCCGTTATTGATGCAGTTCCTGAAGAACAGCCGCGCGAAGGATCGCGCGACGACCAGCCGCACCCCGGCACCGAGCAGCGCCGTCACCGCTTCTTCCCGCGCGCTGCCGCCGCCAATGTTCCAGCCCGCGACCAGTACCGGATGCGCGGCGACGCGCGCCGGCCACTCAGGGCCGAGGCCTTCCAGCGCATGGCGTGCCTGCTCGGCGCGATCCGGCAGCCCCATGAAGCGGGCCGGGTAGAGCAGGTCGCTGTTGACGTCGTCGCCGATGACGAGGGCGGTGCCGTCGATCCTCACGGCTCCTCCACCCGGTAGCGGTCGTCCAGCGCGGCGATGCGGTCGAGGCCGAGGATGGCGTTGAACTCGGCGAAGCCGCTCATCCGGTCGGCCATGGCGGCATAGGTGCCGGCGCGCGCGACCTCGGCGTAGAGGTCGCCGAGTGCGCGCGTGACCGCGAAGACGACATCGGGGTTCTGCACGAAGCGGTAGCCGAGGCGTTCGATCTCGGCGGCCGGCGGCGTCGGCGACCGCCCCCCGAGCGCGAAGTTGAACACGGTCGGGCAGTCGAAGAGCGGCGGCACGGCGGCCATCTGCTCCATCGTCTCCAGCGCCTCGACGAAGATCATGTCGGCGCCGGCCTCGCGATAGGCATGGGCGCGGTCGATCGCGTCGTCATAGCCGGTGACGGCGACCGCATCGGTGCGGGCGAGGATCACGAAATCCGGGTCCTGCCGCGCATCCACCGCGGCCTTGATCTTCGCGACCATCTGCGCCTTCGGCACCACGCGCTTGCCGGGCATGTGGCCGCAGCGCTTGGGGGAGACCTGGTCCTCGATCTGCACGCCCGCGACGCCCGCGCGCACCAGCCCGCGCACCAGCCGCGTGACGTTGAGGTGGTTGCCGTATCCGTCGTCGCCGTCGCAGAGCACTGGAATGCCGATGCGGTCGGCGATGCGCGCGGCGTTCTCCACCACCTCGGTCAGGGTGAGGAAGCCGACATCGGGCAGGCCGAGCCGGCCGGCGGCGAGGCAATAGCCGCTGATATAGGCGACCGGCAGCCCGGCGCGTTCCAGCAGGCAAGCCGAGAGCGCGTCATAGACGCCGGCGAGCGGAAACAGGCGGGGCTGGCGCATCAGGTCGCGCAGGGCGGCGCTGGCTTGTGGCATTCGGCGATCCAGGCAAGTAATACTAGGACAATTTCTGGAATTGAGCATGACACTTGGTCGGATGCTCGCCAAGACGCTTTCCGGCCCGGCCGTGACGCGGCGCATCCAGGAAAGCCTGTGGCGAATGCACCAGGACAATCCGCTTGCCCCGTCCCTGTGCATCCGCGCGGCGATGCGCTAGGGCGGAACCAACTTCAGCAGCGGGCCCCAGCCGCATCATGGCACCCCCCAAGTTCCAGACCCTGGTCACCCATCTCGAGGAAGGCATCGCCTCGGGCCGCTACCCGCGCGGCCAACGCCTGCCGCCGCAGCGCGACCTGGCGACGCAGTTCGGCGTGACCATCGCGACCGTCACGCGGGTCATCCAGGAAGCATCGCGCCGCGGCCTGGTGGTCGCCCGTCCGGGCAGCGGCACCTTCGTGCGCGAGATCGCGGAGCCCGCCGCGATGCAGGCCGACCCGGCCGCGGGGATCGACCTGCGTCTGAACAGCGTGCCGATGACGCCGGGCATCCGTGCGGCATTGACCGATGCCATGGCCGTGCTGGGCAGGGCCGGGCGGCCGGAGGCGCTGTTCGGCTACCACCCGCCCGCCGGCGCGTCGCATCACCGGGAGGCCGCGGCGCGCTGGCTGCGCCCGCGCGGCCTCGAGGCCCGCGGCGACGCCCTGTTGCTCGCCCATGGCGCGCAGCACGCCATGTCCGCCTGCCTCGCGGCCCTGACGCGGCCGGGCGACACCGTGCTGTGCGAGGCCTGGACCTATTACGGCTTCCGTCGCCTCGCCGCCGCCGCTGGCCTGCGCCTCGCCCCCGTTGCGATGGATGGCGAGGGCATGCTGCCCGAGGACCTCGCCCGCCAGCTCGCCGCCACCGGCGCGTCATTGGTCATGTGCAGCCCCGCCGTACAGAACCCGACCATGGCGACGATGTCCGCCGGGCGCCGGCAGGACGTCCTGGCCGCCTGCCGCGGCACGGCGGCGCTGCTGCTGGAGGATGACGTCTACGGCCATCTCGCCGCCGATCCGTCGCCGCCGCTCGCGGCACTCGATCCCGATCGATGCGTCTATGTGACCGGCCTGTCCAAGGCCATCGCGCCGGGGCTGCGGCTCGGCATCATCCAGGCGCCGGGCCGCGTGCGCGCCGCGCTGGTCGAGGCGCTGAGCCTGCAGCACTGGACCGCGCCCGCCCTGCAGGCGGAGCTGTTGGCGCGGCTGGTCGATTCCGGCGCCACCACCATCTGCCGGCGCGAGCACCAGGCGGAGATGCAGCGCCGCCTCGGCATCGTCGCCGCTGCGTTGGGATCGGGGCGCTTCGGCGCGCCGACCCTGCCCAGCTACCATGTCTGGCTGCCCGTGCCGGCGCCCTGGATGCTCGAGGATTTCATCCGGGCGTTGGATCGGCGCGGCGTCCGGGTCTTGCCCGCCACCCATTTCGCGGTCGGGGGCATGATGCTGCCGCCGCATATCCGCGCCTGCATCGGCGTCGCCGAGCCGGCGGCGCTGGAGCGCGCCTTCGCCGTCATCGCCGAGGTGCAGGCCGAACAGCCCTGGAGCCTCGATGCCGTCACCTGACCTTCGGCCAGACGAGCACCTGTGGGCCGACTTCCTCGCGCTCTGCGACTGCGGCGGGCGCCTGGAGGGCTCGCCCGGCTGCGCGGCGGCCTTCGACCTCGTGGCGCGGCGCCTCGGGAAACTCGGCGCGGTCGAGACGGTGCACACGCCCTATCACGGCTGGACGCTCGACGCGCTGCGGGTCGCGACGCCGGACGGCGCGCCGCTGCCCGCGCTGGCGCTGCTCGGTTCGGCAGGGCTGCCGGCCGAGACGCTGCTGGAGGTGCTCGATCTCGGCCGCGGCGTGCCCGAAGACGTTGCGGCCGCAGGTCCGGCGGTGCGTGGCCGCGCCGTGATGATCCGACACGAATACGGCTTCGCCCCGGGTGCGATGCATCGGCGCGTCAAGCTGCGCGCCGCGGCCGAGGCCGGCGCCGCCGCAGTGATCCTGGTGCAGCCTGAGCCGGGCATCGGCCCGGTCTCCGGCTGGGCCAATGCCTGCCCGATCCCGGTGGTCGGGCTGGGCGCCGAGGGTGCGGCGGCGCTGCGCGAAGCCGGTGCCGTGCGGCTGCTGGTCGAGGCCCGGCATCATCTGGCGACGGCGCGGAACTTGGTGTTGGACCTGCCCGGCGGCGGGCCGGGCCGGGTCGTGCTGTCGGCCCATCTCGACGGCCATCCGGGGGCCGAGAGCGCCATCGACAATGCCAGCGGCGTGGCGGCGCTGCTCGCCCTCGCGCGCGCGGCGGCGTCGGTGCTGCCAGGATTGCCGCGTGGCCTCACGGTTTGCGTCTTCGGCGCCGAGGAATGGGCATTGTCGGGCTCGCGCTCGTGGCTGCGCGGCCTGGCGGCGGATCGCATCGCGGCGATGGCGGCCAACCTCAACCTCGACAGCATCGTCGGGGGTGAGGCGCTGGCTGCGCTGACATCCGGCTTCCCGGCGCTGGCCGAGGAGATCCGGGCTATCGCCCCGGTGCTGGTGCATGAGCCGCTGCATGTCAGCTCCGACCATGCAAGCTTCGCCGGCGCCGGGGTGCCGGCACTGCGCCTCATGGCCGGATTCGGGGAGCCCGATTGTGCGGTGGCGCGAATCCTGACCGCGGCCGATACGCGGGCCCTGGTGGACGAGGCGGCGCTGCGCGGGGCGGCCGCCGTGGCGGGCGACATCCTCGCCCACCTGCTGGGCCTGCCGGCCGAGCGTGCCGCGGCCCTGCGCGCCGGCGCCGATGATGCGAGACCGGCGCTCAGCGCGCTCGCGCCGCTGCCGGCCCGATTGTAGCCGGGGCACGGGTCGCGCATCGCTTGACCAACCCGGGCCGCAGCCGCGACCCTGACCGCCCATGGCGATGAAATCCCTCGAATTCCGGCATCTCGAAGCCTTCCGCGCCATCATGCGCAGCGGGTCGGTGACGGGTGCCGGGGCGATGCTCGGCATTTCCCAGCCTGCGGTCAGCCGCCTGTTGTCACAGATCGAGCAGATCGCCGGCTTTCCCCTGTTCGAACGGGTCCGCGGCCGGCTGTTGCCGACCGCCACGGCCCAGGCCCTGCACCAGGAGACGGAGCGCGTCTTCATCGGCATCGAGGAGGTGACGGCGCTCGCGGAACGGCTGCGGGCCCAGGCGCCACGGCGCATCGTCATCGCCTCGCTGCCGACGCTCACCCTTTCGCTGCTGCCGACCGCGATCCAGGCCTGGCGGGCGGCGGGCCGGCGGGAGACGATCTCGATCCATTCGCGCGCGGCGGGCAGCGTGCTTGGCCTCGTCTCCTCGCGCCAGGCGGATATCGGCATCAGCAGCAGCCTGCCACGCATCCCGGGCGTGCGCTCGACGCCGCTGATCCGCACCCGAGCCTGGTGCGTCATGGCGCCCGGGCATCGCCTGGCCCGCAAGGCGGTGGTGCGGGCTGCCGATCTCGACGGGGAGGCCTATATCGCCCTGTCGCGGGAGGAAGGCCGCCAGGCGCTGGTGGATGAGGCGCTGCGCCACAGCGGCGCGCACCCCGAGGAGACGGTGGAATGCCGCATGACTGTCGGTGCCGTGGCGATGGCCGCCGCCGGCAACGGGGTGACGATCGCGGATGCCTTTGGCGTGTCGAGCTGCCTGCATCTCGGCCTGGTGCTGCGCCCCTTCGAACCGGCCGTGACCTTCGACTATCGGCTGATCTGGCCGGAGGAAGTGCGCGACACCTTCGGCCGCGCGCTGCTGGCGCAGAGCATCCGAAGCGCCGCGCGCGACCTTGTCGACCAGGTGACGGCGCGCGCTGCCGGGGCATAGCCCGCATGGCGACCGCATGACGAATTGATATGGGGCAAGATCGGCGGGGCATGGCAGCCTCGACGTCACATGACCGACATCGAGACGCCATTCGCCCCGGGCTTCGCGGAGCGCCCCTTCTGGTGGGAGGCCGCGCCGCCGGCGCCGGCCGAGACGCCGCTTCCGGACGAGGCCGAGGTGGTGGTGATCGGCGGTGGCATCGCCGGGCTGTCGACCGCCCTGGAACTCGGCCGCAACGGCATGAAGTCCCTGGTGCTGGACCGCGAGCCGATCGGCTGGGGCGCCTCCTCCCGCAATGGTGGGGCGCTGAGCGGGGCGGGTAGCCTGGGCAAGGTGCGCTCGGATCTCGAACAGGCCTTCGGGGCGAAATTCGTCGCGGAACTCGCCGAGGAAGGCGAACAGGCCTTCGAGGATTTCGAGGCGCTGGTGAAGCGCGAGAATCTCGACTGTGACTATATCCGCTGCGGCCGCTTCGTCGGCGCGCACGCGCCCAAGGCGATGGAAGGCCTGAAGCGCCGTGCCGAGATGATCAACAAGGCCGGCGGCGTCGAGGAAGCCTTCACCGTGCCGCGCGAGCGCGTGCAGGAGGAGATCGCGACCACCCGCTACCATGGCGGCATGCTGCTGCTGCGCGCGGGCGCGCTGCACCCGGCGAAATATGTGCGCTCGCTGGCGCGCGCGGCGGAGGCGCAGGGCGCGACGCTCGCGAGCGGCGTCGAGATGCGTGGCTGGCGTCGCGAGGCCGATGGCGGCTTCGTCGTCGAGACCAGCCGGGGGCCGGTGCGCGCGCGGCACCTGATGCTCGGCACCAATGGCTATACCGGAACGGAAGCGCCGTGGCACCGGCGCCGCCTGATCCCGGTCGCGAGCTACATGATCGCGACCGAGGAACTCGGTGAGGACCGTGTGCGGCGGGCGCTGCCGAAGCTGCGCGTCTATGGCGACACCAAGAAGATCCTCTACTATTTCCGCCCCTCGCCGGATTACCGGCGCATCCTGTTCGGCGGCCGGGCGAGCTTCGTCGATGCCGATCTTCGCCGCTCGGCGGTGACGCTGCATCGCTTCCTCACGCATCTCATCCCGGATCTGCGCGGCGTGCGGCTGACGCATTCCTGGAGGGGCAACGTCGCCTTCGCCTTCGACATGATGCCCCATGTCGGCGTGCATGAGGGCGTGCACTACGCCATGGCCTGCAACGGCAGCGGCGTGGTCACGATGACGCATCTCGGCAAGGCCGCGGCGCATCAGATCCTCGGCGGCGGCAATCGGCCATCCGCCTTCGCGCGCCTGTCCTTCCCGACGCGGCCCTTCTACTCGGGCAATCCCTGGTTCATGCCCGTCGTCGGCACGGCCTATCAGCTTCGCGATCGGATGGATGGCTGGCGCGTGACGGAGGAAGGCGCCTGATGGGCAGCCATCCCTGGTTCGCGCGGGCGGAGTTCGACGCCCGCGTCGCGCGGCTGAAGGCCCGGCTGCGTGCGGCGGCGGTCGATGTCGCGCTGTTCGACGAGATCGAGGCGATGACCTGGGTCTCGGGCTTCGGCAGCTCGGCCAATCGCTGGCGCTGCGTCGGCATTCCGCTCGACGCCGAGCCCTTCTTCCTGATCCGCGCCCTCGATGCCTCGGTCTGCCGGCAGCGGAGCTGGATCGAGGACGTGCCGACCTATCGCGACTGGGAAGACCCGATGCCGGTGCTGGCCGACGCGCTCGCGGCGCGGGGCCTTGGCAAGGCGCGGATCGGCCTCGATTTCGAGAGCTACGGCACCTCGATCCGGCGCTTCGCGGCGATGCAGGCGGCGCTGCCCGGCGCGACCTTCGTCGATATCGGGCCGGTGGTGGCCGAACTGCGTCTGATCAAGTCGGCCGCCGAGATCGAGCTGCTGCGTCGGGCCGCCGCGATCGCGGATGAGGCGACGCGCCGCGCCGCCGCCGTCTGCACCCCCGGCGGCACGCAGCGCGAGGCGGCGAAGGTCGCCCAGATGACCTTCGTCGAGATGGGCGGCGATCCCTATCGCCCGGGGCCGATCACCGCGGGTCGTGGCTGGGACTTCCTGCATGGGCATCTCGGCGACGCGCCGCTCGCCTCGGGCGACGTGGTGCATATCGAGCTGACGCCGCGCATCCAGGGCTACAGCGCGCGGGTGATGCGCTGCGTGGTGCTGGGCGAGCCCGAGCCCGAACGCCAGCGCGCGGCGGAGATCCTCGCGGAATTGCAGGATCGGCAGATCGCCGCGCTGAAGCCCGGCGCGCGTGCCGGCGATGTCGATGCCATCCTGCGCCAGGGCGTGATCGCGTCCGGCCTGCGCGACAGCTACGACAACATCACCGGCTATACGCTCGGCCTCTATGGCGATGCCGGGCCGCGTACCAGCGACTTCACGCGCATCCTGCATCCCGGTGCGGACTGGCCTGTCGAGGCCGGCATGGTCTTCCACATCTATGCCTCCGCCGGCGGCGCCGCGCTGAGCGAGTCCGTGCTGGTCACCGAGACCGGTCCCGAGCTGCTGACGCATCTGCCGCGCGGGCTGCTCGTCAATCGCTGACGGTCCGGCCGCGCCGCCATCATCTCACAACGAAGAAGAGGGACTTCACATGTCGGACAAACTCATCCTGCCGCGCCGGCTGCTGCTGGGCGGGGCCCTCGCGGCGCCTGCTGTCTTCTCCCGGCCGGCGCGCGCCAATGGCGAGGTCATCGTGCGCACGCCCGGCGGCGCCTATGACGACATCATGCGCCAGCATGTCTATGATCCCTTCACGCGTGAGACCGGCATCACCGTGCGCCCGGTGGCGGCGACGGGCGCGAAGCTGATCGCGATGTTCCGCGCGAACAATGTCGAGCTCGACCTGATCGACACCGGCGACAAGCAGCTCCTCGCGCTCGAGAACATGGGCGCGCTGGCGCCGATCGCCTATGACCAGTGGCGCTGGTCGAAGCCCGAGGACATCGAGCCCGAGGTGAAGAAGACCTACCAGGTCGGCAACTTCACCTATGCGACGGTGCTCGCCTACAGCAAGACGGCCTTCCCGAACACGACGCCCAATTCCTGGGCGGATTTCTGGAATGCGGAACGCTTCCCCGGCCCGCGCATGCTGGCCGACATCGCCACGGGTTCGCCGAACCTCGAATTCGCGCTGATCGCGGATGGCGTGCCGAAGGACCAGCTCTATCCGATCGACATCGACCGCGCGCTGCGCTCGATGGGCCGCATCCGTCCGCAGATCCGCCGCTTCTGGGATACCGGGGCGCTCTCGGCGCAGATGCTCTCGGATCAGGAAGTGGTGCTGGGGTCGATCTGGAATGGCCGCCTGCAGACGCTGATCGACCGCAACGCGCCGCTCGCCTACACCTGGAACGAGCACATGATCCAGGTCCAGGCGCTCGGCGTCTTCAAGGATGCGCGCAACAAGGAAGGCGCGCAGCGGCTGGCCGACTTCATGATGCAGCCGCAGGTGCAGGCGGCCTATGCGAAGCAGCTCGTCTACGGGCCGACCAACATCCGCGCCGCCGAATTCCTCACCGATGAGGAGAAGGCGCGCATGCCTGGCGGCGAGAATTCGCGCCGCAGCGGCTTCTACCAGAATATCGACTGGTGGGAGGCGAACCGCGACCGCATCAACCGCGCCTGGTCGCGCTGGATCCTGCGGTGAGCGGCGGCGGCGCCGTCGCCCTCGAGGCGGTCACCAAGCGATACGGGTCGGAAGCGGTGGTGGCGGGCGTCTCGCTCGCCATCGCCGCGGGCGAGTTCTTCACGCTGCTCGGACCCTCGGGCAGCGGCAAGACGACGACGCTGTCCATGTTGGCTGGCTTCGTGGTGCCCGATGAAGGCAAGGTGATGCTCGGCGGGCAGGACATGACGCATGTCCCGCCGCGCGGCCGCGGCCTCGGCATGGTGTTCCAGAACTACGCGATCTTCCCGCATCTCGACGTGGCGGAGAACGTGGCCTTCCCGCTCTCGGTGCGCGGTACGCCCAAGGCGGAGATCGCGCGCCGCGTCGCGGATGCGCTCGCGATGGTGAAGCTGGACGGCTTCGGCAAGCGCTATGCGCGCCAGCTCTCGGGCGGGCAGCAGCAGCGTGTCGCGCTGGCCCGCGCGATCGTCGCGCATCCGAGCATCGTGCTGATGGATGAACCGCTCGGCGCGCTCGACAAGAACCTCCGCTTCCACATGCAGGTGGAGATCAAGGACATCCAGCGCCGGCTGGGCATGACCGCGATCTACGTCACCCATGACCAGGAGGAGGCGCTGACGATGTCCGACCGCATCGCCATCATGAATGGCGGGCGGATCGCGCAGATGGGTCCGCCGCGCGAGGTCTACGAGAAGCCGGAATCCCGCTTCGTCGCGAGCTTCCTGGGCGAGGCCAACCTGCTGCCGGTGCGCCGCGACGGTGCGGCGATGCGCGGCCCGGGCGGCGCTGTTCTGCAGGCTGGAGCCGGCGCGGCGGCGGGTGCGACGCTGTTCGTGCGGCCGGAGAAGGTCGCGGTCGCGGCCGGCCCCGCCGAGGCAGCGCCGAACCGGCTGCCGGGAAAGGTCCTGCACGCTTCCTTCCTCGGCAATGTGGTGCGCTACGAGGTCGATGTGGGGGAGGGCGCGCGGGTGCTCTGCGATGCCGCGAACGGCCCCGGCGCGACGCTCCACGAGCCCGGCGCGGCGGTGACGCTGAGCTGGCGCGCCGAGGACTGCCGGTTGCTGGCGGAGTAGGGCGATGCCGCTCGGACGTCTTCCTGCCTGGCTGCTGCTGGCGCCGACGCTGGTGCTGCTGCTGCTCGTCTTCCTGGTGCCGATCCTGTGGTTCCTGATCGCATCCCTCGCCGAACTCGGCTCGCTCGCCGAAATCTGGGAGGAGGCGGAAGCCGTGCTGTTCTCCGGCGCGGTCGGCGGCGCGATCCTGAACACCAACTGGATCGCCGGCATCGTGACCCTGCTGGTGCTGATCATCGGCTATCCGATGTCCTATGCGCTGTCCCGCGCGAAGGGGCTGGTGTTCACCGCGATCCTCCTCTGCATCGTGCTGCCCTACTTCACCAGCACGATCGTGCGGACCTATGCCTGGATGGTGCTGCTCGGGCGCAACGGGCTGATCAACCAGGTGCTGCTCGGCCTTGGCCTGGTGCATGAGCCGCTGCAGCTCATGTACAACCGCACGGGCGTCATCATCGGCATGACCTATGTGCTGCTGCCCTACATGGTGCTGACGCTTTTCGCGGCGATGAAAGCCGTCGATGCGCGGCTGCTGCAGGCGGCGGAAGGGATGGGGGCGTCGCCGGCGACGGTGTTCTTCCGCGTCTTCATGCCGCTGACCATGCATGGCGTGATTGCCGGCGTGCTGATCACCTTCATCCTCGCGATCGGCTTCTTCATCACGCCGGCGCTGATGGGCGGGCCGGGCGACATCATGATCGCGATGCTGATCGAACGTGAGGTGGAGCTGACCTACAACTGGCCCACGGCGGCGCTGATGACCATCGTGCTGCTGACGGTGACGCTCATCCTCTATGCCGTCTATGCCCGCATCGCCGATGTGGGGGAGGGCGCACGATGATGGGCCCCGTGCTGCGCGCGACGCTGCTGCGGGCGCTGATCGTGCTACTCTGCTTCGGCATGGTGGCGCCGATCGTCATCGTCGCCATCGCCTCCTTCAGCGGCGACGGTTATCTGAAGTTTCCGCCGGAATCCTTCTCGACCCGCTGGTATGAGCGGTTCCTGGGCGACCAGCGCTGGCGGGAGGCGATCCTCAACTCGGTGGTGATCGGGTTGATGACGTCGATCCTGTCCACGCTGATCGGCTTCCTCGCGGCCTATGCGCTGGTCCGGGGGCAGTTCGCCTGGCGCCGGGTGATCATGTCGCTGCTGCTGACGCCGGTGATCGTGCCGCATGTGGTGACGGCGGTCGCGGTGTACTTCCTTTCGGCGCGGATGGGGCTCGTCGGGGTGCGGCCATGGATCGCCGTGGCGCACAGCGTCGTCGCCCTGCCGGTGGTGCTGATCATCCTGCAATCGGCGCTGAAGACGGTGGATCCGGTGCTGGAGCGCGCCGCCATGGTTTGCGGCTGCACGCGCTGGGGCGTGTTCCGCCGCGTGGTGGCGCCCCTGGCGCTGCCGGGCGTGGTGTCGGCGGCGCTATTCTCGTTTCTCACCTCCTTCGACGAGCTGGTGATCTCCCTCTTCCTTGCCGGCATTCGGGCGGAAACGCTGCCGGTGCGGATCTGGAACAGCCTGTTGCTGGAGGTGGAACCGACTATCGCGGCGGTCAGCACGCTGCTGATCGTCGTGACCATGCTCGCTCTCGCGGCGGATGCCCTGCTGCGGCGGTTCCGCGGCGGGGGTGGGTCGCTGCCGGGGCGGTAGCCGGGCGGGCGGCCGTCGCGCACGAGACGGGAGCGGAACGGGGGGGGGGGGGGGGGGGGGGGGGGGGGGGGGGGGGGGGGCGGCGGGCGGGGCGGGGGGCGGGGGCGCGGGGGGG
>JAYSDS010000017.1:0-61057 GCA_041914265.1 Roseomonas sp.
ATCACCCTCGCCGCTACCTTCACCTTCTGGCTCAGGCAATGAGTCCTGAGCCTAGTCCCCCAAATCGCCCAGACAGCGGCATTGCGCTATTTCTACGAAGTGGCTCAGCAGGGATCCTTCCGCGCGGCCGGCGAGGTTCTGCGTATTGCGCCCAGTGCTGTGAACCGTCAGATCAAACTGCTGGAGACCGAACTCGGCACCGAGCTTTTCGACCGTGGCCGCGGGCGGAATTCGTGCCGCCTGACGGCAGCGGGCGAGGCGCTCCTGCACCGGGTCGGACGAGCCATGCAGGAGCTTTCTGTCGTTCGCTCCGAGATCGACGCGCTGCACGGGCTGAAGCGCGGACGTGTGTCACTGGGTGTGAACGAGACCATCGGACGCGAATTCGCCATCGGCTTCATCGCCGAATTCTGCGCCGATCACCCCGCGGTCCTGTTCGAGGTGACCGCGGGTAATTCTCCGCAGCTTCTTGAACTGCTGCTGGCGGACAGGGTCGACATCATCCTGGCCCTTGGGGTCATGGCACGACGCGACATCGAAGTCATCGCCGCCAGCCCGACCCAGCTCTACATCATGATGCCCGCCGATCACCCGATGGCCGCCAAGCCGGCCGTCACGCTGGCGGAGGTGGTGTCCGAGCGGCTCATCCTGCCGGGGCCTGACATCATGCTGCGCCAGGTCATGGATACGATGCTGGCATCGTCTGGGCTGGATTTGACGCCGAAGCTGGTCACCAATTCCTTCGAACTGATGGCCGACATGGTCCAGGCGGGCCTCGGCGTCGGCGTGCAGGCCCGCCGTCAACCCGGGATCGACCCGCTGAGACCCGGCATCCGCTACGTCGCGCTGCAGGGCGCGCCATCGGTTGCCGGTCAACTCGCCTGCTGTGTGCGGAGAGGGCGCACCCTCTCCGCCGCGATGTCGCATTGCCTGCGGCGCATTCGGGATCGACTACAGGATTGGCTGGACCAGCCCGATGCGTCGGGACAGATCCGCGATCAGACCGCCGAGCCTTGCCGATGATCTTTTCATGGGCAAGGCGAACGGTATGGCGGGCGGGCCTGGTGAGGCAGCCCCGCGCGAAACCAACGTGCTGGTGCCGAGTCAGCCGAGAGGCCGGCCGGTATCAGACCGCGAATAGCGCCTTGTAGGGTGCCAACCGGGCATTCAGCGCCGTCCATTCGGCATCGCTATAGGTCACCCCGCCAACGAAGCGGTTGATCATCAGCGTGTCGATCGCCGGGGCCGGCGTCCCTGCCTTGACCACATAGGTCTGCGCCAGGTTCCACATGCCCAGGTATTTGTCGGCGCTCATCCAGCCGACGCCGTGTTCCTTCACCTCGGGCACCAGGTTCATGGTCTGGGTGATGCCCAGCGACAGCTTGAGCTGGTCCTGCGCCACCGGGTTGAGCGCCATTTCCGGCACCTGCTCCATGAATGTCGCGATGGCGGCATCGACGTTCAGCGCCGTGAACTTGATCGCCTCCATCATGCCTTCGACGATGGCCGCGCACATCTGGGGATCGAGCGCCAGCATGGCGGGCGTGGCGACCATCGTCTGGCCCATCAGCTGGGTCAGCCCGGCATCGTTGAACAGCATGAACTTCAGCCGGTGGCCCTGCGGCACCAGCTTCGACAGGATGGACGAGCCGACGCCGGTGATCGCGTCGACATTGCCCTGCAACAGCGCGGTCTCGCGGACCTGGGTATCGAGCTGGATGCGATCGACCCTCGACAGATCGAAGCCGGCGGCTTCGGCATAGGCCGGCAGGAACGGATACTCCGATGAATTGGCGGAGGAGCCGAGCTTGCGCCCCTCAAGGCCCTTGGGCGAGGTGATCGGCGAGGAGGCCAGCAGGCCGATGCCCATGGTGGTCTTGTAGTCGAGTTGGCCGATGGCGATCAGGTCGACGCCACGGGCCTTCTGCACGGGCAGCGTCGAACCGTTGATGAAACCGATGTCGAATTCGCCGGCGTAGATCTGCTGGGCGCTGACGCGCGGCGTGATCTCGACATCGAAGCCGCGATCCTTCCAGTAGCCCTTGCCCAGGGCCACATAGGCCGGCAGGTTCGAGCCCTCGGGCACCCAGGAATTGGCGAACTTCACGCGCCTGCGGCCCTGCGCCAGCGCGGGCATCGGCAAGACGCCGAGGACGGCGGCCGCCGCCAGAACCGAACGCCGGAAAAGTCGGGTGTCCATGGTCATCGTGGGTGGCTCCTGTTGAATGGCTCAGTGTCAGGCGATGGCGAGCGATTGTTCGACGCTGTTCAGCATCGACTGCTCCCTGAGGAAGGCGAGACGGCGCTTGGGGTCGTCGGCGAGGCGGCGCATGTTGTCGTTGCGACGGCGACGCTCGTCCGGGTCGCGCATCTCCAGCCGAGCTTTGATCTGCTGCGGCTGGGTCTGCAGGATGGCCTGCGCCAGCGTCCGGCGCTGGCGATCATAGCGGTCGAGGGGCGCATCATCGCCGGTCTCGTAGACCCGCGACAGCTGCTCGCTCAGGAACATGGCGTCCTGAACGCCGAAGTTCATGCCCAGGGCCCCGGTTGGGCCATTCACATGCGCCGCATCCCCTGCCAGCAGGACGCGGCCCTCGCGGAAGCGGCCGGCGACGCGCTGCTGCACGCCATAGAGGTTCGAATGCAGCACCTTCACCCGATCCCCGGGGGCGATCAGCACCTGCAGGCGATCGGCGCAGACCGCGAACTCGGCGGCCCGTTCGCGCGGGACGCCGGGCAGTACGGGCATGGAAATGCGCCAGAACGGCTCGCCCCCGGCATTCGGCACCCGGAACAGCGTTGCCCATTCATCGGGGTCGGCGAAATGGCAGGCGTCTTCGAAGCCATAGCGCGTGAAATCGTGCAGCGTCGTCACCACGACGAACAGCTCGGACAGGCTGTAGCCCTCGAACGGGATGTCCAGGGATTTGCGGATGCTGCTGCGCCCGCCATCGGCGGCGACAAGGTACCGCCCGCGCACCGGCACCGTTCCTTCCGGGGTCTCGATCCCCGCGGTGACCCCGGTGTCATCCTGCGCGACGGAAACGACGCGGCTGTTGAAGGCGACCTCGACCCCGAGGCTGCGAAGCTGATCCGCCATCAGCCCGCACAGCACATGCTGTTCCAACTGGATACGGAACGGATGCCGGGTCAGCCCTGCCAGCTCCGACAGATGCAGCGTGACGAGCGGCCCGTCGATCCGATCCCAGAACTGCCAGGTGTGGACATGATGTCCGAGGCGCAGGATCTCGGGGTTCAACCCCAGAGGTTCCAGCATGTCGAGGCTGGCCGGATGGATCGACGACGCCCGCGGATCACTGGCGAAGCCGCCGGTTGCCTCGAAGACACGGACAGGCATGCCCTTCCGGGCCAGGGCAAGGGCCGCGGTCATGCCGACCGGGCCGCCGCCCGCGATCAGTATCGTGTCCTCTGACATCGATGGTGCCTTCTGGTTGCGGACTGAGTTCCGTTGCCTGGCGCCGGTCGCGGTGAAGAAAGGGCGACCGGTCAGTCGTTGCCGTAATGCCGCTTCACCACCCCCTCGAGCAGCACGACGACGCCGAACTGCACGAGGCCGACGAGGCACAGCAGCGCGATCGCCGCGAGGATCAGCGCCGTATTGGCCTGGGAGGAGGCAAAGAGGATCAGATAGCCGAGCCCCTTCTGAGCAGCGATGAACTCACCGACGATGATGCCGATCATCGCCATGGTGACCGAGATCTTCATGCCCGCGAAAATGTAGGGCAGCGCATAGGGAAACCGGATGGTGCGGAACACCTGCCAGCGCGTGGCCGACAGCGACCGTGACAGTCTGAGCATGTCCGACGGCACTTCGGTCAGCCCCTGCGAAGTGGCGATCACCAGAGGGAAGAAGGCGATGAAGGTGGCGAAGGACAGCCGTGCCGGAGCGCCGATCCCCAGCCAGACCACGAAGAGTGGCGCCAGCGCCACCTTCGGGATGAGCTGGAACAGCACGAGATGCGGATAGAAAGCCTGCCGCATCAGGTTGGAATAGGTGATGACGATCGCGATCGACACGCCGGCCACGGTGGCGATCAGGAAGCCGAGCGTCGATTCCACCAGGGTCTTCCACATATGCCCCGCCAGGAGCGGGAAGTTCGATGACAGGATCCGCCACACCTGGGCGGGATGGGGCAGCACGACCGACGGCAGGCCGCTCCAGGTCGCAACCGCCCACCAGAGCAGCAGGAAGCAGCCACCGGTCAGCAGCGGAAGAATGATGGCGCGGCTATAGGCAAACCAGCGGCTGCGCATGAGTTCCTTGCCGGGATGGGATGGCACCGTAGAGATCGCGCGGGTGTCGGGACCGTCAGGCAGCGGACTGGCTCCGGCGGCCCATCGACACCTCGATGAGGCGGCGCAGCTCGGCGCAGAGCGCCACGAAGGCGGGATCGTCGACGACCGTCGTGCGGCGCGGGCGGGCAAAGGGCACCCTGACGTCGGCAATCACCTCGCAGGGGCGGCGGCGCATGACCACCACCCGATCGGAAAGCAATGCCGCTTCGTGAATGGAATGGGTCACGAACACCGCTGTCCTGCCGCCGCCTTCGCCCCACAGATCCAGCATCAATTCCGCCATCTCATCCCGGGTGATGGCGTCGAGCGCCGAGAAGGGCTCATCCATCAGCAGCACGTCGGGGTCCTGCACCAGCGCCCGGCACAGTGCGACGCGTTGCCGCATCCCGCCCGACAATTGCTTCGGCCGTCGATCCTCGAAACCGGCCAGCCCGACCCGCTGCAGCAACGCCCGCGCCTTCGGCTCATGCGCACTGCGCGGCTGACGCCCGATCTCCGATGGGTAGAGGACATTCTGCAGCGCCGTCTTCCAAGGCAGCAGGGTCGCATCCTGGAAGACGATCGCCGTTTCATGCCGGGGCGCATCGACGATGCGCTCGGCAATGCGGATGGTGCCGCTGGTCGGCGGTTCCAGCCCGGCAATCGCCATCAGCAGGGTGCTTTTCCCGCAGCCGCTGGGGCCGAGTATCGACACGAACTCGCCCGGGGCGATGTCCAGCTCGACATTCGCCAGCGCTTCCACCGGCCCCTTCGGTGAGGGGAAGATCTTGCTGACGCGGCTCAGCCGGATCGGCGCTCCCGCTGCGACAGCGCTCCGGGTCTCCATTGAGTCAGCCTGCCTGTTTCGTCAAAGCAGGAGAACCGTAACCGGCAAGGGGTGCGGTGCAATGTCAATAATTCGAATTTGAATTGCTAATGTCGTGCCGGTGGGCTGCCGCACCTGTCGGTGCTGGCCGGGCGCATGCACCCTGTCCCACCGCGCATGATGCGCTCCTGCCGGCATCGCCGAATTATTCGACATGCCATGGTGATAAATTGACATTTACGGGCCGCCTGCCAGCGCGCTTGCTGGCAGCGATTCACGGCTCATCGGGTTGCATCTGACGTGTTGACGGCAAGAATCGGGGTCGATGTCGGCGGGACTTTTACGGACACGTTCCTGGAACTGACGGATGGGCATTCGCTGTTCGATAAGCGGCTGACCACGACGCTGTCGCCGGATGAGGCGATATTGGCCGCCGTGCGGGACCTCGTCGCACGGGCGGGGCTGACGCCCGCGGATGTCACCAGCGTCGTTCATGGCACCACGCTGGCCACCAATGCCGTGATCGAGCGGCAGGGCGCCCGCACGGCGCTGATCACCACCGAGGGCTTCCGGGACGTGATCGAAATGGGCCGCGAGGATCGCTATGCCCAGTACGATCTGAATTTGCGCAAGCCTGAGCCGCTGGTGCCGCGCCGCCTGCGCTTTCCGGTGCCGGAGCGCATCGCTGCGGATGGCGCGGTCCTGGTGCCGCTGGACCGCGCCGCGCTGACCTCCTTGGCGGTGCGGTTGCGCGATGCCGGTGCGGAAAGCGCGGCGATCTGCTTCCTGAACAGCTATGTGAACCCGGCGCATGAGCGGGAGGCGCGCGACCTCCTGCAGGATCTGCTGCCTGCTCTGCCGCTGACGCTGTCGTCGGATGTGGCGCCGGTCATCCGCGAATACGAACGCTTCACCACCGCGGCCGCGAATGCCTATGTGCAGCCGCTCGTCGGAACCTATCTCAAGCGGCTGGGCGAGCGCCTTGACGCCGAAGGGTTCACCTGCCCGCGACTGCTGATGCTGTCCAGCGGCACGCTGTGCGACTTCGCCACCGGCCAACGCTTTCCGGTGCGCCTGATCGAATCCGGACCGGCCGGCGGCGCGATCTTTGCCGCGGGCCTCGCCCGGCGTCACGGCATCGACGCGGCCATGGCCTTCGACCTGGGCGGCACGACGGCCAAGATGACCCTGATCGACGCGGGCACGCCGCAACTGACATCGACCTTCGAAGCGGCGCGGATGGAGAAATTCGTCAAGGGCAGCGGCCTACCGTTGAAGGTTCCGAGCGTCGACCTCCTGGAGATCGGCGCCGGTGGCGGGTCGGTCGCCTGGCGGGATTCGCTGGGGCGACTGCGCGTGGGTCCCGAGGGCACCGGCTCGACCCCTGGCCCGGCCTGTTATGGGCGGGGCGGCACCCGGCCCACGGTCACCGATGCCAACCTGTTGCTGGGACGGGTGTCGCCGGAGGCCTTTGCGGGCGGAACGGTGCCGCTGCATCCCGCGCTGGCCGAGGCGGCAGTCGCGACCCTGGACACGGCCGGTGATGGCGTGACCGGCCCGGCCGCGATCCTGGCCGCGGTGGATGAGGCGATGGCCCTGGCCGCCCGGTTGCATGCGGTCGAGAATGGTGCCGATCCGGCGCGCCGGACGCTCATCGCCTTTGGCGGCGGCGGGCCGTTGCACGCGGCCAGCATCGCCGAGGCCATCGGCATCGGCACGGTCCTGGTGCCGCCCGATGCGGGCGTCGGTTCGGCGGTCGGCTTCCTGTGGGCCGACCTTGCCTTCGAGGTGACGCATAGCGCCCTTCATGTGCTGGGTGGCGACACTGCGGGCCTCGCCGGCCTTGAAGCCCTGATGGAGGCCGAGGCACGGGCCATCGTCGCGCCTTCCGCCGATGGGAAAGCCATCGTGACCTCATGGCGGGCAGCGATGCGGTATGCCGGCCAGGGACATGAGGTCCAGCTTACCGTGCCGTGCCCCACCGCCGCTCCCGATGTGCTGCGTCGTGCCTTCGAGGCCGAGTATCGGCGCCTGTTCGGGCGGACTCTCGACCGGATCGGTGTCGAGGTGGTCAGTTGGACCTGCCGTGCCGGCCTGCCTGCCGCCGACATGGCGCGGGCCGGTGCGGTCCATGACCATTCCGCAGCGGCCAGGCCGCGCGGCCGCCAGCCGGTCGGCGGTGCCCGGCACGCCGTCCTTCCGCACGACTTCTATGACCGCGGCAATCTGCGCCCTGGCCACGCCATTGCCGGGCCCTGCCTGGTCCGCGAAGCGGCGACGACCACGGCCGTTCCACCGGGCTGGTCGGCCGCGGTGCTGTCGGACGGCACCCTGAAGCTAGTCCGCGAGACGCATTGCCATGAGCCCTGATCCGCTGACCTTCCAGATCCTGTGGGATCGCCTGCTGGCCATGGTTGAGGAACAGGCGCGGGTCCTGGTGCGCACCGCCTTCTGCTCGACCGTGCGCGAGGCCGAGGACCTGTCCTTCGGCCTGTTCGATCGCCAGGGCCGCATGGTTGCCCAGGCGGCGACCGGGACGCCCGGCCACGTCAACGCCATGGCCGCGACGGTGGTGCATTTCCTCGACCGCTTTCCGCTGGCGACGATGCGGCCGGGCGATCACTTCATGACCAACGATCCCTGGCTGGCCTCGGGGCACCAGCACGACCTGACGCTGGTGACGCCGGCCTTCAGCGCGGGGCGCGCCGTCGGGCTGATCGCCAGCACCTGCCACCAGGTCGATATCGGCGGGCGCGGCCAGACCGCCGATGGCGGTTCGGTCTTCGAGGAAGGCCTGGCGCTGCCGATCATGCGGATCTGCACCGATGGCCGGTTGCATGAGGATGTGCGCGTCATCATCCGGAGCAACGTGCGCCACCCCGACCAGGTCGAGGGCGACATCCTGTCGATGATCACCGCCGGCGAGACGGCGGCGGCGGGGCTGGCCGCCCTGTTGGATGAATTCGAGATGGCCGATCTCGATGCCCTGGCCGCCGGCATCCTGGACCGGACCGAGACCGCCACGCGCGCGGCGATCCGTGGCTGCCCGCAGGGCAGTTGGTCCAGCGCGTTGACCCTCGATGGGTTCGGCACGCCGATCCGGCTGTGCTGCAAGCTGACCATCGCCGGGGACGAGGTGCTGTGCGACTTCGACGGCTCGGCCCCGGCCCTGCCGCGCGGGGTGAACCTCGTGATGAACTACACGGCAGCCTATGCGGCCTTCGGGGTGAAGTGCGTGGTCGCGCCGCATCTGCCCAACAATGCCGGGGCGCTGGCGCCGATCCGGGTGTCGGCGCCGCTCGGCAGCGTCCTGAATGTCGAACGGCCCTGGCCGGTGGCGGCGCGCCACATCATCGGCCAGTTCCTGCCCGAGCTGGTGATGGACTGCCTGGCCCAGGCCATGCCGGGGCGGGTGCCGGCCAGCGGGGCATCCTGCGTCTGGACCGCGCAGCTGCGTGGCGGCGGCGCCGGGGCGCATGACCCGCGTTTCGACGCGGTGTTCTTCAACGCCGGCGGCACGGGCGCACGCCCGACGCTGGACGGGCTCGACGCCACGGCCTTCCCCAGCGGCATCCGCGCCACCGCCTCGGAGGTGGTGGAGGCCATCGCGCCGATCGTCATCTGGCGTAAGGAACTCGCCCAGGGGTCCGGCGGCGACGGGTGCCGGCGCGGGGGGCTCGGCCAGGTGGTGGAGGTAGCCACCCGCAGCGGCGAGGCCTTCACCGTCTTCGCGTTGTACGACCGCATTCGTCACGCCGCGACCGGCCGGAGCGGCGGCCTGGACGGACAGCCCGGCGCAGCCTGGCTGAAATCGGGTGGCGCGCTCGCCGGGCTGGGGCAGCAGGACATCCCCGCCGGAGACCGGCTGTGCCTGCGCCTCCCGGGCGGGGCGGGCTTCGGTCCACCCGAGGAGCGCGCGCCGAGGCTGGTCGCGGTGGACGTCGCCGATGGCCGTCTCGCGGCCGATCGCGCGCGTCAGGTCTATCGGGTGGCCGTTGCCGCCGACGGGACGCTCGACCCTGAAGCGACCCGGACATTGCGCGCGAAGCCCGTCATCGGGGCGCTGATCGCGGAGGACATTGAAGGCAGATGAAGATCTCGGATGTGGTTGTCGCCGGGGCCGGCCCGGTCGGGCAGTTCACGGCGCTGCAACTCGCGGCCCGCGGCTATGACGTCACGCTGGTCGAAGCCGAAACCGTCGCCGTGACGGATTATCGCGCATCGACCTTCCACGCGCCGACGCTCGACATGCTCGACGAGGTGGCGGTCGGCGCGGAGCTGGTGGCCCGCGGCCGGATCTGCCGCGAGTGGGAGGTGCGGATGCACCCCACGGGCGAACGTGCACTGTTCGACATGTCGGCGATCGCCGGTGAGACGGCCCATCCCTACCGTCTGCAATGCGAGCAATGGGAGTTGCAGGACATCTTCCGCCGGCATCTCGCCGGACGCTGCACCGAACTGACGGGAGTGCAGGTCACCGGCTACACGCAGGATGATCAGGGCGTGACCGTGCTGGTCGATGGGCCTGGTGGGCCCGATCGTCTGAGCACCCGTTTCCTGATCGGCTGCGACGGCGCGCGCAGCACGGTCCGCCGGGCGATGGGGCAGGGCTTCGAAGGCCAGACCTACCCTGAGATCACCTACCTCACCACCACGACCTTCCCCTTTCAGGACCACATCGAAGGGCTGACCAGCGTTGCCTATTGCTGGTGGCGGGATGGCGGGAATTTCAGCCTGCTTCGGATGGCGGATGTCTGGCGTGTCTCGATCTACACCAAGGATGAGGTGCCCCTGGACGAGCAGATGACGCCCGGGGCCGTTCAGGCGACACTGCACCGGATCCTGGACATCGACGGGCCGTTCGTCCTGGGAATGGAGCCGCGCTCCTACAAGGTGCACATGCGCATGGCTGAGAACTACGTTCAGGGCCGTGTGGCGCTCGCGGGAGATTCGGCCCACATCAACAGCCCGGTGGGCGGCATGGGGCTGAATGGCGGCCTGCACGATGCCCATGAGCTGGTCAGGGCGTTGGATGCGGCGCTGAAGGGCGGCGATCACGATGCGCTGCTGGCGCGCTACGACCGCCGCCGCCGTCCGATCGCGCGCGACGAGATCATGCTCCAGGCGGACAGGGCCCGCGCGCGGATGCGCGAACGCGACCCGGCCCGCCGGCTCGAGCATCTGGTCGAGTTGCAGGCCATCGCCGCGGATCCGGTGCGGGCAAAGGAACACCTCATGGCCAGTTCGATGCTGAACAGCCTGCGCCACGCAGCGGCTGTCGACTGATCCCTATTCTGTCTGGCGGCAGCACCGCTGAGACAGCTGCAATGCAGGACGGTCCTGGCAGGCGGCTGACCTGAAGTCCGACGATTGTGCAGTGGGGGCATCCACCCGCACGACACGCGCGAGGCGTAGCTACGCGCCGAGCGGATTCTTCGCGATCCGTCGGGCGGTGGCCATGAGCAGCCGCGCTGCCCGTGACACGGCCTGTCCGCGCTGGATCACCGCCGCGGCCCCCACGATGAGACGGGGGCGCAGCGGCAGCAGCCTCAGATCGGCGGACAGGCCGCTCATCGCGCCATAAGGATCGACAATCGCGATTCCGGCGCCGGCACGCACGAGCGACAGTGCCACGGAGGTCTGGGTAACCTCGATTGCGATGCGCAGCCGCAACCCTTCCGCAGCGAAGGCGGCTTCCACGAGATCACCGAGCGGCAGCCCCCGGGGGACACCGATCAGAGGCCAGGCGGGCAGGTCATGGACCGTCACGCTGTCGCGGGCGGCCAGCGCGTGCGACGCGGTGACCGCGCAGACCAGTTCCGTCTCGTCGAGCGTGACGAGTTGGAGACCGGGCACCACACTCGGCGTCAGCACGAAGCCCAGATCCACACGTTCTCGCACCACCGCATCGATGACGCCGAGATTGTCCATGGTCTGCAAGGCGACATGGATGCCCGGCCGCGACCGGCGAAAGGCCGCAATGGCGCGCGGCAGCAAATGATCGGCGAGGGCGGGCGTGGCGGCAGCCACCACCGAGCCGACATTCCCGTCGCGGATGCCCTCGATGAGGCGGTCGATCCGTGCCAGCCCCTCAAAAACCCGATCCATCTCGGCGAGGATCACGACGAGTTCCGCCGTGGGATGGAGCCTGCCGCGGCGGCGGACGAAGAGTGGGAAGCCCGCAGCGGCCTGGCATTCGCGCAACATCATGCTCACCGCTGGCTGCGATACGTCGAGCGCGTCGGCTGCCGCGGTCACTGTTCCGTGGCGGGTGGCCGCGCGAAGAACTTCGAGCTGGCGATAGGTTAGATGCATCAGATGATCTTATATTCTTATAAGTCTGATGATGTTGAGCTTATTCTCCTCGCCGCGCAGGATGGCGTCGCCAGGCCCGGCAAATCCCTCGCCAGAATGAGGGACGGGGCCGGCGGGAACGTCGATGCGCATTACCTCTGTCGAAACCTCCGTGATTGCGCTGCCCTTCACCATGGGCGGCCCGCACCCGCCTTTCGCCGGCCGTCCCTGGGACAGCCTCGAAATCCTGTTGGTTCGGGTCGAGACTGAGGACGGCCTGGTCGGCTGGGGGGAGGCCTTTGGCCATGCCGCCATCCCGGCGACCAAGGCTGCGCTCGACAGTGTCGTCGCGCCCCTCGCCATCGGCCGCGATGCGCGAGCGATCGCCCCGCTGACGCGTGATCTGATGCATGCGACACATTTGCTCGGCCGCAATGGCGCGCATCTCTACGCCGTCTCCGGCATCGAGATCGCGTTGTGGGACCTGCTCGGCAAGCGTGCGAATCAGCCGATCTGGGCGCTGCTCGGCGGACAGCGGCGCGACACCTTGCCAGCTTATGCGAGCCTGCTCTCCTACGCCAACGACCTCGCGCTGGTGGCGAGGAACACCGCCGAGGCGCGTCGCGCCGGCTACCACCACATCAAGCTGCACGAGGTGACGCGGGACGCCGTGCGCGCCGCAAGGGAGGCCGCGCCGGACGCCACGATCATGCTCGACGTCAACTGCGCCTGGAGCCCGCCCGTGGCGCGTGACATGGCGGCATCGCTCGCCGGGGATGGACTGCACTGGCTCGAGGAACCGGTCTGGCCGCCCGAGGACGCGCAGGGCCTGGCGAGCCTGCGCCGCCATGGCATCCCGCTCTCGGCCGGCGAGAACACCGCCGGGCTGTTCGGCTTCAAGGCGCTGGTCGAGGCCGGCGCCATCGACATCGCCCAGCCCAGCGTGACGAAGGTCGGCGGCATCGGGGAGATGCTGCGCGTGTTCCGCCTGTGCCAGGCGCATGGGGTGGAGGTGATCCCGCACTGTCCCTATTTCGGGCCGGGCTTCGTCGCCACGCTGCACATCGCTGCCGCGCTGTGCGAGCGGCCGCTGGTCGAGGTGCTGTGGCTGGAGATGGAAGCCAATCCCTTCGACCCCTGGGTGCGCGCTCGGGATGGCCAAGTCATGGTCCCGCAGGGGCCGGGGCTCGGCTGCGATCCGGATCCGGTGGTCCTCGCGCGCTACCTCACGACGCCACCGGTGCGCACCGAAGCAAGGATCGCCGCATGAAGGTCACCGCCGTCGAGACGACGCCGATCGTCGTGCCACTCGGCAAGCCGTTGGGCAGTGCCTTGGGGGCCATCGCGAAGTTCGGCGTGATTCTCGTCACCGTGCGCACCGATGCCGGCATCAGCGGCGAGAACCTGATCTTCACGCTGCATGATCGGCGCACATCCGTGCTGCGCGGCATGGTGGACAGCCTCGCCGACCTGATCGTCGGGCGCGACGCCGGCCATATCGCGGATTTCTGGGCACGGGCTTGGAAGGACATCAACTTCATCGGCCATCAGGGCGTGGCGGTGATGGGGATTTCGGCCATCGACGGCGCGCTGTGGGATGCCCTGGGCAAGGCGGCCGGGATGCCGCTCTACCGCCTGCTTGGCGGCGCGCGGAACCGCGTGCCGGCCTATCACTCCGGCGGGCTATGGCTGTCGCAGTCGGTCGAAGAACTCGTCGAGGAGGCGCAATCCTTCCTCGCGCAGGGCTGGCGCGCGATGAAGCTGCGCCTGGGCAAGCATGACCCCGCCGAGGATGCCGCGCGTGTCCGCGCCGTGCGGGAGGCGATCGGGCCATCCGTCGCGCTCATGGCCGATGCCAACCAAGGCCTGACGGAAGCCCAGGCGATCCGCCTCGGTCGCATGATCGAGCCCTATGCCCTGACCTGGTTCGAGGAGCCGCTGCCCTGCTGGGATCTCGAGGGTCTCGCGCGGGTCGCTGCCGCGCTCGACACGCCGATCGCGAGTGGCGAGACGGAATACACACGCTATGGCTTTCGTCGCATGCTCGATCTGCGTTCGGCCGACATCCTGATGCCGGATCTGCAGCGCGCCGGCGGTGTCAGCGAATTCATGCGCGTATGCCACATGGCGCAAAGCCATGACGTCGCCGTCTCCAGCCACCTGTTCCCGGAGACGAGCATCCAGTGCCTCGGCGCGCTGTCGAATGCCATCTACCTCGAATACATGCCGTGGTTCTCACGGCTCTACAACGAAGCGTTGGAATTCGACGCGGGTGACGCGCTGGTGCCGGAACGGCCGGGCTGGGGCTTCACCCTGAACCGCGACTACGTCCGCCACCTGCAAGCATAAAAGCCGGCGCGGCGGCGCCGGCGACAACGAGGGAACGAAACCATGAAAATCACCCGTCGTTCACTTGCCTTGGGCGGCACCGGCCTTGTCGTCGGCGCGCCGCTCGCGCGCCCGGCGCTGGCGCAGAACGAACCGATCCGTATCGGTTGGCTGGCCGCGCTGACCGGGCCGAGCTCCGCGCCGGCCGTGGGATTCAACCGCGGCGTGCTGTTCGCCGCCGAGGCGCTGAACGCCGCCGGCGGCGTGAAGGGCCGGCGCATCGAGATCATCACCCGCGATACCCAAGGCGACCCGACCAAGGCGGTGAACGCGACGCAGGAGATGATCAGCCAGCTTCGCGTCAACGCGATCTGGGGCCCGACCAATTCCGGCGAATCCCTCGCGGTCACGGCGATCATGGCGCGCGCGAAGATGCCTAACGTGCATCCCTGTGTGGTGGATACGCTGATCGATCCGCGCCGCTACCCGAACGCATTCCGCATCTCGCCGTCCAACACACAATGGGATGACGCGGTGCGCAACTACTGCCTGAACCGTATCAATGCGAAGAAGGTCGCGGTGATCGGCGACACCACCGGCTATGGCGTCAGTGCCGTCAACGCCTCGGTCGCCGGCTTCCAGCGCGCCGGGGCGGAAGTGGTCTATAAGGCGAACATCGACGCGACCCAGCCCGATATGACCCCGGACATGCTGCGCGCGCGCAATGCGGGGGCGGAAGCCATCGTCATCTGGTCCGTCACGACCGGCATGATCGCGCGCATGCTCAACACCCGTGCGACAATGAACTGGGACGTGCCCTTCGTCGGCCACCCCTCGCTCTCCTCGGGCGAAATCGGCAGCCTGATCGAGCGGCCGCAGAACTGGGAGAAGGTCTACGCCATCGGCTACCGCTCCTGCTCCCGCGATGCCGCCGGCAACCTGCCCCCACGCACGGCGGAGTTGGTGCAGCGCCTGTCCGGGAAGGTGAACCTCCAGGACACGCTGCTGTGGTGGGTCGCCTGCGCGATCGACGCGGTGAACCTCGTTGCCCGCGCCGTGGATGCGACTGGGTCCACCAGCAACGACGCGATCATCGCCAACTGGAACGCCACGCGCGAATATCCCGGCTTCTACGGCACCTACACCTGGTCGCCCACCGAGCATAATGGCTACCCGACCGAGGAGGTGGTGATGTCCGCAGCCAACACGGCGCGCGACGGCGCTTTCGCCCTCGCCCCGGGCTACTGAACCGGGCGGCGCGGGATGCTTGCCTCCATCATCGCCTCGGGCCTTGCCGTCGGCGCGATCTATGCGCTGATCGGCATCACCTACAACACGATGTTCGCCACATCCCGCGTCATGAGCTTCACCGCCGGGCAGCTCGGCATGCTCGGCGGCGTCTTCGGATCCCTGTTCATGCTGCGCCTTGGCGTGCCGCTGCTGCCGGCGCTGGCGCTGACCCTCGCCTGCTGCGCGCTGGTCGGCATCGTGACTGAGATCGTCGCGGTGCGCCCCGTGCTCAACAGTCTCGAACAGCATCTGTACGTGCTTACCACCCTCGCCGTTGCGCTGCTGATCCAGCACACGACGGCGATGGAATGGAGCACCGAGCCGCAGCCTTTCCCGCGGCTGTTCAACATCGGATCGGGCGTTCTCGACGAGAAGTACTGGCTGCCCGTCGCCGCCTGCATCGTCACCATCCTCGGCCTCGAATACCTCTATCGGCGCACTCTGGTCGGGCGGGCCTTCGTCGCCATCGCCGAGGACAACTTCGCCGCCCGTGCGCTCGGCTTGCCGGAACGCAACCTGCGCATGGCGAGCTATGCCCTGGCCGGCGCAATCGGGGCACTGGCCGGCTTCGCGGGCGGGCAGCTCATGCTGGCCTTCTTCGCCAATGGCCCGCTGCTGAACTTCTATGGCTTCATCCCCGTCGCACTGGGTGGGCTCGGCAACAACCGGGGCGCAGTGATCGGCGGCATCCTGCTCGGCCTGTTCCAGCAGGCGGCGAACTTCCTGGTGGGCGGGATCTTCTCCTCGGTCGCGGTCTTCACGTTGTTCATCATCGTGCTGCTGGCGGCGCCGCAGGGCATGTTCGGCGCCCAGGCGGCGCGGAGGGTGTGATGAGCGCGATGACCGATACCGCGCCACCGCGCGCGGCCGCCATGCCGAAGGTCGCCGGGCCTCTCTCGCCGCTCTGGCCGTTCCTGCTGCTGCTCGCCATCGCGGCGGCCGTGCCGCTGACGGGCAATGCCTATTGGGGGCTGATCGCCACGCGGATGGCGATCTACTGGGTATTGGTGACCGGGCTCAACCTGATCGTCGGCTATGCCGGGCAACTCGCCATCGGCTATGTCGCGTTGCTCTCGGTCGGCGCCTACACCACCTCCGTGCTCGCAGCGGGCAATGTCCTGGCACCGCTGCCGGCCTTCGCCGCTCTCGCCTGTGCGGGGGTGATGGGTGCGGTGTTCGGCGTGGTCGTTGGCCTGCCGGCGTTGCGTCTGCGAACCTTCTACTTCGCCATGACGACGCTCGGCTTCGCCACCATCGTCAACCAGATCACGCTGGCCTGGCAGGATGTCACCGGCGGCGGCATCGGCATCGCGGGGCCGGAGATGCCCGCGCCCTTCGACACCACCTGGGGGCTGCTCTATCTCTGCCTCGGTTTCGCGGTGGTCTGCACCTGGCTGACCGCCAATGTCGCTCGCAGCCGCTTCGGCCGGGCGCTGGTCGCGGTCCGCGATGCCGAGGTCGCGGCCGAGGCTTCGGGCATCCGCAAGCCGCGCGTCCTCGTGCTGGTCTTCATGCTGGCCGGCGCACTGGCGGCGATCGCCGGCGGGCTGTTCGCGACGCTGCAGACCTACATCACGCCGGATGCCTTCACCTTCGACCTGTCCCTGCTGTTCTTCATCGCCATCCTGATCGGTGGGCGTGGGTCGATCCTCGGGCCGCTGCTCGGTACCGTGATCCTGACCCTGCTCCCGGAGATCGCGGCACCGCTCGCCTCCTGGTCCACCTCGCTCTATGCCGTGCTGCTGCTGGTGATCGTGCTGGCCATGCCTGGCGGCATCGCCGCCATGATCGACCCGCGCCGCCGGCGGAAACTGCCCGCGAACCGTGTGATCGCACCGCGCGCCGAGGCACTCGACGCGCTGCTCGGCCAGCGCAAGGTGCCCGAGCCGATGCGGCTGTCGGGCATCGTGCTGGCCTTCGGCGGCGTGCGCGCGATCGACGGCGTGGACCTGACCGTCTCGCCCGGCCAGGTGCATGGGCTGATCGGACCGAATGGCAGCGGCAAGACGACGACGCTGAACGTCATCTCCGGCTACTACCGGCCGGAATCCGGCGGCATGGCGATCGGCGCCGCGCCGCTGCCTGCCGGCGACCCCGAAGGCCGCGCCACGCTGCGCATCGCCCGCACCTTCCAGACGCCGCGGCTGATCGGCGAGGCGTCGGTGCTGGAGAACGTCATGATCGGCGGCACCGTCGACGGCACGACGGGCTTTGCGGAAGCGCTGTTCAGCCTGCCGCGGCAACGCGCCGAGGAGCGCGACCTCGAAGCCCGCGCGCGGCTGGCGCTGGCGGCGGTCGGCCTTGCCGATCTTGCCGGCGCGCGCGCCGACCGGCTGCAGCATAGCGAGCTGCGCTTCATGGAAATCGCGCGCGCCCTGATGCTGCGGCCGTCCTTCCTGCTGCTGGACGAACCGGCCGCCGGGCTTTCGACGGAGGAGATCCGCCGCCTGGGCGCGCTCGTCCGCGCCATCAGCCGGCACGGCACGGGCGTGCTGCTGGTCGAACACCATGCCGACCTCATCTTCGACATCTGCGACCAGGTGACCGTGCTGAATCTGGGCAAGGTCCTCGCAGCGGGAACGCCGGCCGAGATCCGTGTGCACAAGGAGGTCGTCAGTGCCTATCTCGGCGCCTGAACGCAGCCTGCTCGCGGTGGCGGGTCTCGAATCCGGCTATGGCAAGATCGCCGTGCTGCATGGCGTGGACCTGCACATCGGCGCCGGCGAGGTGGTGGCACTGCTCGGCCCGAACGGCGCGGGCAAGACGACATTGCTGCGCGCCATGTCGGGCCTGCTGCCGGTCACGGCCGGCAGCGTGACCTTCGATGGCCAGGACCTGTCTCGGTCCAGTCCGCGCGACGCGGCGCGCGCCGGGCTGGTTCATGTCATCGAGGGGCATCGGATCTTCACGCAGATCTCGGTCGCGGACAATCTGCAGCTCGCCGGCTATGACCTGCCGCGCGGCGAACGCGCCGCGCGGATCGAGGAGGCGTTGGCCTACTTTCCCGAGATCGCCGCCAAGCGGCACGATCGCGGCGGCGCGCTGAGCGGCGGACAGCAGCAGATGCTGGCCGTTGCGCAGGGACTGGTGCGGCGACCGCGCCTGCTGATGCTGGACGAGCCCTCCGCGGGGCTGTCGCCGGTGCTGGTGGACCGCGTGCTCAGCGTGATCGCGGAACTGCGAGCGAAGGGTACATCGGTGTTGTTGGTCGAGCAGTTGATCGAGAAGACGCTCGCCGTCTCCGATCGCGTCTATGCGCTCGCGCAGGGGCGCATCGTTCTGGAGGCCGGCGCGAAGGAGGCGGACCTGCCGCATCGGCTGGAGCACGCCTATTTTGGCCAGGACGTGCCGACCGCGCTCCATGGGTGAAGGGAGCCCCCGCGCTCCATTGGGGGCATGGCGTATGGGGCCGGACCATGCCCGCGCTGATGACCCAGGAAACCAGCGTAGCGCTTGCGCTGATCCATGTCTCGGTTGCGGCGATGAACCTGCCGCTCGGTGAGGTCGCCTCGCACCTGCGAGGCCACGCATCTGGGGTGTGACAGCAGGAACGGCGGTGTGAATATGGTGGGACCTCCGCCACATTCGGAATCACGCCACGTCACGTCAATCCAAGCGATTGACGGGTCCTGAGCCTAGCCGTTGGCCCTCCAGGGCAACTCCAGCCCAGTCAGCGACTTCCCAGCACACCAGCAAGACGGGGCGCGATCAGATCGAGTGCGTAGGCGATGGACAGCGGCGACTGGAACCATAGCGCGGCCAACAGCTCACTGCCGGGCTCAAGCCAAAGCGCACGGCCTTCGCGATGCAGGCGCGTGGCACGATAGGTGCCGATGGCCTCCACCTGCTGACGACCTGCCGCCCAGACCACGACATCGAGATCGAGCAGCGCAGCCTGTTCAAAGCTGAGCCTGATCCAGCCTGCGGAATCCGCCAATGCCTCGAGCGCCGCTGGCAGGGACAGGCCCAACAGACGCATTACCGAACCGGCCGCCGTCTTACCGCCCCACAGGGTGAACTGGCCGTCGCGGATATCGACCAGGGCCGCCGTCCGATCGCGGAGCTGCGGATAGGTATCCCGGAGCGTCGCTGCCCGCGCATCAAGCGCGTCGATGATGCTGCGCGACGTCTCCCGACGACCTGATGTCGCCAGGTCGAGCAGCCGAAGCTGCGTCTGCCAGGGCGCGCTCCAGGGCGGGTAGCCGGCAGGGTGCGCGATCACGGGTGAGATGTGCGACAGCCTTCGATAGAGCGCCGGCCCGAGGTCGGCATAGGTCGCCACGATCAGGTCGGGTGCCAGTGCCAGGACCCATTCCGGATCGATCGCCGGGCCGCGCATCACGACGGGCGTGGCGCCCAGCGCGACGCGGCGGGGCTCGCTCCATACCCAGCTCGCATAAGGATGCCCGCCCCACCACTCGCGCACCGCCACGGCCGCGACGCCGAGCGCATAGAGGAAGTCTTGATCGTTGAGGCCGAGGGAGACGATGCGGGCCGGCCGGCGCTGCACCGTCGCCGCGCCCAGCGCATGGTGCAGCGTAACCGGGAAGCCTTCCCCCGCCTGGCTGGGGCGCACGCCGCCCAGCATCGGCGCCGCGAGGGCGGAAAGCACGCTGCGCCGCCTCATTTCTCGATGCCATCCGTCCGGCCGCGCGGAATGATATGCGGGGTGCCGCACACCGGGTCCTCGATGATGACGCAGGCAAGATCGAAGACAGCGGCCATGAAGGCCTCGGTCACGACCTCGGCCGGCTTTCCCTCCGCCACGATCCGCCCGTCGCGCAGGGCGATGAGGTGGTCGGCGTAGCGACAGGCTTGGTTGAGGTCGTGCAGCACGGCCACCACCGTCCGGCCGGCCTGCCGGTGAAGCCGGCGCAGCAGATCCAGCAGCTCGAACTGGTGCGCGATGTCGAGGAAGGTCGTCGGCTCGTCCAGCAGCAGGATCGGCGTGTCCTGCGCCAGAACCATCGCAATCCAGGCGCGTTGGCGCTGGCCGCCCGACAGCGCCTCCATGGCCCGGCCGGCCAGATCCGCCAGCCCCGTCATCGCGAGGGCGGCCTGGACCGCGGCCTGGTCGGCGCGGCTCCATTGCCGCAGGAAGCTTTGATGCGGGTATCGCCCCCGTGCGACGAGGTCGCCGACCGTAATGCCCTCTGGCGCCAACGCCGATTGCGGCAGCAGCCCCAGCAGGCGAGCGACCTCGACCGAACGGAAGGTCGCCATCGCCCGACCATCCAGCGTCACCGTCCCGGTGCTCGGCAGCAGCAGGCGGCCCAGCGATTTCAACAGGCTGGACTTGCCGCTGCCATTCGGCCCGATGATGGCGGTGAAGCAGCCGTCGGGGATCGCGACATCCAGGCCGCGCAGCACGGCCGCATCGCCGTAGTGCGCCGTCAGCCCCGAAGCCCGCAGGCGGTGGTCATGCATGACGGGAGGATACGGTCAGGGCATCGCGCAGCAGCATCCAGGCGAGATAAGCCCCACCGCCGACCAGAGTCACGCGGCCGACCGGCAGGTGCAGCGGCGCGAAGAGGTGGGCCGCGATCAGATCGGCGGAGACCAGAAGCAACGCGCCCATCGCCGCCGCGGCCGGCAAGGGCAGCGAGCCCGTGCCGGCCAGCAGCCGCGCGAGTTGCGGTGCGGCCAAGGCGATGAAGCCGATCGGCCCGGCGGTGGCTGTCACGACGATGGTCAGCGCCGCGCCGGTGACGATGAGCATGGCCCGCAACGCCCCCACCCTGACCCCCAGGCCGGTCGCCACTGCCTCTCCCAGTTCCAGCCCCTGCAGGTGGCGCTGAACGACCATGACGGCGACCATCAACAGGCATAGCGGCACCGCGGCGAGGGCCAGCGGCAGTGGTTCCATGTCATGCAGCGCGCCGCTGAACCAGGCGGCGGCGGTGGTCGCGACTTCCAGCCGGAGCCCGGCCATCATCCAGGTGTTGAGGGCGGTCAGCATCATCGCGATCCCGATCCCGATCAGGATGAAGCCGAGCCCGCTCGTGCGGCGCGCCAACAACCAGGTGGCGAGGCCCACGGCTGTCCCCCCCGCGAAGGCACCGGCGGAGACAGCCTGCCCGGTCATGCCCAGGGCGATGCCGGCCAGCAACATGCCGGTCATGGCACCGGCATCGATGCCGATCAGATCGGGGCTGCCGAGCGGGTTGCGCGCCAGACTTTGGAAGATGGCACCGCTGAGGCCCAGTGCGGCGCCGAAAATCAGCGCAGCGGCGATTCGCGGCAGCCGCCATTCCAGCACCACCAGGCGCACCGCCTCGTCACCGCCGCCACTCAAGGCGTGCATGACCGCGGCGAGTGATGTCGGAAAGGTGCCAAGGGAAAGGTCGATGACACCAAGGCACAGCGCCGCGGCCAGTAGGCCGCAGGTGGCCCGGGCGGATCGGACGGAGATGCGGCGCGAGACGCGCTCGCCGGGCGATCGCAGCAGCAACCTGCCATCCCGGCGACTCACGCGAACTCCCGCCATGCGTTCCGCACCAGGACGATGAGTGCCGGCGGGCCGATGAACGCCATGACGATGCCGGCGGGCATCTCCCGCGGCGGCATGACCAGCCGCCCGACGATATCGGCAACCAGCAACAGTGTCGGGGCCAGTAACAGGGCGACGGCCAGCATGCGGCGCTGGTCGGTGCCGGCGATGGACCGGGCCAGATGCGGCACCATCAGGCCGAGAAAGGCGATCGGTCCCGCGCCGGCGGTCGCGGCACCGGCCAACAGGGTCGCCGCCAGGGAGCCGACCAACCGGACCTGACCCAGCTTAACCCCGGCGGCACGCGCCACCTCATCCCCCAGCGCCAGCAGGTTCATGGCGCGCATGCTGAGCATGGCCAGCAGCAGCCCGATGGCGACCACCGGTGCGATGGCCGTCGGCGCGGCGAGATCCGGCGTGGCTAGGGCCCCGGTGGCCCAGCCGCGCAAATGGTCGAAGCGCACGGGGTCGGCCAGCAGCAGCGTTCCTGCCGTACCACCGAACAGGGCCGACACGGCCACGCCCGCCAGGACGAGGCGGCCCGCGATGCCGGCAGGCGGCCCGGCAAAGCCGATCGCATGCACCATCAACGCGGCAACCGCAGCCCCTGCCAGGGCGAGACCGATCACTGCGCCGGGATCGCGCAGGCCGAAAAAGCCTGCCCCGAGCAGCATGGCGAGCAGTGCCCCCGCATTGATGCCCAGCAAGCCGGGATCCGCCAGCGGATTACGCGTCACCGCCTGCATCATGACGCCGGAGACACCGAGCGCGGCGCCGACGAGCAGGCCGAGAAGGGTCCGGGACCAGCGCAGGCCAAGCAGCGCCGCGGCCTCAGGGTCATGCGGCCCGATGCCGGACAGCGTCTGCCACAACGCCGCCGGCGGCACCGGCCGCGAGCCGAGCATCAGGCTGGCCAGCACCGCGAGGGCAAGCGCGGCCGGCACGGCCAAGCGGGATGCGCGCATCCAGGGTCTCATGGTCGGGGCCCCAGCCGTCGATCGGCGGGAGAGAGGAGTGCCATCCCGACGACACGAAGGGCGGCACCGGAGAGGCCAAGCGCCTCCCGGTGCCGCCCCGCAAGATGACGTGCCGCGGGCATCACGAGGCGCCGCACCTACCACCCCCAGTCGATGGCGAGTTCGCCGCGCAGCCGCTCCGTCAGGCACGGCGCCTCCGCCTGCCAGGAAGGCGCGTCCTCGATCCAATAGGCGACCAGCTTGTGGCGCTCCGGCGGCAGGCCATGCTCAGCCTTCACGCGCCGGCGAATGACGCGAACCGGCTTCTGCTCGCCGGCGACCCAGATGTAGCCGGGCCCCGGCGGCAGCTCGATGGCGGCGAAGGCGGCGTCGAGCCTGCTCGGCCCGATGCCGTTGCCGCTGCCGTCGAGCCAGGTGACGGTCGCACGCGGATGGGCAGGCAGCGGCTGCCGATGGCTCGCTGCAGCCACCTCGATGACGATACGGCTGTGAAGATGCGCCGGCGTCAGCTCCAGCAGGCGCGCGAGCGCGGGGATACCGGTCTCGTCAGCCATCAGGAGTTGCCAGGCGGTGCCCGCCGGCGGGGCGTACAGCCCGCGCGGCCGGTTGATGATCATCGGGCTGCCGGGCAACGCCTGTCGCGCCCAGCTCGCAGCGGTGCCGCCTTCATGCAGCACGATATCGACATCGAGCGCCAGCCGTTGGGCATCGAAGCGGCGAACGGTGTAGGTCGCGCAGCGAACCGGCGGCTTGCCATCCTGGTAGCTCCAGCGCCCCTGTTCGTCGATGATCGGCAGAACGACTTCGCCGCTCTGCTCGTTCGGGAAGAAAAGGCGCAGATACTCGTCGCCGATGCCGGTGGATTGGAACGCGGCGAGATCCCTGCCGGTGAAGGTCATGCGCAGCATGGCGGGTGTCAGCAACGTCCGCGCTGCGACCTCCACGTGAAAGAACATCTGCACCGCCGCTACCAGCGATACGCCAGCGTGCCGATGACGAAGCGGCCGCTGTCGATGTAGCAGTATCCCCCGGTGCAGGTCGTGTCGCGGCGGTTGAAGATGTTCGAGGCGTTCACCTGCAGCCGGAACCCGTTGTACTGCGCCCCTATGGCACTGAGATCAAAGCCGAGGACAGCGTCGAACAGAACGCGGGCGCCGTTCGTGATGGTGTTGGTGTCGTCGCCATAGCTGCGACCGATGTAGCGCGCTCCGGCACCGATCAGCAGGCCGTGGAACAGCTCGCCTTCCTGCGGCGCGTAGTAGGCCCATGCGGAGGCCAGGTGGAAAGGCACGCTCGAGACCGCGTTGCCGACCGTCCCTTCCGTGCCTTCCTTGATCCGCAGGTCGGTATAGGAATAGGCGGCGGTGAGCGACACGCCGTTATCCAGCGAAGCGACGGCCTCCAGTTCGACACCCCGCGAGCGCAGCCGGCCGCGCTGCACCTGCGTGTTGATGCCGTCCACCACCTGGTAGAACAGGCCGTTGTTCTGATCGATATTGAACAGCGCCGCCGTCAGCATCGCATTGGTGCCGGGCACCGCATACCGGACGCCGATTTCCTGCTGCGTGCTGGTCGTCGGCTCGAAGGGCGCGCGGGTGGTGGCATTCACGCCGATATTCGGCGAGAAGGCGGTCGACAGGCTCGCATAGGGCACCAGGCCGAACTCGGTCTGGTAGGTGAGGCCGATGCGGCCCGACCACGCCCGTTCTGTCTGGTTCAGTGAAGTGCGGGCACCGCTGGTCAGGTCGGTATTGTCGGTATCGGTCGACAGCCAGTCGTGGCGCCCGCCTACCGTCAGTGTCCAACCGCCGTACCGGATCTGGTCCTGCAGATAGAGGCCGGCCTGGACCTGTTCCTGCCGGGTGGCGGCAGTCAGGGCCGGGGTTGCGATAAAGCCGCCATAGTTGAGGCTGAGCATGCTGAGCGGCGGCGCCGTGCCATAGCCCGATGATGCATCATACCGCGACCAGGTCACATCGAGGCCGGCCAGCACGGTATGCGTGATCTCGCCCGTCGCGAAGCGCGCCTGCATCTGGTTGTCGATGACGAAAGCATCGAGGGTGTTGGTCTCGTAGCCGGTGCCGCGGTCGATCATGACCGGATTGGCCGCGTGCGCCGCGCCATTGTAGGTGTAGACATACTTCGCATCGATATTCTGCTGCGAGTAGCGCGCGTTCTGGCGGACGGTGAAGACGCTGTCGATGACGTGCTCGAATTCCCATCCGATGCGCCACTGGCGGTGGTCGAGTTCGCTGAAGGCCGGATCGCCGGCCTCGAGGCGCGTCGCATGACCATAGCGGTCATTGTAGTAGGCCGGGTTGCCGCCGGTTTGCGAGCGCGAGTACTCGCTGAGCAGCGTCAGTCGCGTTCCTTCCTGCGGCAGCCAGGTGAAGGCTGGCGCGATGAGGACCTTGTCGTCATCGACGGATGCGTATTCTGTCTGCGCAACGCGTCCGAGCCCGGTCAGGCGATAGAGGAACGTGCCATCGTCATCGACCGGGCCGGTCAGGTCGAATTGCGCCTGGTAGCGGTTGTACGAGCCCAGTTGCAGGCCGATCTCCTGCTGCCTCTGTGCCGAGGGTCGCCGGGAGATGACGTTGTAGAGGCCACCTGCGCCGGTTGCTCCGTACAAGGCCGAGGAAGGGCCGCGCAGGATCGAGATCCCCTCGATGGCATAGGGCTCCGTGAGAAAGTAGCCATAGCCGCCGGTCGGCTGCCGGAGATTGTCGCGGAAGACACCGGTATTGGTGAGGTTGAAGCCGCGCACGAAGAAGGAATCGAAGCGCGGATCGGTCCCATAGGCATTGACCCGGACATTGGGCGTATAGGCGATGGCCTCGCGCAGATTCTGCGGATTGCGGTCACGGATCTGGGCCTCCGTCACGGTGGAGACGGATTGCGGCACCTCGACGACAGGCGTGTCCGTTTTGGACCCGGTCGCGGTGCTCAGCGCGACATAACCTTGCGCGTTGATCACGCCGCCGCTGCCGCCATCGACGACGAGGGTCGGAATCTGGATCCCGTCGCCGGCTGGCTGGTCGGCGGCCGCGGTACCGCCGGCGGCGGGACGGATCGTCGCGGTCAGGTCGCTGGTCAGGTCGAAGGTCAGGCCGGTCCCGGCCAGCAGGGCCGACAGCGCCTCACGCGGGGTATAGGCGCCGGAGACGCCCGGGGTCTGCTTGCCGGCGACGATGGCGCTGTCGTAGCCGATCTGCATCCGGGCCTGCGTCGCGAGCCTGGTGAGCGCCAGCGTCAACGGCCCTGCGGGAATATCGATCCGCACCGCGGCTTCTTCCGCCATGGCGCGCGGCGGTGACATCATATTGCCCAGCACTGGCGTCACCGCCATGGCCGCCAGCAGCAACGTCCTGTTCAGGCGGCCGCCAGCCGTCGGGCGCGCCCCAAATTCGTCAATGCGCATCGCGATCTCCCGTTACGGGGACGATGGCGAGACCGAGGCCCAACACACCGCCTTGATGATCAGACGAACGGCATGGCCGGGTGGGGCCGTCGGTGCGCGACGTTTTTTTCCTACCGGTGAATGATGGTCAGCAGGCTGCCGACGCGCGTGACGCGCAGGCTGAACGCCGTGGCGAAGCTCGCCAGTGCCGCTTCGGGGTCCGACAAGTCGAAGGATCCGCTGATCCGCCGGTCGGCCAAGGCGCTGTCGGGTACCACCACGCGCCCGGGCAGGTGGCGGAATATCTGCTCCGCCACCGAGGCGAGGCGTTGTCCATCGAAGATGAGGCGGCCCTGGCGCCACGCTGCGGCCGTGTCTGGCGGAAAGGGCCTGACCTCCCCCATGCCGCTGGATCGGTCGTAGGATACGGCCTCCCCCCGCGTCAGGCGCAGAGCAGGCCCGGTCGCGCCGATGGGGGCGACCGAGACCTCATGCTCGGTGACAGCAACCTCGGTACCGTCCTCGAGCAGATTGACGCCGAAAGCCGTGCCGTGAACGGTGATCGAGACGGCGCCGGCCTCGACGATGAAGCTGCGACCACCGGGGTCCGTCGCGACCTCGAAATAGGCTTCGCCGCGCAGCAGGATCACGCGGCGTTCGCTCGCCGTAAAATCCGTGGCGATCGCGCTCTTGCCGCCGAGTTGCAGGCGCGACCCGTCCGGCAGCGTCACGACCGACCTCTCATTGACCGGCGTTACGATGTCGGCACGCAGCCGGGTCGGTCCGTCAGCCCAAAGGAAGACGCTGCCGCCCAACAGAAGTGCCAGGACGAAAGACAGCATGGCGGCACCCCGCCGAGGACGACGCAGGAGCCGCTTGGTGAAGCCAGGATCGGAGAGCAAGGCTGCATCGGTATCGCCCAGGAGTGTCCGCGCCTCCTCCAAGGCGGCTACATGGTCCGAACTCTCGGCGAGCCAACGCGACAGCGCGTGTGACTGGTCAGGCGGCAGATCGCCGTCATTCAGCCGGATCGCCCAGTCCACCGCCTGCACCTGTACGGCCTTACGCATGGCGCGTGCCTCGTCCGCCGGCCTTTACGGGATCGAGGGTCAATCGAGGATGCTCACCTTGTCTAGGCAGGATAACAGGGCGTTGCGGATGTGCCGGTCGACCATGCGGCGCTGGATGCCGAGGCTGTCGGCGATCTCGACCTTGCTCATGCCAGCAACCCGGTAGGCAATGAAGACGGTCCGGCACTGGGGCGGCAAGGCGGCGATCGCCGCTTTGATGGCCCTGATCCGCTTCTCACCGTCGTCACCCTCGTGACGCGCTGCCGACGGAGCAGGAACCGACAGCGCCCGATCATCCAGCAGCGAAAAGAGGCGATTCTCGAAAGCGATTCGGCGCGCGCGATCAATCCCGAGATTGACGGCCGCCTTGATGAGGAAGCCGCGCAGGGAACTCCGTTCCACAAGCCGGTCCGGGTTGCGCGACAACTGAACATAGAGGTCGTGAACGACATCGGACGGGTGAACTTGTGGCGCACCACTTCGCCTGACGGCGCGCTTCAGGTCCTCGTAGTATGCGACGATGGCATCGTCGAGGATCGACTTGTCCAGCCGTTCAGCGTTACGCATGGGAATCCACGATCCGGGCTGGTGCAGCTCGCTCTCAACGGCACCTAACATCACAGAAATGCAATTGCGACGCAATATCATCAAGGCTCGAACTGGCGGCTAAGCCAGGGGATGGCGGCGAGGGTGATGGTGCCGAATAAGGCGTCGGTGAAGCGATCGTTGCCGAGGACGAGGCGGGACTGACGGCAGACATCACTGACCTGGCGCGGCGCAACGGGAGGGAGACGTGGGCTAATCGAGAAAGCGAGCCCGCGGGAGAACGGCTGCGTGGAGAGCTTCAATGGCAAGCAGTGCGACGAGCCGTTGAACGGCGAGGTGTTCGACACGCTGACGGAAGCGCGGATGCAATCGAGGAATGGCAGCGCCAACCGGAATTGAAGCCGCTTTCCTCGTGCGGACGCTGCCGCTGGGTGTGCGGCTCACGAAGAAGGTACTGGCCTTGCGGGGCTCGCGGATTCAGCGTCGCGCTAGGTCCTCGAATCGGGAGGCAGTGATGAGGAAAGTCATGGAACTTTCGACGCGGATTGCGCGTCGCAGGTGGCTCGCCATGCCGCATATGGCCGCATCTTGCGGCAAGGCCGGTGAGAGGTGACGTGCCGCGCAGGCCGCAAGCGGCGCTCCCGTTCTCCGCGCGGTGGGGGCAGCCCGCGCAAGCCGCAGCCAGCGGACGTGTCCGCTGCACTGGCAGAAGAGAAGGACGCTGAGATTGCACGTTTGACGCGGGACCTGGCCACAATGCAATCAAGGCTGCAGGAGATCGAAGAGAAGGGCACCGAAGCGTACACGGCACGGAAGATCGAGTCCTTGTTGGAGGCTGCACAGATCGCGCGTGGCCAAGCGTTCGATGCGTCGCTCGCCCGAAGCAAGGCCGAGAGCGAGTTGCGCTCCGTTCGACGGGCAATCATGGAGGTGCGTGGTCCCTCGGGATGGCTCCTCCGTCGTGCGGCGCGGCGTGTCCTGGCGGAGATGGCTGGGCGGCATAGCAACTAACGAACTGCCAGCGTGCTGGCCGACCAAGCCTGGACGTTTGATGGCGTGGGCAAGAACGTGACGTGGCTCCGGCAGTTGGGGTGCCGGGGGCGGCGCCGTGCTTTTCGGCGGCTATGCGATCTTCAGCTGTAACCGCAGCCCCGGTGATGCGTTCCACAAGGCAGATCCGAAGCGGATCGAAAGGAAGGAACGCAATGGCCACTTCTTCGATGAGGCGCGGTATTCTGACGGCGACGCTGCTGGCCGTGCCGGGGCTTGCCCTCGCCCAAAACCCGTCCAATCCGACGCCGGCTGCACCGCCCGCCGCTGCGCCGCCAACGCAGACGATCATCACTCCCGTGGCGGCCGCCAGCGCCCGCCGTGCCAGTAGAGTGATCGGTGCGAACATCATCAATGAGGAGGGCCGTAACGTCGGCGAGGTTCACGACCTGATGGTGGACATGGCCGGTGGTGGGACGATCGCGGTACTGTCGGTTGGTGGATTCCTTGGAATTGGCGAGCGATACATCGCCATTTCTGTCAGTGACCTGCGCTGGAACAGTGACCGAGAGCGTTGGATGCTTCCTGGCGCGACGGTGGATAGCCTGAAAGCGCGCCCAGCGTTCACCTACCCCGAACGCACGTAGCGCGAAGGGTGCGTGGACAGGATTCGAATGGGCACAACAGGTCAATCGATAGTCCACTCGGTACTGCTGACGCTCCCCGGAAGATGGTGCTGAACTGCGCTGCTTCCTTGCGCGGCGGCCGCGGTCCGGCGCGCGGGCGTGCCGTCCTGGCCGGGCATCGGCGCCGACGGGCCAGCGGGATCCGGGGCCGTGGCGATCGCCGCCTCATGAGATGCGCAGCAGCGAACGGAGCGGCACGCCGGTCGGCTTGCGCCGCGGCGGGAGGTGGCGCCCGGCCCGCACGCCGAGTGGCCGCCTCCGGCCCGCGTGGAACGTATCGAAGTCCACCACAGCGCGCAGCCGCTCGAACGGATCGCCCGGGCCCGGCAGCCGGTGCAGGCGTTCCCCACCGCTAGCGTCGTCAGCGTCGGCAACGAATCAGCAGGCCGCCGTCAGCACCAGAACTCTTGAAGGTAGTTCATCTGCTCGAGGCCAAACTATCAGCAATATCCGATATAGCGTTTCCACGCCTGCGTCTCTGACGATGTCCCGCCTAAGCTCCGAAGGCTCGTCGCACTTGCGATCAGCCGGCGTCAGCCGCCGCTGCCACTGATCCTTCGCGGGTAAGCACCATGTTTCACAGCTTCTTCTGTCCCACTAGAATCCACTACGGCGCTGGTGCCCATGAGAAGCTCGCATCTCTGTTTGACACGCTGAACAGCAAGCGCGTCTTCATCACCGCCGATCCCGCGATGCGCTCAAGCCCAATCCTTGCCCGCATCCTTGACATGCTCGACCAGGCCGGAGTCGTCCATTCCGTCTTCTCCGAGATCGAACCAGACCCCAGCGACACCACGGTGACCAAGGCGTTCGAGCAGTGCAGGGCGCACCAGGCCACGGCGATCCTGGCCCTGGGCGGCGGCAGCACGATCGATGTCGGCAAGGCGGCCGGCATACTCATGACCAATGGCGGGCGCATCAACGACTATGAAGGCATCGAGGTGTTCCGCACCCCGCCGCTGCCGCTGGTCGCGATCCCGACCACGGCCGGCACGGGCTCGGAAGTGTCGGGCTCCTGCACCATCACCGACACCACGCGCAACCTGAAGATGTCCATCCGCCATGCGGCGCTGAATCCTGCGCGCATCGCCATCCTCGATCCGTTGGCGTTGCGTACATTGCCACGACATGTGGCGGTGCATTCGGGTATCGATGCCTTCGTCCACGCCTTCGAATCCTTCATCTCGCGCGGCGCCACGCCGTTCACGGATGCGCTCAACCTGCGTGCCATCGGCCTGATCGCCGGCAGCATCCGCGACTTCGCAGCCGACCGCACCAATGAGAAGGCCGGCCTCGACATGCTCCTGGGATCCGCCATGGCGGGCATGTGCTTCGGCCAGACTGGCCTCGGCAACGTGCACTGCTTGGCGCGGTTCGTCGGAGCCTACTTCCACGTCTCGCACGGGCTTTCCAACGCGCTTTGCCTGCCCGCTGTGGCCGCGTTCAACCGCCCCGCCGCCGTGGCGCGGTATGCGCAACTCGCACCCTTGCTGAGCGCGACCGACATCATGCCCGATGAAGCCGCATCGTTGCTCACCGTCGAAGCCATCACGGGCCTGTGCAGGGACCTCGGTGTACCGCCGCGCCTGCGCGACATCGGTGCTAGCGACGCGGTCTATGAGGAGATGGCGGATCTTTGCGTCGCGGCCGGATACGACCGTTGGAATCCCCGTTCCACAACGCGGGAGGATTTCCTGATGCTGCTGCGGCAGGCCCACTGACACCGGGATGGACGGAATGAACACGGAACCCCAGATGAGCACCGCGAGCCGTCCCTGGCAGGAGGAACTCTACGACCTGCTCAAGGAATTCGGTGTCACGCATGTCGCCTATGTGCCGGATGGCGGCCATCGCGTGCTGATCGACCGCGCCATCGCCGATCCCGAGATGCACGCCATCCCGCTGACCACCGAGCAGGAAGGCGTCGCCATGATGGCGGGCATCCATCTCGGCGGCGGTCGCGGCGTGCTCCTGATGCAAAGCAGCGGATCGGGCAACTGCATCAACATGCTGTCGCTGATCTCCGGTGGACGCTTCCCTTTCCTGACCTTGGTGACGATGCGCGGCGAGTTCGGCGAGGGCAATCCTTGGCAGTTCCCGATGGGCCAGGCGACGCAGGTGGTGCTGGGTGCGATGGGGCTGCACTGCATCCGCGCCGAGACCGCCGCCGACATCATCCCCGCCGCCCGCGCCGCCGCCAATCAGGCCTACTACGCCGGCGGTGCCATTGCCGTGCTGATGGGCCAGCGCCTCATCGGCGCGAAGCGGTTCTGGTAGACGCGAAACCGGCGCGTCCCCGCCGACGCGCCCTCGATGAGAGCGAGTGTGATGGCACAGGTAAATCTGAACCGGGAATGGCCGCTGCGCCGCAGGGATGCGGTGCCGAAGCTCGTCGGCCGGCATGAGGACTTCCTCATCGTCGCCGCGCTCGCCGGCACCGTGCGCGATTGCTGGAGCATGACGAATGACGGCAGCCATGCCTTCGCCATGTCGGGCGCCATGGGCGCCGGCGCGATGGTTGCCTATGGACTCGCGATGCAGCGGCCGGACCGCAAGGTGCTCGGTCTCGTGGGCGATGCTGATCTGCTGATGAATCTCGGCGCGCTCGCCACGATCGCGGCGACGCCGCCAGCCAGCCTGTCCATCCTGTGTGTGGACAACGGCATGTTCGCCGAGACCGGCAACCAAGTGAGCCATACCGGCCTGGGCGCCGATCTTGAAGCGATCGCCCGCGGCGCCGGCTTCGGCTCGACTTGCACGGTGAAGGTCGAGGCCGACATCGCGGCGGGTGCAGCGCTGCTGCGCCGCCCCGGCCTGAACTTCGTGCTGCTGAAGGTCGGGCCGGAGGATGCGCCGGATGTGCAGGGCAGCCTCGATGCTGTCTTCTGCCGCCAGCGCTTCCGCACGGCGTTGCTCGGGCATCCCTGACCCATGCGCCTCGCCGGTAAGGCGGCCCTGATCACCGGCGCTGCCGGCGGCATCGGCATCGCCTGCGCGCGCCGCTTCGTCGAGGAAGGCGCGCGCGTCACCATTGCCGACATCGACGCGTCGAAAGGCGAGGCGGCAGCGCGGGAGATCGGCCCGGCCTGCCGCTTCGTCGCCGCGGATGTCGGTGACAAGGCGGATGCGAACCGCATCGTCGATGCCACCCTGCGCGCAGTGGGGCGGGATCGACATCCTGGTATCGAATGCCGGCATTATCCATCTCGGCGATTTCCTCGACCTTGAGGAAGCCGATTTCGACCGCGTCATCCGCGTCAACCTCAAGGGCAGCTTCCTGGTCGGGCAGGCGGCGGCGCGCCGCATGGTGGCGCAGGGCGGCGGCGGCGCGATCGTGAACATGTCCTCGATCACGGCCGTGCTCGCCATCGCCAATTCGGTGCCCTATGGCGCAAGCAAGGGCGGCGTCGCACAACTGACCCGCGGCATGGCGCTGGCGCTCGCGCCGCACGGCATCCGCGTGAATGCCGTGGCGCCCGGGACCGTCGCGACGGATCTGGTCACCGGCCTCGCCACTGATCGGGAGGCGTTGCATCGCATGCTGTCACGCATTCCGCTCGGCCGCATGGCGGATCCGCGTGAGATCGCCAACCTCGTGTTGTTCCTGGCGAGCGACGAGGCGAGCTACGTGACCGGCGAGACCCTGTTCGGCGATGGCGGGCGCATGGCACTGAACTACACGGTGCCGGTGCACGATGACTCAGGGCAGCCCTGATTCGGCCGAAAAGGTTGCTGCGTAATCCTCGGCCACCCGGATGAAGGCGTCGGCCGCGGGGCTGCGTGGCCGGTGCGTCGCGGTGACGATGCCGATCTCCCGGCCGATGACCGGTTCGATCAGCCGGACCACCGCGAAGCCCGGATGGGCGATCGGCGGCAGCGAGAGTGAGGTCAGCGCCGCCACGCCGAGCCCCGCCTCGACCATGCCGAGGATGGTCGAGGAGAAGGCGAGTTCCATCACCGGCCGAAGCGTGATGCCCGCGCGAGCGAGTTCGCGCATGAGGTCGGACCGCGTGCCGGTGCCGCCGGCAAAGCCGATGACGGGCTCCCCCTCGATATCCTTCCAGCGCACCGACTTCTGTCCGGCCAGGGGATGCACATGCGGGACCACGAGGTTGAACCGGTCATGCAGCAGGCTGGCGAAGGACACTCCGGGTCGCTCGGCCAGGCGGCTGCTGAAGGCGAAGTCGAGTTGGCCTTCCTCCACCCGGCGGTAGAGCGCCTCCGACTGCGCATCCGCCAGGACGACGTTGATCCGGCCGTTCTCGGCCGCGAAGCGGCGCATGATCTGCGGCATCAGCCCGACCGCGAGGGAAGGCATCGCGCCAACCGTCAGACGGCTGCGCCGGGTCTTGGCACTCTCCCGCAGGTCGCGCACGACGCTGTCCAGTTCATGCAGGATGCGTTCGGCTGCCGGCAGCAGGAACTCTCCGTCCGGCGTCAGATAGGCCGAGCGCGCGCTGCGCTGGATCAACTGCGTGCCGACGCCGCTTTCGAGTTGCGAGATCGCCTGGCTGAGCGCCGGTTGGGACAGACCGATCTCGGCGGCCGCAGCGGTGAAGGTGCCGCGCCGTGCGACGCCGACGAAGGCTTCCAGTTGCCGCAGTGTCGGTCTCATGCCGCGCCCATCTATAAGAAGACTGAATAGATGATTTCATACTTCCGATTTGGCGAATGGTTGCAAGCGATATCTGATGGCCACGGGATGAACCGGTGCAGCCGTGGCCGGGGGAAACGATGCAACTGCAACAGCTTCGGTATTTCGTGCATGTTGCCGAACTCGGCAGCTTCAGCCGTGCGGCAACCTGCCTGAACGTCACGCAGCCGGCGCTCAGCCGGCAGGTCACCCTGCTGGAACAGGAACTCGGCGTTCGGCTGTTGCATCGCGATGGCCGCGGCGTGAGCCTCACCGGTCAGGGCAGCATCCTGTTCGAGCGTGCGGTCGATCTGCTCGACCGGGTCCGCGATGCCAAACAAGTCCTCGCCACGCCGAACGCCGCGATCGAAGGCGAGGTCCGCATCGGGCTGCCCGCCTCGATCGCCCAATCGCTGATGCCGGGCGCCCTGCTGCGCACCCGCCGCGACCATCCCGGCCTGGCCATCACGATGATGGAGGCGGCCAACGCCGCGATTCTCGAGGAATGGCTGCTGGCCGGGCGGATCGACATCGCCATCCTCGGCGCACACCGGCAGACGGGCATGCATATCCAGGCCACCATGTTGCTGCGGCAAGCACTGTGCCTGGCGGGGAGAGGCAGTCCTCTGCACGATGATGGCTTCCGTGCCGTCGCGGCGCTGCCGCTCATCCTGCCGCGGGCGCACGACCCTGTGCGTGAAGCGATGGAGGCCGCCGCGCGGGCCTGTGGGGTGCGGCTCAACATCGTCTGGGACGTTGATTCCGACCAGATTGCCAAGGAACTGCTGATGCGTGGCGCTGGGCACGCGGTCCTGCCGCGTCGGATGGTCGCGTCGGAAGTCGCGGCCGGCCTGCTGTGGGTGCGTGAGCTCACCACGCCACGCATCGAGCGGCCGTGGATGTTGGCGAATGCGCGGGAACGCCCGCTGAGCCGCGGTGCGCAAGCCGTGAAGGCGGCGCTGTTCGCCGAGGCGTCATTGGCCGAGCTCCCGCCGATGCCGCAGCAGCTACCGGTTGAACATCGCGTCACCACGCCGTTCCGGACCCTCAACCCGGCGCCGCAGAGCCGTCTCGTCGCCGCGCAGCCGGCTGTCTGACGGTACCGGTTTCCGAACGCAGCTACCGTTCAGCCGATAAGGACAAAGCAATGAATAGGGGACAGGAATCGTCAGGACGTGTCGCGCGGCGATCACTCGCGGCGATCGGCATGGCCATGGCGTCGGGCCGCGCGCAGGCACAGTCCAACCAGCATGAACGGGTGGTCGTGCCGTTCGGCCCCGGTGGTACCAGCGACATCCTGGCCCGCCTCGTGGTCACGAGCGTCAACAAGGCGACCGGACGCACGATGATCGTCGAGAACCGCCCAGGCGCCGGTGCCAGCATCGGCGCGGATGCCGTCGCGCGCAGCGCGCCGGATGGCCGTACCATGTTGCTGCTGGACATCGGCGCGCTGGCGGTCGGACCCAACCTGTTGCCCAACTTTCCGTTCAACGTCGCGACCGACCTGTTGGCAGTGACGATGCTGACCTTCACGCCGTATGTGGTTGCGGTCCATCCATCGCTGCCGGTGCGGACCGCACAGGAGCTCGTCGCCTTCGCACGCGAGTCGCCGGATCGGCTGACGGCGTCGAATTCCGGCGCGGGCGCGCTGACGCATCTGGCCAGCGTCGTACTGACCAAGGCCTGGGGTGCGCCGGGCGCGACGCAGGTGCCCTATCGCGGCAGCGGCCCGTCGATCGCTGCCGCGGTGTCGGGTGAGGTCGCGATGACGGCGAGCACCATCGATGTGATGAAGCCGTTCCTGGAATCCGGCGCGCTGCGCGGTCTCGCCGTGTCTGGCGCGTCCCGTGTCGCGTCCATGCCCGACATGCCTACCTTCGCGGAACTCGGCTGGCCGATGCCCGAGGTGGGCAGCTGGCAGGGCGTCCTGACGCAGGGGCGCACGCCGGCCGAGATCCGTGATCGGCAGGAACGCGAGTTCCTTGCCGCCATGCAGGACCCTGCCGTCGTCGAGCGGGTCAACGGCCTTGGCGCCATCGTGCGCGTGCAGGGTGGCGAGCACTTGCGCGACACGCTGCGTGCCCAGGCGGAGGAATACGGGCGCGTGATCCGCGAGAACGGCATCCGCCTCGAATAGCGGCTCTGCACGCAAGATCTCGTCAAGGAACGGCTCTCGGGCCGCAAGCAACAAGGAAGGGACGACGTCATGAGGCGGGCACTCGCCGTTCTTGCATTCGCGCTCATCTGGCCAATCGGCCAGGCGCGCGCGCAGTATCCGGATCGGCCGATCACCATGATCGTGCCGCTTGCCGCGGGCGGCGGCACCGACGGGGTGGCGCGCATCCTGGCCGAGCAGATCGGCCGGCGCCTCGGCCAGCCGGTCGTGATCGACAACCGCGGCGGCGCCAACGGCATCATCGGGGCGCAGGCGGCGGCACGGACGCGCCCGGACGGCTACACTTTGTTCATGACGACGGGCACCACGCAAGCGATCACGCCGGCACTGGTGCGCAACCTGCCCTATGACCCGATCCGCGACTTCACGCCGATCGCGCGGGTCGGCGTCTTTCCGTTGATCCTCGCGACGAACCCGGACGTGCCCGCGCGGTCGGTGCAGGAACTGGTGGCGTTGGCGCGGTCGCGACCCGGTGGACTGACCTATGGCCAGTGGTCGGCGCTCTATATTGCCGCCGGGCGCAGCTTCGCACGCGGCAACGGCATCGACATCCTGGAAGTGCCGTATCGCGGCTCGCCGCCGACGATGAGCGATGTCGTCGCCGGGCGCATCTCGATGGTGTTCGTGGACATGACGGTGGGGCTGCCGCTGGTTCGCAGCGGCGCGATACGGCCGCTCGCCGTGACGACCGCGCGGCGGTCCGCCATGCTGCCCGAGATATCGACCATGCAGGAAAGCGGCCTCGCCGGCTACGACATCAGCGCCTGGATGGCCCTGTATGGCCCCGCCGGCATTCCGCAGGACGTCGTGGAGCGCGTTGGCGCGGCGACGCTCGACGCCCTGGCCGCGCCTGTGGTCGTCAGCAGGTTGGCGGAGCTGGGCTTCGAGGTCACGCCGGGCGATGCCGCGACGCTTGCCGCGCATGGTGAGCAGGAACTGGCCCGCTGGCGTGCACTGGTCGCCGAGGCCAACATCAGCATCGAGTAGTCGAACATCCATGGAAATCAGCGAAAAGACTCGCATCCGCGCGCCACTCACGGATGTGTGGCCGTTGTTGAGCGATCCCGCGCTGGTCGCATCCTGTATCCCCGGCGCGCAGCTTGCGCCGGATGAAGGGGATGGGACCTGGCGCGGCTCCATCCGCGTGCGCTTCGGCCCGACGGCCGCGGTGTTCCGAGGCGAAGCGAACCTGACCTTCGACCATGTAGTGCATCGCTGCGTGATCGAAGGGCGCGGGATCGACCAGCGCGGGGCATCGCGTGCGATGTCGAATGGCACGCTGGAGGCCGTCGCCGAGGGCGAGGAGACGGTGCTGACGGTAGATGGATCCTTCACGGTCACCGGGCCGCTCGAGACCTTTGCCAATGCCGGCGGCGTGCATGTCGCCCGCGCCTTGTTGGCCGAGTTCTCGGAGAACATCGCGCGCCTGGTGATGGAACGGCAGGGCGCCACGCCTCCGGTGACGGACGAAGCGACAACCGCCTCTGCGCCTCCCGCCGCACCAACCGTACCGCCGGCAACACCCGTTGCCGGGCCGGAACTCAGTGCCGCCGGCCTGCTGTGGCGCATCGTCAAGGCCTGGTTTCGCGGCCTGTTCAAGAAGAAGGATTGATGGGATGTCGAAACTGAAGGTCAGCGACGTTATGGCCCAGGCCTTCCAGGCGGAAGGCTGCGAGGTGCTGTTTACGTTGATGGGCGACGCGAACATGTACTGGTCGGAGGCGATGTCGCGCCTGCCGGGCATGCAGGTCGTCCATGCCCGGCACGAGCACTGCGCCGTCGCGATGGCGGATGGTTATGCGCGCGCCACCGGCAAGGTCGGCGTCGCCTCGACCACCTGCGGGCCAGGCTTCACGCAGATCATGACGGCGCTGACCATCGCGGCGCGTGCTCAGGTGCCGATCGTCGTCTTCGCGGGTGATTCGCCGATCGCCTCGCCCTGGTACATCCAGCAAATCGACCTGGGGCCGCTGACGCTTGGCACAGGGGCACACTACATCCCGGTGCGCTCGATCGATCGCGTGCTCGACAACATCCGGGAGGCCTTCCACGTCGCGGCGCTGGAAATGCGCCCGGTGGTGCTCGGCGTGCCGATGGATCTGCAGAAGCAGCCATTTCCATTCATGGCGGATTACTCGCCTTCGGCCGATACGCTGCCGACGCGCCAGCGCCCCGCCGCGGACCCTGCGCTGGTCGAGCGCGTGGCTGACATGATCGCCAGCGCCGAACGCCCGATCATCATCGGCGGCCGTGGTGCGAAGTTCTCCCAGGCCAGGGACGCGCTGGAAGCGCTGGCCGAACAGTCGGGCGCGTTGCTCGCGACGTCGCTGCTCGGCAAGGGTATGTTCACCGGAAATCCTTATGCGCTCGACATCGCCGGGGCCTATGCGTCGGATTTCGCGCGCGAACGCTTCGCCGAGGCCGATCTGGTGATCGGGGCCGGCGTCGGGCTCGGCGCCTATACGACCGAAAGCGGCTACCTCTATCCCGGCGCGCAGGCCGTCCAGATCGACATCAATCCACGTGGTCTGTGGCAAGGTTTGCGGACGGCCGACCTCCATATCCGTGCCGACGCCCGCGCGGGTGCCGAGGCGATCACCGCCGCGTTGCGCCAGCGTGGCGTGAAGCGCGCAGGCTTCCGCACGCCTGGCACGGCCGAGGCGATCGCCGCTGACGTGCCGGACCGCAAGGAGTTCACGATTGCGCCCGGCACGGTCGATCCACGCAAGGCGCTGATGGAGCTGGATGAGATCGTGCCGAAGGACTGGGACGTCGTGATTGGCGCGGGTCACTATTTCGGAATCGCGCTCACGCATCTGAAGGGGCGCGCGGCGGAGCGCTATCATGTCGTCGCTGACTTCGGTGCGATCGGGTCCGGCCTGCCGGCCGCGATTGGCATCGCAGCTTCGCGGCGGGACGGGAAGGTCTGGCTTATCGAAGGCGACGGCAGCGTCCTGATGCACATACAGGAGCTGGAGACGATCCGGCGCCAGGGCATCAATATGCTGATCTCGATCGTCAATGACGGTGGCTACGGTGCCGAGATCCACAAATTCCGCGCCAACGGCCTAAGTCCGGAAACCGTCATCCACGGCCGAGGTGATCTTGCGGCCGTAGCCACGGGCTTCGGCCTGCGCAGTGCGACTGTGAGCTGCGCCGGGCAGATGAGCCAGCTATTCCGTGAGCATCAGCAGGCCAACAGCGCCACGCTATGGGACGTGCGGAGCGATGACACCGTGGTGTCGCGGCCCTATCGGCGCATCCACTATGGCGAGGCCTGATGTGAGATTCGCGCGCCGGCGCGACCGGCGGCGTTCTCGATCGCCGTCGGCGGCATTCCACGCCAGCTCGCGCGGTTGCGCACCGTGCTTGCTATCTACCGGGCCGGCGATCCGCCGCCCGCCAGGCGGGACCTGATCGACGCCTTCACGCAGTTCGGCTGCGGGCGTGGGGCGCCGCAGGTGCACTGACGGCCGGGCCGAACTCCGCCTGGATGAGCGCAGGGTGGGCGATCTGCTGCCCCAACCGAATTCTCCCACCTGTCGGTGCGACCACACCGTCCGCAGCGCGGCATCGCGGCGCAGGATCCGTTCAAGACGGCGTCGCGAACGTCCTGGCAGACGCCTCCGGCGACAGCGGAGCTTGAGATGCGCATCTTGCATACGCGATGCATACATGATCTCCTTGCCAAGATCATGAGCGTTCGCAGCTCGATCAATTGGATTGTGATGAGATTTCAATCTGATTGATCAGAAATTGCTCATTCAGTGAGATATTGAACCGATCGTGGGGTGTCGAGATGGCTTGGCGAATTGGCGTCGATTCCGGCGGAACCTTCTGCGACATCTGCCTGTTCGACGAGGAGAGCGGCCAGGTCGCCGTTTGGAAGGTCTCCTCGACGCCCGACGATCCTTCCCGCGGGATCTCGCAGGGGGTGCAGGAAGGAACGTCCAATGTCGGCGCCGCGCCGTCCGCCGTCGGCTATTTCGGCCATGGCACGACGGTCGGCACCAATGCGCTGATCCAGCACCGCGGCGTGCCGACCGGCCTGATCACCACCGACGGCTTTCGCGACCTGCTCGAGATCGGCCGCCAGAAGCGCCCCGAGCTCTACGACATGCAGGCCGACAAGCCGGATGTCCTGGTCGCCCGCGATTGCCGCATCGAGGTCGCGGAGCGCATCCGCCATGACGGCTCCGTCGCCGTGCCGCTGGACGAGCCGGCGCTGCGCGACGCGGCGCGCCGGCTTAAGGCCGCGGGCGTGCAGGCGGTGGCGATCGGCTTCCTCTACAGCTTCGTCGCACCCGAGCACGAGGCCATCGCGCGGCGCATCGTCGCCGAGGAATTCCCCGAGGCCTTCATCAGCGCGAGTCACGAGGTCGCGCCGGAGTTCCGCGAATTCGAGCGTGTCTCGACGGTCGTGGTGAACGCCTATCTCGGTCCGGTGATGCAGGGCTATATCCGCCGCCTCGCCGACCGGCTGAACGAGCTCGGCATCACGACGACGCCGCATCTGACGCAGTCCAATGGCGGCGTGATCGGCTTCGATCAGGCGGCGCGGCTGCCGGTCCGCACCGTGCTCTCCGGCCCGTCCACCGGCGTCGTCGCGGCGCAGGAAATCGGCCGCATGGTCGGCATCGGCGACCTCATCACCTTCGATATGGGCGGCACCAGCACCGATGTCGCTCTGCTCAAGGACGGCCAGTGCCGCCTGACCGGCGAGGCGATCGTGCATGGCTACCCGATCAAGGCGCCGATGCTCGACATCCACACGGTCGGCGCCGGTGGCGGGTCCATCGCCTATGTCGATTCTGGCGGGCTGCTGAAGGTCGGCCCGCGCAGCGCCGGCGCCTTCCCCGGCCCGGTCTGCTACGACAAGGGCAATACCGAACCGGCCACGACCGATGCGAATGTCGTGCTGCAGACGCTGAACCCCACGCATCTGCTGGGCGGGCGCATGGCGGTGCGGCAGGACCTCGCGAAAGAAGCGATCGGGCATCTTGCAGACCAGCTCGGCCTCGGGCTGATGGAGACGGCGCAGGGCATCATCTCGGTTGTCACCGCGAATATGGCGCGTGCGATCCGCGTCATCTCGGTGCAGCGCGGCCATGATCCGCGCGACTACACGCTGGTCGCCTTCGGCGGCGCGGGTCCGCTGCATGCCGCCCGGCTCGCGCGGGAGCTCGAGATCCGCCGCATCCTGGTGCCACGCAACCCGGGCATCCTCTGCGCCATGGGCCTGCTGCTGACCGACCTGCGCGCGGATTTCGCCGCGACCCGCCTGACTTTGCTGGAGGATGCGGCCGCACCGACGGTCGAAGAGGCATTCGCCGACCTCCTCGCCCGCGCCGAGGCGTGGTTCGAGGAGGAGCATATTCCCGCCGATCGCCGCGCCACCCTACGCACGGTCGATATGCGTTATGCCGGGCAGAACTACGAACTTGCGGTCGAACTGCCGCCCGGGCCGGTGACCCCGGAAAGCCTGAAGGCGCTGGCCCAGGGTTTCGCCGAAGCGCATCGCCGCCAATACGGCTTCGTCGACTCCGAGGGCACGGTGCAATTGGTCACCTTCCGGCTGGAGGCGACCGGCCTTGTCTCCAAGGCGAATTTTACGCCGCAGCCTGATGCCGGCCCCGACGCCTCTCACGCCCGCATCGGGGAGCGCGAGGTCTGGATCCCCGAATCCGGCGGCTGGGTGACCTGTCCGATCTATGACCGCGAGGCGCTGCGCGCCGGTAACCGCTTCGCCGGCCCCGCCATCGTCGAGCAGATGGATGCGACCACCGTCCTGCTGCCCGGCATGACCGCCCGCGTCGAACCCTATCTCAATCTGATCCTGGAGTTCCCGGCATGAGCGCGACCCTGCAGCGCGACCGCGTCCAGGTCGATCCGATCACCGTCGAGGTGATCGGCTCCGCCCTGTCCTCGATCACCGAGGAGATGGGCGAGGCGCTGGTGCGCGCCAGCCACTCGACCAACATCAAGGAACGTCGCGACTGTTCCACCGCGCTGTTCGATCCCTCCGGCGCGACGCTCTGCCAGGCCGAGCACATTCCGATGCATCTCGGCAGCTTCATCGACATGCTGCCGCATATCCTGAAGCGCCATCCGGTCGAGGAGATGAGCCCGGGCGACGTCTTCATCGGCAACGACGCCTATGAGGGCGGCGGCACGCACCTGCCCGACTTCGTGCTGGCCGAGCCGATCTTCACCGATGGCGTCGTCGTCGCCTGGGCGGTGAACACCGCGCATCACTCCGACTTCGCCGATCGAGGCCACGCGCACATCTTCCAGGAAGGGTTGCGCATCCCGCCGATCCGCCTCTACCGCGCGGGAGAGCTGCAGAAGGACGTGCAGGAGCTGATCCTGCTGAACTGCCAGGTGCCGCGTGAACGCCTGTCCGACCTGCGCGCGCAGATGGCCGCGAACCGGCTGGGCGTGCTGCGCATGCAGGCGCTCTGCGCGAAATACGGACGCGACGTGGTGCTCGCAGCGGGCGACGCGCTGCAGGATTATGCCGAGCGCAAGATGCGCGCCGGCATCGCCGCGATCCCGGACGGCACCTACCGCTTCGCCGATGTCTATGAGAACCCCGAGATCGACACCGAACTGCCCTTCACTTGCGAGATCACCGTGGCCGGTGACACGATGCATCTGGATTTCGACGCGCCGCCGCAGGTCCGCGCCGGGCTGAACATGACGCATACGGCGCTGCTCGCCACCGTCTACTACGCGGTGAAATGCCTGGTGGATCCCTCCGTGCTGCCCAATGCCGGCCTCGCCCGGCCGATCAGCGTCACCGCGACCGAGGGCAGCGTGGTCAATTGCAGCTACCCCGCCGCGGTGAACGGACGGTGCAGCACCTGCCAGCGCGTGGTGGACCTCGTCTTCGGCGCGCTTGCGCCGGCCGTACCGGATCGCGTGATCGCCGCGACCAACGGCGCCAATACGGTCGCCCACTTCGCCGGCACCAACGACGACGGCTCGCCCTGGATCTACCTCGAGACCATCGGCGGCGGGTCCGGCGCCCGCGCGGCCAAGGACGGCCTGCATGGCGTCCAGGTCCATATGACCAATACCTCCAACCTCCCGGTCGAGGCGTTGGAGAACGAATACCCGCTCACCCTCATGCGCTACGAGCTGGTCAATGGCTCGGGTGGGGCGGGCGCGCATAGCGGTGGCATGGGGCTGCGTCGCGTCTATCGCGCGGAACGGTCCTGCCGACTGCGTGTGGACGGTTCGCGCCTGCGCACCTCGCCCTGGGGGCTGGAAGGCGGGCTGGAAGGCGGGCGCGCAGGCTTCGATGCCGGCCAGCGCCGCTTCGTCAACGGCGTCGTGCTGCTCGAGGCCGGCGACGAGCTGGCGATCGTCACCGCCGGCGGCGGTGGCTATGGACCGCCGGCGGCGCGCGCGCCCGAACGGGTCGCGCGCGACGTCGCCGAAGGCCGCCTGACTGCCGAGGCCGCGCGCCGTGTCTACCCGCAGGCCCCACCCGAAGGCTGACCGTGATGTGGGTCATTCGGCGAATCGGTGTCGCGCTGGTCCTGGTCTGGATCGTCGCCAGCATTGTCTTCCTGGCCATCCGCCTGGTGCCCGGCGATCCCGCCGAGATCATGCTGAGCCAGGGTGGCGTTTCGCCGGACGCCGCTATCATCGCGGAACTGCGCGACCAACTCGGCCTCGAGAAGCCCATCTGGGAGCAGTATCGCGACAGCATGCGTGGCATGCTGAAGGGGGATCTTGGCGTCTCGTTGACCGACCAGGCCTCGGTTGCGCGAGAGGTGTTTACGCGCCTGCCGCGCACGCTGGAATTGATCGGCATTGCCGGGCTGTTCTCCATCCTCATTGGCGTGCCGCTCGGGCTGCTGGCGGCGCTGCGACGCGGGGGCTGGCTGGACCGCCTGATCATGGCGGGCTCCGGCCTGTCGCTCGCCGTGCCGGTCTTCGTGGTGGGCACGCTGCTGGTGCTCATCGTGGCGCAGTGGCTGGAATGGCTGCCGGCCGGCGGCTACACGCCCTTGGCACGCGACCCGGCGCGGCATTTCGCGCAACTCGTCATGCCGTCCCTGACCATTGCCTCCAGCCTCGCGCCGGTACTGCTGAGCATGACGCGGGCCTCGGTGATCGACGTGATCACCCGCGACCATGTCCGCACCGCGCGCGCCAAGGGAGCGGCGCCGCCGCGCGTGGTGCTGCGCCATGTGCTGCGCAATGCGTTGATCCCGGTCGTCACCGTGCTGGCGCTGCATCTCGGCACGCTGCTGGGCGGCACGGTGCTCGTCGAATACGTGTTCAACTATCCTGGCCTGTCCGGACTGCTGGTCGATTCCGTCAATGCGCGCGACTACCCGATGGTGCAGGGAGTGGTGCTGATCATCTCGGTCCTGTTCGTGGCGCTGAACCTGGCGATGGACCTGATCTACGGCATCCTCGATCCGCGGGTCCGCCGGGCATGAGGCGCATCAGCCCATTGCCTGTCATTGCGGTCGGACTGATCGCTCTCGTCGCGCTCATCGTGCCGTGGCTCGGCCTGCCGGATCCGGTGCGGATCGACGTGCCGCATCGCCTGAGCGGCCCGTCCTGGGGCCATTGGCTGGGCCAGGATGAGGTGGGGCGCGACATCCTCTCGCGGCTGCTGTGGGGCGCGCGATCCTCGCTGACCGTGGCGCTGTTCTCGGCCGTCATCGCCTGCCTGGTGGGGACCAGCCTCGGCGTGCTGGGCGGCTTCCTGGGCGGAGCGGTCGACCTCGTCACCATCCGCCTCGCCGATATCGTGCTGTGCTTCCCGCCCCTGCTGCTGGCGCTGCTGGTGGTGACGCTGCTCGGACCCGGGGCCTCCACGCTCATTCCGGTGATCGCGCTGGTCTACATGCCGGGCTTCGTGCGCGTGGCCTATGCGGGCGTGCTGAGCGTGAGGCATCAGGAGTATGTCGAGGCGCAGCGCGCGCTCGGCATCGGTCCGGGGCGCATCATGCTGCGCACCGTGCTGCCCAACATCAGCGGCCCGGTGATGGTGCAGTTCTCGCTCGCCATGGCCTCGGCGGTGGTGCTGGAATCGGGGCTCAGCTTCCTCGGCCTCGGCGTGGTGCCGCCGGCACCATCCTGGGGGCTCATGATCGGCGCCGCGCGGTCCACCATGGCACAGACGCCGCTGCCGCTGCTCTGGCCCTGCGTCGCCCTGACGGTCACCGTGCTGTCGATGAACGCGCTCTGCGATGCGATCCGCAATGCGGTCGATCCGCATGGCGCTGTGCCGCGCCGCCTGCGCTGGCTGCTGCCGCCGCTGCCCGCTGGGATCTCCTTGGCGGCCAGGGGTGCCTCCCTGGCCGTGCGCGACCTGGAGGTCGCGATCGATGCCAAGGGCGCCGAGCTGCGGCCGGTGCGCGGCGTCTCCTGGGAGGTGGCGCCGGGCGAGACGCTGGCCATCGTGGGAGAAAGCGGCTCGGGCAAGTCGTTGACGGGCCTGGCCGTGCTCGGCCTGCTGCCGCTGATCGCGCGGCCGGCGGCCGGCGCGGCGCTGTTCGACCAGCGCGACCTGCTGCGGCTGGATGAACCGGCGCTGCGGCATCTGCGTGGCGCGGACATCGCCATGATCTTCCAGGACCCCATGTCGAGCCTGAACCCGGTGCACCGCATCGGAGACCAGATCGCCGAGGCGGTCCTGGTGCATCGGCGCGTCTCCCGCCGGCAGGCCTGGCGGGAGGCCGTGGAGCTGCTGGCCAAGGTCGGCATCCCCGATGCGGCGCGGCGCGCGCGCAGCTTCCCGCATGAATTGTCGGGTGGCATGCGCCAGCGCGCGATGATCGCGATGGCGATCGCCAACCGTCCGAAGCTGCTGATCGCGGATGAGCCGACCACCGCGCTCGACGTCACCATCCAGGCCCAGGTGCTGGAGCTGATGGCGAGCCTGAAGGCGGAGGAAGGGATGGGTGTGGTCTTCATCACCCATGCCCTGCCCGTCGTCGCCGAGATCGCCGACCGCGTGGTGGTGATGTATGCCGGCGAAGTGGTGGAACAGGGGCCGGTCGCGGCCATCTTCGCCCGGCCGCTGCATCCCTACACGGCTGCGCTGCTGCGCAGCGCCCCGCCCGAGGATGGTTCCCTGCCGCAGGCGATCCCGGGGACCGTGCCCCTGCCGCAGCACCTTCCGCCGGGCTGCGCCTTCGCGCCACGCTGCGATCATCGCCATGTTTCCTGCGAGGCGACGCATCCGGCGCTCGAGGAGGCCGGGCCTGACCGGGTCACGCGATGCCTGCGCTGGCGGGACCTGTCCGCGACGCCCGGGCCGCAGGCGGTGACGGCATGACCGCGCTGATCGAAGCGGTAAATCTTTCCAAGCGCTTCGGGGGCGGGGGGGTGCTCGGCCTCGGCGCACGGCCGGTGCGGGCGTTGAACGACGTGACGCTTGCCGTCGCGCGTGGCGAGGCGGTGGGCCTAGTCGGCGAAAGCGGGTCGGGCAAGAGCACCATGGGCCGGGTCATGCTCGGGCTGACGCCGGCCAGCGCCGGCAGCGTGAGGCTCGACGGGGTCGATATCGCGACGCTGCGGGGGAAGGAGGCGCGCCGCCTTCGCCAACGCATGCAACTCGTCTTCCAGGATCCCTATTCGAGCCTGGATCCGCGGCGACGCATCGGCGCCCAGATCGCCGACGGTCTGCTGGCGCATGACCTCGCGAAGCCGGCCCAGATCGCCGACCGGGTTGCCGCGCTACTGGCGCAGGTCGGGTTGCCGACCGCGCATGCCGACCGCTACCCGCACGAATTCTCGGGCGGGCAACGCCAGCGCATCGGCATCGCCCGCGCGCTTGCCGTCGGGCCGGAATTCCTGGTGGCCGACGAGCCGGTCTCGGCGCTCGATGTCTCGGTGCAGGCCCAGGTCCTCACCCTTCTGGCCGACCTTCGGGCGCGGCTGGGTCTCGCGATGCTGTTCATCAGTCACGACCTGCCGGTGGTGCGCAGCCTCTGCGACCGCGTGGTGGTGCTCTATCTCGGCCGCGTCATGGAGGAAGGCCCGGCAGCGGCGGTGTTCGAGCACCCGCGCCATCCCTATACGCGCGCGCTGCTCTCGGCCGCGCCGAACATCGATCCCGCCCGCCGGCGCCGTCGCATCCTGCTGCGCGGCGATCCGCCGAGCCCGGCCAACCCGCCGAGCGGTTGCGTCTTCCGCACGCGCTGCGCCTGGGCGGTCGAGGCCTGTGCCGCGACCATCCCGGCCCTTGCCGCGGCCGGACCGCAGCATCGCGTGGCATGCCTGCGCGCCGAGGATGCGGCGCTGCGTGCCGATCCCGACACCGACGGACCTGTGTGACATGCTCGCCCATCTCGAGACCGCCGAATACGACGAGGTGTTACCCGCGCGGGCGGATGTCGTGGTGATCGGGGGTGGCATCGCCGGCATCAGTACGGCGCTTGCGCTGCTCGACAAGGGCGTCTCGGTCGCGGTCTGCGAGAAGGGGCGCATCGCGGCGGAACAATCCAGCCGAAACTGGGGCTGGGTGCGCGTGATGGGGCGCCAGCCCGATGAGATCGGCCTGGGTATCGAGAGCCTGAAGCTCTGGCGTGGGATGGAGAAGCGGATCGAGGCCGATATCGGCTTCCGCCAGGCGGGCACGGTCTGGGCCTTCGACACCGATCGCGAGTTGCAGGAAGCCGCGATGTGGCTCGAACACGCGCGGGCCTGGCAGATCGACACGCGCCTGCTGGACACGGCGGGCGCCGCGGATGTCATCAAGGGCTCGGTCAGGCGCTTCGCCGGTGCGCTCCACACCCCCTCCGACTGCTGCGCCGAGCCGGAGAAGGCGGTGCCCGCCATGGCCCGCGCAGCGCGGCGGGGCGGTGCGCATATCCTCGGTCATTGCGCGGTGCGCGGCATCGAGAAGACAGCCGGCCGCGTTTCGGGCGTGGTGACGGAACGGGGCAGCATCGCCTGTGAGGCGGTGGTGCTGGCGGGCGGCGCCTGGTCGCGCCTGTTCTGCGGCAGCCTCGGCATCGATCTGCCGCAGCTCAAGCTGCTCAGTTCCGTCCTGCGCACCGCACCGGTCGATGGCCCGGCCGATTGTGCGGTCGGGGCCAGCGATTTCTCCTTCCGGCGGCGGCAGGATGGCGGCTTCACCGTCTCCCGGCGCAATGCCTCGGTCGCCGAGATCGTGCCGGACAGCTTCCGCCTGTTCGGCGACTTCCTGCCGACGCTGCGCACCTCCTTCCGCGAATTGCGGCTGCGCGTCGGACGCCGCTTCATCGAGGAGTGGCGCATGAAGCGGCGCTGGAGGCTCGACGAGACGACGCCGTTCGAGGAGGTCCGCGTGCTCGACCCCGTGCCGACCGCGCCGCTGCTGCGCGAGGGCATGGAGAATCTCTCCCGGGCGCTGCCGGCCTTCCGCGGCGTCGCAGTGCAGGAGCGCTGGGCCGGGCTGATCGACGCGACGCCGGATGCAGTACCCGTGCTGTCCGCAGTCGAGGCTCTGCCCGGCTTTCATATCGCCACGGGGCTTTCCGGCCATGGCTTCGGTATCGGCCCGGGTGCCGGCCGGCTGTTGGCCGACCTCGTTACCGGCGATCGTCCGATCGTTGATCCCACGCCTTTCGCCTTGGGCCGCTTCGCCCGATCCCGCAACAGCCTTGGCAAGATGGAGACACGCTCATGAGCCTGACCCGCCGTACCCTGATGGCCGGTGCCGCCGGCCTACCGCTGATCTCGGCGATCGGAACCCGTGCCGCCCGCGCCCAGGCCACTGAGCTGCGCTACGGGCTGCAGCTCTATCCGCCGACCTTCAACCCCTGGCAACACGCCGGCACGGCGGCGGCGACGGTGAACATCCAGCATCGTCGCGGCCTGCTGTCGTACGCCCCCGACGGGCAGCTCCGCGGCGAGCTGGCCGAGGCCTGGGAAGCCACGCCGACCGGCTGGCGCTTCCGCTTGCGCGACGCCTATTTCCACAATGGCGAGAAGGTCACCTCTGCCGATGTGAAGTACACGATCCAGACGATCGCCGGCGAGCGTTCGACCGCCTATCTGCGCACGAACTTCCAAAGCATCGCCGACATCCAAACGCCGGACGATAAGACGGTGCACCTGGTCACGAGCCAGCCCGTCGCGACGCTACCCAACTGGCTGGCCCTGCCGCAGGCGCCGATCGTCTATCGCGACAGCGGCCCCGGCCCGGATGCCATCGGCGCGGGGCCGTTCCGGATCGTCGAGAACGAGCGCGGCGTCGCCGTCCGGCTCGAGCCCTGGTCCCGCTTTTATCGCCCCGGCCTGCCGAAGCTGAGGCGGCTGAACATGATCGTCTATGCCGACGAGAATGCGCGTGTCGCCGCGCTGCAGACGGGCGATCTGGACCTGATCGAGTATGTGCCCTGGCAGTCCATCGACACGCTGCAGGCCAATGACGCCCTGAAGATGGACAGCACCTTCGGGCCGTTCATGCACCTCATCTTCAATGGCCGTCAGGGTCAGCCCTTCGCCGATCCCCGGGTGCGCCGGGCGGTGGCGCTCTGCGTCCAGCGCGACGACGTGCGCAAGGCCGCCTTTTACGGGCATGCCGAGGTGGTCGGCGGGCTGCCGTTGCCGCGGAACAGCCCCTTCTACAATGACGAGCTGGCGAATGGCTGGACCTATGACCCGGCCCGCGCGAAGGCGCTGTTGGCCGAGGCGGGCCATGCCAACGGCTTCTCCTGCAACCTGCTGTCCAACGTGACCAACGGCATGCACAAATCGACCGCCGAAGTGGTGCAGCAGAACCTGGCCGCCATCGGCATCCAGGCGCAGCTTGCCCTGCCGGACTGGGCCGGCTTCGTCACCCGCGCGGTGCGCGGCCAGTACGACCTGGCGGTGAACGGCACGACAGCGGACAGCCCGGATGTGGACGGCTTCTCCTCGGTGATGGACGGTTCGCTCTCCCCGGCTTCGGGCCGCAGCGCGAACATGAACATTCCGGAGCTGACCCGCCTCTTCGCCGCCGGCCGCGCGGAGTTCGACATGGCCAAACGCAAGGAGATCTACGACCAGGTGCAGCGGATCCTGATCGAGCAAGTGCCGGTCACCTTCCTGGTCAAGCGCACCCAGGCCTATGCGATGCGGAAGCCGGTGCAGGGCTTCCGCAACCTGCCCGAGCAGTTGACCTTCTATTCCGGCTATACGCTGGAGGACACCTTCCTCGGCTGAGGGTGTTGGGGCGCATGCGTGACCGATGCGTCCGTCGCCAGAGTGTTGCGGCGCGGCCTGGCGATTCCGTTCGGATCGCCGGCGCGCCGCCAGTTGCCGTTGCGTTTTCAGCCAGAGGATCCTGACAGGATGCGGAGCGTGGAAGGCCAAGGAGGCGCCGCTGTGAAGGAAGAGAGTCCGGTTCGTGCTCCGGCCAGTCAGCGCGCCTACGCCTTCATCCGCGATCGCATCCTGAACGGCGAGCTGCCGAGCGACTCCTTCGTGGAGGAGGACCATATCTCGGCCCTGATCGGGGTATCCCGCACGCCGGTGCGGGAGGCTTTCAGCCGGCTGCAGGCGGAGCGCCTCATGGACCTGGTGCCGCGACGCGGCGCGCGCGTGCGCGGCGTGACGCTGCGTGAGATGTTCGAATTCTACGAAGTCCGTCGGATCATCGAAGGGGCGGTCGCAAGCAAGGTCTGCAGGGCGAAGGCCGGGGCACCGCCGGCCATGAAGCCGGTCCTCGAGGCGATGCGGCTGCTGATGCCCGATCCGGGGGCTGACTACCTGGCGCTTGACGCGGCGCTGCATCAGGCGCTCGTGGCGGCTTCCGCGAACGAGGTCCTGATGGAGATGTATGCAGGGCTCTCGACGCGGCAAAGACGGGTCGCCGTGATCTCGCTGCAGATCCAGCCGCGGCGGCCGGCGCTGATCCACGAACAGCACGAAGCCCTGGTCGACGCCCTGGACCGGAACGATGAGGAGGGCGTGCTCAACTTGCTGGATGCCCATTTGCGGCCCATTTCGGACGTGGTCTCCTTCTATGGAGATCGTCTTGGTGGCGCGGCCGCGTCGTTTCGCGACCCGGCTTAGGCCGGCCGATGATCGCGGGCCGGAGAGTCGGATATCGATGGATCGGCTAACGGATGAGCATCGCTGTGATCTCACCCTGATCGAGCTTTTCTGGCAGCCAATACACCTCGCGGGCCTTCGGGATGCGATGCCAAGAAGCCGGCGTTTGCCCCAGCACCGGATCGCTCGGCGACGCCTTCGACAACGCGCTGGCCGAAGCGTTCTTCGCCACCCTCGAGTACGAATTGCTCGACCGGCGCCGCTTCCGTTCCCAGGCCGAGGCGCGCATGGCCGCGTTCCACTGCATCGAGGGGTTCTACAACCCGACCGCGCGGCACTCGGCCCTGGGCCATCTCTCGCCCATCGAATGCGAAGCGGGGAATGCAACTTCAGATTCAAGAGCGCCGAAGGCTCATTCCCTCGCCGGCCCAGTCCCTAGGCTAAGGCTGAGTTCAAGGCCAGCGAAGGGGTTACGGTGGTGGGCGGAAGAAGGCCATCTGTCCGACGGTGCACTACAGCCCTTGCGCGTAGCCGTCCCGTTGTGGGTCTGCTCCGCCTTGCAACAGCCCATCGAACTGACTGATGCCGTGCACTGCCGCGAAGGGGTAGGAGTGGAAGTTTCGCTTGGTGGGGTAGCCCATCTCGTTCACCGATCTTTCCACGGCGCGGGGAATGCGGTTCGAGATGTCCACGCTTTCGCTCGTGCAGCTGAAACGCGGCGCGAGCACCGCCTCCTGCATCCCCATACCCCAGTCGAGCACGTTCAGTAGCACCTGCAGCACGGCGATGCCGATCCACGCACCGCCAGGCGCCCCCAGCGTCATCACCGGCCGTCCATCCTGGAAGACGATGGTGGGTGTCATGCTCGAGAATCGTTTCTTGCCGGGTGCAATGGAACCAGCGCGGCCGGGCCGCGGATCGTACCAGTTCATCGCACCGTTCAGCATAAAGCCGGTGCCCGGCGGGATGACGCCCGACGGCACGCCGAGCGTATGTGTCATCGACGCCACCATGCCGTCGGCATCGATGCAGGAGATGGTCGTGGTGTGCTTGGAATCCCCGCCGAGACGCGTCAGCGAAGCGCGTTCGCCGCGCCGGATCCGCTCGGCGCAGGCTTCGGCATAATCGTCGGACAGCAGCCGATCCAGCGGCGGCGGCATATAGGCGGGATCGCCGATATGCTCCTCGCGGTCGCGGCCGGCGATCTTCATCGCCTCCGCCACCACGCGGATGTAGTCGGCCGAATTGTGGCCCATCGCCACCAGGTCGAAGCGTTCGAGGATGCGCAGCATCTCGGCCACCACGATGCCGCCGGCCGGCGGCGGAGGCAGGCTGATATCGTAGCCGCGGTAGCGCACGATCAGTGGATCGACCCAACGGGGGCGGAAGCCCGCCAGGTCCGCGGCGCTGAGCAGGCCATCATGCGCCCGCATGTCGTCCAGGATGCAGGCGGCGATGGCGCCGGAATAGAAGGCCTCGGCGCCGTCGCGCGCGATGGTGGCCAGCGTCGCCGCCAGGGCGGGGTTGCGCACCACCTCGCCCGGCTTGCGGGGCGCACTGTCCGGCCGCAGGTACAGGGCGCGCCCCTCGGCCGTGTGGCGCAGCTTGTCGGCATAGTTCAGCCGCCCATAACCGGATTCGTCCATCAGCCACATGGCCGAGACATGCGGGCGGATCATCCACCCTTCCTCGGCGAAGCCGATCGCCGGGCCGGCCAGGTCGCCCCAGGGCTTGCGGCCCCAGCTGCGATGCGCCTCCGCATACAGGCGCAGCGCGCCCGGCGTGGTGACGGCGCGGTGCCCGATCTCGTTGGCCCGGCTGCTGAGGACATAGCCATAGCCATCGGAACATTCGCCGATGAAGTCATCCTGCCACATCCCCGGCGTGCAGGCGGCGGGGCAGGTGGACAACCCGTCGATGACGCTGGTGCGGCCCGAACGCGGGTCATGGACCTGGATGACGCCGAGCCCGCCGACGCCACACATCATCGGATCCACCACGCCCTGGGTGAAGGCGCAGGCCAGCAGCGCATCGACCGCGTTGCCGCCGGCCCGCAGCATCGCCGCGCCGGCCTCCACGGCTTCCGGCTGCGGCGCGACGATCATCGCTGTGGGTTCCGGCAGGTGCCGGGTGGGTCTGGCCATGACTCTCTCCTTGAACCATTCCACGCTATGGGTGCTGTCATGGCTTCGCCACACGCGCCTTGCGCGATGCCGTCCGCGTCCAAGACAATGGCGCAATCGTCAAACCGGAGGGTCCGAGGATGATGCTGCCCCAGGCGGCCCGGGGTGCGGATCGGCCGCGCGCCATGGCAGCATGACCGGCCCGCGCGATCCCGTGCCCGATGCGCCGGGGGCGGCGGACGCCGCCGAGCCGCCGCCGCTGCATGTCGGCTTCGTGCTGATGCCGAACTTCACCCTGACGCCGCTTGCCGGCTTCATCGACACGCTGCGGCTGGCCGCCGATGAAGGTGATCGTTCCCGTCCGCGCAAGTGCCGCTGGACGGTTCTTTCGCACGATTTGCAGCCGGTGCGCGCCAGCTGCGGCACGCTGATGCCGCCCTGGGAGAAGCTGGGCGACCCCGCGCGCTTCGACCACGTCGTGGTGGCGGGCGGGCTGCTGGCGCCCGTCGGCCGGTCCATGCTCGACGAAAGCCGCCTGGCCTTCCTGCATGCCGCGCGGCGGGCGCGGCGCAGCGTCATCGGCATCTGCACCGGCAGCTTCGCCCTGGTCGAAGCCGGGCTGATCGCGCCGGGCGGGGAGTGTTGCGTGTCCTGGTACCACCACCAGGACCTGCTGGACCGCCATCCCGACGTCATCCCCATTTCGGACCGGCTGTGGATCCGGCGCGGCCAGATCACGACCTGCGCCGGCGGGACAGCGACGATCGACCTCGCCGCCGCGCTGATCCGCGAGCGGCTGGGCGACGCCGTCGCGCAGAAGAGCCGCCACATCCTCGTCGCCGGCAGCCCGCGGCAGAGCGCCTCGCCGCAGCCGCACCCGCCGATCGCCGTGCGGGCCCGCGACTGGCGGGTGCGGCGCGCGGTCCTGGTGATGGAACAGCACATCTCCGACCCGCTCGGCGGCGAGGAACTGGCGCAGCGCCTCGCCATTTCGCGGCGCCAGCTTGAGCGGCTTTTCCGGCGGGACTTCCAGGTCAGCCTGCAGCTCTTCGCCCGCGACCTCCGCCTGTCCCACGCCGTCTGGTTGCTGGCGCATTCCGAGGCGCAGATCACCGAGATCGCCGGCCAGTGCGGCTTCTCCGACACGCCGCATCTGGACCGCTGCTTCCGCCAGGCCTTCGGCATGCCGCCTTCAACCGCCCGGCGGCTCGGCTCGGCGGCGCTGCAGCGCATGCTGCTGGCCTGGTGGCCCCATGGCGGCCAGGAGGATGCCATGCGCCTCGACGAGGTGCCGCCGGCGGAGCCCGAGAGTGGCGCTGAGGGCCCGCAGACCAGCCGCCGCCACTTCCCGGATCTCGGACCCGGCGCGGAAGACCTTCTGGGCGGCTGAACCGCGTCGCGGCGTGCCGCAACCAGCGCAGCCGATGTCGCAACCGGACAATCGGGTGACGGCCGGGCTCGCCCATGCTCCGGGGCATGAGCAGACGGCGGTTTTCCTTCCTCGGCCTGGCGCGCGAGGCGCTGCGCGGCCATCGCGGCTGGCCGGCCCAGTGGCGCAGCCCCGAACGCCCGCAGGATGAATATGACGCGCTCATCGTCGGCGGTGGCGGGCATGGCCTCGCCACCGCCTACTACATGGCGCGCGAGCACGGCCTACGCCGTATCGCGGTGCTGGAGAAGGGCTGGATCGGCGGCGGCAATACCGGGCGCAACACCACGATCATCCGGTCCAACTACCTGTTCCCGGAAAGCGCGGCGCTCTACGACCATGCGCTGAAGCTGTGGGAAGGGCTGTCGCGCGACCTGAACTACAACGTCATGTTCAGCCCGCGCGGCGTGCTGATGTGCGCCCACAGCGTGCATGACATGCAGGTGTTCCAGCGCCACGTCCACGCCAACCGCCTGGCCGGCGTGGACAACGAATGGCTGACGCCGGCGCAGTGCAAGGCCTTCTGCCCGCCGATGGATATCTCGCCCGCCGCGCGCTACCCGGTACTGGGCGGTGCGCTGCAGCGGCGCGGCGGTACCGCCCGGCACGACGCCGTGGCCTGGGGCTATGCCCGCGCGGCCAGCGCACTGGGCGTCGACATCGTGCAGAACTGCGAGGTGACGGGCATCCGGCGCGACGGGCCGGGCGGTGCGGTCTCGGGCCTCGAGACCAGCAAGGGCTTCGTGCGCACCGGGCGCGTCGGCGTCGTCGCCGCCGGCAGCACCAGCCTGGTGATGGCGATGGCCGGCATCCGCATGCCGCTGGAGAGCTATCCCTTGCAGGCGCTGGTCAGCGAGCCGGTGAAGCCGGTCTTCCCCTGTGTCGTCATGTCGAACACGGTGCATGCCTATGTCAGCCAGTCCGACAAGGGCGAGCTGGTGATCGGCGCGGGCACCGACCAGTACATCTCCTACAGCCAGGCCGGCAGCATCCAGATCCTGACGCATACGCTGGATGCGATCACCGAGATGTTCCCGATGTTCCGGCGCATGCGCATGCTGCGCGCCTGGGGCGGCATCGTGGACGTGACGCCGGACCGCTCGCCCATCATCGGCCTGACGCCGGTGCCGGGGCTGTTCGTGAATTGCGGCTGGGGCACCGGCGGCTTCAAGGCGACGCCGGGCTCAGGCCATGTCTTCGCGGCGACGATCGCGCGCGGCGAGCCGCATCCGATTGCCGCCCCATTTTCCCTCTCGCGCTTCGAGACCGGACGCATGATCGACGAAGCGGCCGCTGCCGCGGTGGCGCACTGATGCTGCTCATCCTCTGCCCCCATTGCGGCGAGCGGCCGGAAGTCGAGTTCCGCCACGCCGGCGAGGCCCATCTGGTGCGCCCGCAGGACCCCTCGGTTCTGAGCGATGCCGAATGGGCGGCCTATCTCTACCAGCGGCAGAATCCGCGCGGCGCCTATGCCGAGCGCTGGCGCCACGTCCATGGATGCGGCCGCTTCTTCAACGCGGTGCGGAACACGCTGACCGATCGCTTCGAGGCGACCTACCCGGCCGGAGCCGCGCGTCCGGAGGGCGGCGCATGAGCGGCCCTTTCCGCCTGCCGCAGGGTGGCCGCATCCGCCGCGACGCCGCGCTGCGCTTCACCTTCGACGGCCGCGCCTATGCCGGCCACCCCGGCGATACGCTGGCCTCGGCCTTGCTTGCCAACGGCGTGCACCTGACCGGGCGCTCCTTCAAATACCACAGGCCGCGCGGCATCCTCAGCGCCGGGCCGGAGGAGCCCAACGCGCTGGTGGAGCTGGATGGCGGCCCCGGCCGGCGCGAGCCGAACACCCGCGCCACGATGGTGGCGCTGCGCGACGGGCTTGCGGCCAGCAGCCAGAACCGCTGGCCGAGCCTCGCGCATGATGCGGGCGCGCTGCTGGGTGCTGCCGCCGCGTTGCTGCCGGCCGGCTTCTACTACAAGACCTTCATGGCGCCGGGCCGCGCCTGGGAACGGCTCTACGAGCCGATGATCCGCCGCATGGCCGGGTTGGGCCGCGCGCCGGTGGAGGCCGATCCCGATCGCTATGCACAGCGCTACGCCCATTGCGGCGTGCTCGTCGTCGGTGCCGGGCCGGCGGGCATTGCTGCCGCGCTGGCGGCGGCGCGTCGCGGCGAGAGCGTCATCCTGTGCGACGAGCAGGAGGAGATGGGCGGCGACCTGCTCGGCCGCGCCGAGGCGGTGATCGACGGCCAGCCCGCATGGAGCTGGCTCGACGCCGCGCTGGCGGAGCTGAACCGGCTTGGCGTTCGGCTGCTGCCGCGCTGCACGGCCTTCTCCTATGGCTTGCAGAACATGGTCAGCTTGGCCGAACGACTGGACCGCCCGGATGGGCTGCGCGAACGCTTGTGGCTGGTGCGCGCGCGCCAGGTGGTGCTGGCCACCGGGGCGCTGGAACGGCCGCTGCCCTTCTCCGGCAATGACCGCCCGGGCGTGATGCTCGCCGATGCCGCCCGGATCTATGCCGGCCGCTATGGCGTGCTGGCCGGCCGGGACGTCGCCTTGCTGGCCGCCCATGACAGCGGCTACGCGGCGGCCTTCGCGCTGCAGGATGCCGGCGCGCGCATCAGCGCCATCCTCGATCCGCGCGCCGCCCCCCCGGCGGCGCTGGCTGCCGAGGCGACGCGGCGCCGCATCCGGCTGCTACCGGGACAGGGCGTCGGCCGCACACTCGGCCGTAGGCGCATCAACGGCATGGTCTCATCCGGAGGCGAGCGCGTCGACTGCGATCTGCTGCTGACGGCGGGCGGCTGGACGCCCTCGGTCCATCTCTTCTCCCAGGCACGCGGCGACTTGCGCTGGGATGCCGCGCGCGACGCCTTTCTGCCCGGCGAAGGGGTCGAGGCTGTGGTCTGCGCCGGCGCCTGCCAGGGCAGCTACACCCTGGCCGCCTGCCTCGCCGAGGGCCATGCCGCCGGCGGCGGCACAGGCCCTGCTCCGACCACGGCGGCCAGCGCGCATCCGGGCGGCATGCCGCTCGTCGAAGCGGTCGCGGAAGCGGCGCGCGCGACGATGGCCTTCGTCGACTTCCAGAACGACGTGCAGGCGAAGGACATCGCCCTGGCGGTGCGCGAGGGCTTCCGCTCGATCGAACACGTCAAGCGCTACACCACCAACGGCATGGCGACCGACCAGGGCAAGACCAGCAACATGGTCGGCCTTGCTCTCGCGGCCGCGTCGCGCGGCGAGGAGATCGCGGCGGTCGGCCTCACGCGCTACCGCCATCCGGTGACGCCCGTCAGCTTCGGCACCCTGGCCGGGCGTCATCGCGGCACGCTGTTCGAGCCGGTGCGGCGCGCGCCGATGCATGGCTGGGCCGAGGCGCAGGGCGCGATCTTCGAGCCCGTCGCGCAGTGGCGGCGCGCCCGCTGCTTCCCGCGCAACGGGGAGGACATGCACGCCGCCGTGCTGCGCGAATGCCGCGCCGTGCGCCAGGCCGCCGGCCTGTTCGACGCCTCCACCCTCGGCAAGATCGAGGTGGTGGGACCGGACGCCGCGGAGTTCCTCGAACGCCTCTACATCAATCCGTGGAAGAAGCTCGGCATCGGGCGCTGCCGCTACGGCGTGATGCTGCGCGAGGACGGCTTCGTGCTGGATGACGGGGTGGTCGGCCGGCTGGCGCCCGATCGCTTCCACGTCACTACCACCACCGGCGGCGCGGCACGCGTGCTGCACGTCATGGAGGACTACCTGCAGACCGAGTTCCCGGAGCTGCGGGTGTGGCTGACCTCCACCACCGAGCAATGGGCGGTGCTGGCACTGCAGGGGCCGAGGTCCCGCGAGATCCTCGAGCCCTTCGTCGAGGGGCTCGACATCTCCGCCGCCGCCTTTCCGCATATGAGCGTCGCGTCCTGCCGCGTCATGGGCCTGCCCGCCCGCCTGTTCCGCGTCAGCTTCACCGGCGAGCTGGGCTTCGAGATCAATGTCGCCAGCGACCGGGCCGCGCCGCTGTGGGACGCGCTGATGGCCGCCGGCACGCCGCATGGCCTGGTGCCCTATGGCACCGAGGCGATGCACGTCCTGCGCGCGGAAAAGGGCTACATCATCGTCGGCCAGGAGACCGACGGCACACAGACGCCCGACGATGTCGGGCTGACCTGGGCGGTCGGCAAGGCGAAGCGTGACTTCGTCGGCAAGCGGTCCCTGGCGCGGCCGGCCCTGAGCCAGGCGGGGCGGGCGCAGCTGGTAGGGCTGCTGCCACGCGGCAGCGTACCGCAGGAAGGCGCCCAGATCATCGCCACCCCCGGCGCGCGCGAGGCGATCGGCCATGTCACCTCCGCCTATTGGAGCCCGACCCTCGACCGCCCCATCGCGCTTGGCCTGCTGGCCGGCGGGCGCGGGCGGTTGGGCGAGACCGTGCATGCCACGACCATCGAGGGCGAGCCGATCACCATGGAGGTGACGGACCCGGTGTTCGTCGACAAGCAGGGGGAGCGGGTCAATGGCTGAGTTGATGCTGAGCCATGCCGGCGTCACGCTGCGCCCCGGCGCGGCGCGGGCGCGCTTCTCGCTGCGCTGCGCGCCGGCGGATGCCGCGCTGGCGCGGGGCGCGCTGGGCCTGGAACTGCCGTTGCGCCCGCTCACGTCCACCGCAGACGGAGCGCGCGCGGCGCTGTGGCTTGGCCCCGATGAATGGCTCATCCTCGCCGAGGAAACGGCCGCGGACACGCTGCCGGACGCATTCGCGGCAGCCTTCACGGACACGCCGTTCAGCCTGGTGGAGATTTCCGCGCGGCAGGTGGCCTTCATGCTGGAAGGCGAGCAGGCGGGCGCCGTGCTGAACGAGGGCTGCCCGCTCGACCTGGCGGACGCAGCGTTCGGCGCGGGGCATTGCGCCCGCACCGTCTTCGGCAAGGTCGAGATCGTGCTGTGGCGGCCCGGCGCCGCGCCGGCCTGGCATGTCGAGGTCTGGCGCAGCTTCGCGCCGCATCTGCAGGCGCATCTGCACGAGGCGTTGCAGGACCTGTGAGCGGGGTCTTCGACCTTTTCCGCATCGGGCTCGGCCCGTCCTCCTCGCATACGGTGGGGCCCATGCGCGCCGCGGCCGCCTTCATGGCGGGCATCGCGACGCTGGCCTGGCCGGTGCGCCTGGAGGTGACGCTCTACGGCTCGCTCGCCTGGACCGGGGAGGGGCACGGCACCACCAACGTCGTGATGGCGGGGTTGCTGGGTTGGCAGCCGGATACCGCGGTGCCCGACGCCGTGCGACGCCTGTCCGGGGAGGTGCTGGCCGCGGGCGAATTACCGCTGCCGGGCGGCGCCATCGGCTTCGATGCGGCGCGCGACATCCTGCTCGACCGCGAGACGCTGGTGCCTGGCCATCCCAACGCCATGCGGCTGCGCGCCTTCGCGCCCGACGGCGCGATGCTGCGGGAGGAGATGTGGTTCTCGATCGGCGGTGGCAGCGCGCATCGCGCGGGCGAGGCGGCCATGCCCGGTCATGCGCCTGCCTTCCTCTCCGGCCGCGATCTGCTCTATCGCTGCGTGCAGGAGGGGACATCCATCGCCGCGCTGCAATTCGCGCATGAGGCCGCCGCGCACGGCGCCGCGGCGGTGCGCGAGCACCTCGCGCGGGTGGCCGCCGTCATGGAAGATTGCATCGAGCGCGGGCTCGCCACGGACGGCGAATTGCCCGGCAGGCTGCGCGTACGGCGTCGCGCACCGGCCATTGCGCGGCGGCTGGCCAGCCGCAATGCGCCGCAGCCGACCGACATGATGGACGTAGCGAGCCTCTGGGCCATGGCGGTCAACGAGGAGAACGCAGCGGGCAGGCGCGTCGTCACCGCGCCCACCAACGGGGCGGCGGGTGTGCTGCCTTCGGTGCTGCGCTGGGGGCGTCGGCAGTTGCAGCGCGACACCCCGGCGGCGACCGAGGAGTTCCTGCTGACGGCGGCGGCCATCGGCGGGCTCATCAAGACGAATGCCTCGGTCTCCGGCGCCGAGGTCGGTTGCCAGGGCGAGGTCGGCTCCGCCGCCGCGATGGCGGCCGCCGGGCTGGCGGCGTTGATGGGTGGCACGCCGGCCCAGATCGAGAATGCGGCCGAGATCGCGCTGGAACATCACCTCGGCATGACCTGCGACCCGATCGCCGGTCTGGTGCAGATCCCCTGCATCGAGCGCAACGCGATGGGCGCGGTCAAGGCGATCAACGCGGCCTCGCTCGCGCTGGCGGGGGATGGCGAACACCATGTCAGCCTGGACGAGGCGATCGCGACGATGCGCCAGACCGGCCTCGATATGCGCAGTGAATACAAGGAGACATCGCGTGGCGGCCTCGCCGTGCATGTCGCGAAGTGCTGAAGGATCATCCATGGATATCGTGACCGCCGCCGGCCCCCCGCCGGGCTTCTTCGCCGCCCCGCTGACCGAAGCGGACCCTGCCATCGCGCATGCGGTGGCGCAGGAGCTGACGCGCCAGCAGGACGGGATCGAGCTGATCGCCTCGGAGAACATCG
>JAYSDS010000018.1:0-43858 GCA_041914265.1 Roseomonas sp.
CCGATTAACTTAGTGACCGTCCGGCCCTTCGTCAACCCGCCCCGTCAGCGGCGTGGGGGGGCTTCTATGCCCCTTGGCGGGGGCGGTCAACCCCCCTTTCGCCAGGAAACAAACCATTCCGCAAAACGAGGGATCCCGATCTCGATCGGCGTGCGGGGGGCGTAGCCGCACAGCGCCTCGATTGCCGCGATGTCCGCGAAGGTCTCTTCGACATCCGTGGCCGGGCGCGGCGTATCCACCACCACCGCCTTCCGCCCGAGCGCTCGCTCCAGCACCTCGACGAAGCGCCGGACTTCCACGCTGCGGTGATTGCCGATGTTGAGCAGCCGCGGTTCGGCGGCCGGCGCCGGGTGATCCAGGCAGCCCACCACCCCGGCCACGATGTCCTCGACGAAGGTGAAATCCCGCTTCAGGCGCCCGGCGTCGTAGAGAGTGATCGGCCGACCCTCCAGGATCGCCTGCGCGAACATCCAGGGCGCCATGTCCGGCCGCCCCCAGGGCCCGTAGACGGTGAAGAACCGCAGCCCCGTCTGCGGCAGACCGAACAGATGGGCATAGGATTCGCTGATCAGTTCCCCCGCCCGCTTGGTCGCGGCATAGAGCGACACCGGATGGTCCACCCGATCGGTTTCGGCAAAGGGCAATTGCCGGTTGCCGCCATAAACCGAGGAGGATGAGGCGTAGACCAGATGCCTGAGTCGCGGCAGGCGCCGCCCCAGCTCGAGCATCACCAGATGCCCCATCACATTGGCCTGCACATAGGCGAAGGGATCGATCAGCGAGTACCGGACCCCCGGCTGCGCCGCGAGATGCACGATTCGCTCTATGCCCGGTTCCGCCTCCGCCAGGTCGAGCATTATTGCCCGATCGGACACATCGGCATGGACGAAACGAAAGCCTGGTTTCCCTTCCAGCCGCGCGAGTCGCGCCTGCTTCAGCCGAACATCGTAGTAGGGGTTCAGGTCATCGATCCCGATCACCTGCTCGCCGCGCGCCATCAGCGCCTCGGCGACATGCATGCCGATAAAGCCCGCGGCGCCGGTCAGCAGGATGCTCATGCGTGGACCAGCCGATCCTCGAGCAATTCCATCACCGCATGGCCCAGGGTGATGTGCATCTCCTGCACCCGGGCGGTGACGCGACTTGGCACCAGCAGGACGTGGTCGCACAAGGCGCGCGCCGCCCCGCCATCGCCGCCCAGCATCCCGACGGTGACGATCCCCATCCCCCGCGCCGTTTCCAGCGCCCGCAGCACGTTGGGTGAGTTGCCGCTCGTCGTGATGCCGAACAGCACATCTCCCGCACGGCCGAGGCCGGATAGCGGGCGGGCGAACACCTCGTCGAAGCCGTAGTCATTGCCACCCGCCGTCAGCGCGGTAGGGTCGAGCGTCAACGCGATGGCAGGCCAGGACGGCCGCTCGACCGCCGAACGCAGCCGGATCAGCAACTCCGTCGCCAGGTGCTGCGCGTCTGCCGCGCTGCCTCCATTGCCGCAGAAGAACAGCCGCCCACCGGCACGAAGCGCCTGCTCGCAGGCCTCGACAACGCCGAGGACCGGGGCCAGCGCCTCCGTCGCGAGGCGGCGTCGTAAATCGGCGCCCTCCTCCATTATCGTGGCAAAGAGAGCCGCCTCATCCATCTCAGTGATCCGCCTTGATCGCGTCAGGGCCGACCGCGATCGGCAAGGGCATGACGATGCGTCCGAACCGGTCCCGTCGGAAACAGAGATGCTGCGACTGTCGGAGCATAGCTGCCCCCGAGGCCGCCAAGCCAATCACGGCGCATCGTTGCATCCCACCCCCATGGACGTTGCCGCCCTGTGTCTTGACGCTGCTACCGCAGATGACACGGCCGGCAGCCCTGCTCAAGCCTGCGTGACGGCCGCCTCCGCGAAACCGGCGCGGATCGCTTCGGCCAAGGTCTCGACAACCGGATTTCCGCCATGTCCGGTGACCAGCACGATGGCGAAATCCGGGAGAGGCGGCATGCCGTCCTCGGCTCCCAGGAAGCGAAGCCCTGCCGGCAGGGGCCCCGGCAAGCCGATCGTCACGGCCAGCCCCGCCAGTGCCGGGGCCAGCGTTCCGGCCTGGGAGGTGCTGGTATAGGCGACCCGCCAGGGCAGCCCAGCCTCATCCAGAGCCCGCACCGCGGCGCGATGCCAGACGCAGCTCGGCTGGGCTGTCGCGAGCGGCATGGGCGAACGGCGATGCGCCGTATGGGCCGCCGAACCGATCCAGCGCAGCCCCGCCAGCCACAGCGGTTGCCCGACCATCCCCGGGCGCTCATTGCCCCCGGAGAGCAGGGTCAGGTCGATCTCGTCATTCTCCAGCCGCTGCACCAGCTCATTCGAGGGCGCGCAGGTGACGACGACCTCGACGGCCGGGTGCACCTCGGCGAAACGGGCGAGGATTCCGGGGAGCCAGCGCAGCGCGTAATCATCGGGCGTGCCGAGTCGCACCGTCCCCGAGACGGCCGGGGCGCGGAAGGTCGCCACGATCTCGTCATGCATCGCCAGCAGTCGCCGGGCCCGTTCCAGCAGCCAGGCACCATGCGGCGTGGTCTCCACCCCCCGCGGACCGCGCAACAGGAGCGGCTGGCCGAGCGCCTCCTCGAGCCGGCGGATCTGCATGGATACGGCGGATTGGGTGCGCCCCACGGCATTGGCCGCGCGGGTGAAGGACCCGCCCTCGGCGATCAGCACGAAGGAACGCAGCAGATCGGGGTCGATCCCCGCGGGAATGGCCAACATGGCGATGACCTCCTGCAGGGATGGATCAACTATTTTGATGTTAAACGTCAAGCTATTTCGTTTTCCTGATGACGTTCCAACCGCCATCTTCCGTCACGGCGCAATCAGGAGGATCGCCACATGACGACACGCAGCCTTACCCACTCCCACTCCCTTCAGTCCGTCGTGCGCAGCACGACTTGGCTCGACTGGCTGCGTCGCGTCCTCCATGCCGCCGAAAGCCGCCGCGAGCTGGCGCGAATGGATCCGCGCATGCTGTCCGACATCGGCATCAGCCGAGCCGAGGCGTTGCGCGAGGCCGCCCGGGCTCCGTGGGACCTGAACCCGCCGCAGCGCTGACCCGGCGGCGGCACGGCAAGACCGGGCAGGGCGAGGTGGTGCAGGATGGTGCGGTTCTGCCCGGACAGCCGCCATGCCCATCCCGATCCGCCCGGATTACTGGGCCGCTCCGCTCGATGACCTTCTCGCCGGCCTCGCCGCCTCCCGCGGCGGGCTGACGAAAGAGGAGGCCGAGCGGCGCCTCGCGACGGAAGGCCGCAACAGCACGGCCCCGCAGGCCGGGCACCGGATCCTGCGGCATGTCGCGCAGCGGCTGACCGAACCACTCGTCGCCATCCTGCTCGTCGCCGCCGCCATTTCCGGCGCGACGGGGGATTGGGCGAGCGCGGCCATCATCCTCGGCATTGTCGCCGCCTCCGTCGCGCTGGACGTCACTCAGGCCCATCGCGCGGAAACCGCCGCCGAGGCGCTCCGGCAATCCGTCGCGCTGCGCGCCCGCGTGCTGCGCGACGGCAAGCCCGCCGAGATCCTCGCCGAGGAGGTCGTCCCCGGCGACATCGTGGATCTCGAGGCCGGCGACCTGGTGCCGGCGGATGGCATCGTGCTCGACGCCCATGCCGCCCAGGTGAACGAAGCCCTGCTGACCGGCGAGCCCTATCCGGTCGAGAAACGCCCCGGCCCCAATGCGGTGGAGAACCCGGCCGATGCGGCCTCGGCCATCTTCGGCGGCACGGCCATGGTCTCGGGCAGCGCGCGGATGCTGGTGGTGGCGACGGGGGCGCGGACCCGCTTCGGAGGCATCGCCGCGGCCCTCGGTGCCGAACCTCCACCCTCGGCCTTCCAGCGCGGCCTGCATGATTTCGGCCTGCTGATCCTGCGGCTGACCGGCTTCCTCGTGCTGTTCGTGCTGCTGACGCACCTCGTCTCCGGCCGACCGGCGCTGGAATCCTTCCTCTTCGCCGTGGCGCTCGCCGTGGGGCTGACGCCCGAGCTGTTGCCCATGGTCATGACCGTCACGCTTTCGCGTGGCGCGATGCGCATGGCCACGCGGCGGGTAGTCGTGAAGCGGCTCGCCGCCATCCATGACCTCGGCGCGATGGATGTTCTCTGCACCGACAAGACCGGCACGCTGACCGAGGGGCGCATCACCCTGGTCGGTCATCCCGGCCTGGATGGGGTGGCTGATACGCAGGTGCGGGAACTGGCGGCGATCAGCGCCGGGCTCGGAACCGGCCTGCCAAGCCCGCTGGATGCGGCCATCCTCGCCGTCGCGGCACCGCCGGCCGGATGGCGGCATGTCGGCGACGTCCCCTTCACCTTCGACCGGCGGCGCAGCTCGGTTCTGGCCGGCCAGGGCGAGCGGCGACGGCTCGTGGTCAAGGGCGCTGCGGAGGAGGTCCTGGCACGCTGCGTCAGCGTCGGCACGCCGGGCGGCACCGTCCTGCCGCTCGATGCCGGCATGCGCGCGCGGGCCGTGGCGCTGGAGGAGGCCAAGGCCGTCGACGGCCTGCGCTGCATCGCCATCGCCTGGCGCGACATGCCGGCGGACGCGGACCGCGCCTCGGTCGAGGATGAGCGCGACCTGATCTTCGCCGGCTTCTGCAGCTTCGCCGACCCGCCCAAGGAGGGTGCGGCGGAAGCCATCGCGCGCCTCGCCAAGCTCGGTGTGCGGGTGAAGATCGTCTCGGGCGACGGGGCCGCTGTCGTGCGCCATCTCGTCACCAGTCTCGGCCTCAGGACGCATGGGCTGCTGACGGGGGCGGAGATCGCGCATCTCTCCGACGCCGCCCTCGCGGCCCGGGTGCAGCACACGGATCTCTTCGCCCGCGTCTCGCCGGATCAGAAAACACGCATCATCCGGGCGCTGAAAGCGCGCGGGCATCGCGTCGGCTTCCTCGGCGACGGCATCAACGACGCGCCGGCGATCCATGCCGCCGATGCCGGCCTCTCAGTGGATGGCGCGACGGATGTGGCGCGCGCGGCGGCGGACATGATCCTGCTCGACCACGATCTCGGCGTGCTCGCCGACGGCGTGGAGGAAGGCCGCCGCACCCATGCGAACATCATGAAGTATGTCCGCATGGGCACTTCCTCGAATTTCGGGAACATGCTGTCCATGGCGGCGGCATCGCTGGTCATCCCCTTCCTGCCGCTGACGCCGATCCAGGTGCTGCTGAACAACCTGCTCTACGATCTCAGTGAGACCGGCATTCCCCTCGATGCCGTCGATGCGGGCGAGATGGCCCGTCCGCATGGGTGGAACATGGCGGAGGTGTTGCGCTTCACCCTGGTTCTGGGACCGCTCTCCTCGGTCTTCGACATGGCGGCCTTCGCGGTGCTGCTCTGGGGCTTCGGCGCGACGCCGGAGGAATTCCGTACCGCCTGGTTCGTCGAATCCATGGCGACGCAGATCCTGGTGATCTTCCTGATCCGCACTGCGGCACCGGTCTGGCGGACACGACCGCATCCGGTGCTGGTGGCGACATCGCTGGGTGCGCTGAGCGTAGCGCTGCTGCTTGCGCTCACGCCGATCGGCGTGGCCTTCGGATTCGCGCCGCTGCCCGCGCCACAGCTCGCGGCGATGGGCGTACTGCTCGTGCTCTATCTGATCGCGGCGGAGGTGCTGAAGCATCCCGCGATGGCGTCGCCGCGGCGGCGGCGCCATCGCAGGCCCGGGATCATGGCGCCGTGACGGGCTGCCGCTCGAGTTCCGCAACACGCGACCGCAGCGTGGCGAGTTCCGCCCGCATCGCCGCGAGCTGCTCGCCCACGGGATCGTCCTCGAGGTGGCTGATACCGTAGCCCACCATCGGCTCCGCGCAGATCGATCCGGCGGGTGGCCGCGCCGGGATGCCAACCACGGTGCAATTCGGCGCGACATCCTTCGTCACCACGGCATTGGCCCCGATCCGCGCGCCGTCTCCGATGGTGATGGGGCCCAACACTTGCGCACCGGCCCCGATCGCCGCGCCATTGCCGACAGTCGGATGCCGCTTGCCGGGCTGGCCTGACAACCCGCCCAGCGTGACACCATGATAGATCAATACATCATCGCCGATTTCGGCGGTTTCTCCGATCACCACGCCCATGCCGTGGTCGATGAAGAGCCGCCGGCCGATCGTCGCGCCGGGATGGATCTCGATCCCCGTCAGGAAGCGGCCGATATGGGAGACGAAGCGCGCCAAGCCATGCAACCCCATCCGCCACAACCCATGCGCCATGCGGTGCCACAGCACGGCATGCAGCCCGGCATAGCAGAAGATCGCCTCGGGCCATGACGGCCGCGCCGGATCGCGGTTGCGGATGGTACGGGCGAGTTCGATCACTTCCATGGATGCCCCCTCAGGCAAGCCAAGGCGGCACGGGCAGGCCCTTGCCGCGCAGGAACTCCGGATTGAACAGCTTGGACTGATAGCGCGCGCCGCCATCGCACAGCAGCGTCACGATGCGGTGACCGGGTCCAAGGGCCTTCGCCACCTTGATCGCCGCGGCGACGTTGATGCCGGCCGAGCCGCCGATCGAAATCCCCTCATGGATCTGCAGGTCGAACACCTGTTCGAGGGCTTCCTCATCCGTCACCTGCACCGCGTCGTCGATCAGCGCGCGGTCGGGTTCGAGGTTGCCAGGCACGCGCGCCGCCTGGCCGATGCCCTCGGTGATGGAATTGCCCTCGGCCTTCAGCGTGCCGGTCTTCACCCAGGAATAGAGTGCGCTGCCCATCGGGTCGGCGAGGACGATGCGCACATCCTTGCTGTGCGCCTTCAGCGCGCGGGCGACGCCGGCCAGCGAGCCACCCGTTCCGCAGGAACAGGTGAAAGCGTCGATCTGCCCGCCAGTCTGGGTCCAGATCTCGGGACCGGTCGTGGCTTCATGCGCCGCGCGGTTCGCCGTGTTGTCGAACTGGTTGGCATGGACGGCGCCCAGTTCCTCGGCGAGTCGCCGGCTGAAATGGACGTAGTTGCCAGGATCCGAATAGGGCTTGGCAGGCACCAGGCGCAAATCGGCGCCGATCATGCGCAGGAAGTCGATCTTCTCGCGCGACTGCGTCTCGGGGATGACGATGATGCTGCGATAGCCCCGCGCATTCGCCACCAGGGTGATGCCGATGCCGGTATTGCCCGCCGTGCCTTCCACGATGGTGCCGGGCGTGCCCGGGGTGAGCAGCCCACGCCTCTCGGCATCGAGGATGATGCCAAGCCCCGCCCGGTCCTTCACCGACCCGCCGGGATTCATGAACTCCGCCTTGCCAAGGATATCGCAACCCGTCGCTTCGCTGGCCCGTCGCAGCCGGATCAGCGGGGTATTGCCGACGGCACCCTCGAACCCCTCCACGATGCCGGGGGCCGCAGGCGGGATTGCGTCCATGATGAGGCGTTCCTTGCTCTTTATGGGATGATGGTCGGGTGCCTCGGATGAGGCGGCAAGGGGCCGGAAACCGTTTCTCCTGAATGGCTTGCCAAAAGAAACTCTTGGCACTGATCGACGCATCCAGGCGAAACCATCCACAGCGCTTGACCTGCCGGGGCGCGATACTAGAACATAAAGCGAACATCAACGGCCCCTCCCCCAGCCGCCATGTCCGCTCCTCCGCTCGACCGCCCCGCCCTGATCTCCGCTCTCCGTGCCCGCATCGCGCGCCTGGAACGTGCCGGCGCGACCGAGGCCCTGGCGGCACGGGGCGAGGACGCCGTGCCTCTGGCATCCGCCATCGATGCAGCCCTGCCCTGGGGCGGGCTGCCCCGCGCCGCGCTGCACGAGGTGCTGGCCGCCGAACCGGGCGCCGCAGCCGGCTTCGCTGCCCTGGCACTGGCGCGGGCCGGCGGCACGGTGCTGTGGATCGCCCCGGACCCTGATGCCTGGCCGCCCGGCCTCACCCGTTTCGGACTGTCGCCCGCGCAACTCGTGCTGGTGCGCGCGGCCCGGCAGCAGGATGCGCTCTGGGCCATGGAGGAGACGCTGCGCTGCCCCGCGGTCGGCGCCGCCCTGCTGATGGTGTCGGGCGAGTTGGATCTGACCGCCGCCCGCCGCCTGCAACTGGCCGCCGAGGCCGGGGGCGTGCTCGGCCTACTGTTGCGGCCGGACGAGGACGGCGCCGCCCCGACCGCAGCGCTGACACGCTGGCGCGTGGGGGCCACGGCCTCGGAGAACACGGCGTCGCATGCGCTGGGCGATCCGGTCTGGTCGCTGGAATTGCTGCGCTGCCGTGGCGGCCGCCCGGCACGCTGGCAGGCGGCCTGGCATGGCGATCAACTCGTCCCTGAAGAAAGTGCGGCGCGGGCGGCACCGACGCGCAGGCGCGCATGAGGCAAAGCCCCTCCCCCTCTTCCGCGCCCTGGTGCGTCACGTGAGGCGCCGCTTCTGCCGCCCCCCGCGCCTGGAGATGCCCGCGCTTTTCCCCGCAGGGTCCGGGGAGGAGGTCGTCTCCCCGGCCGGCGTCCAGCCTCCCTCGAATCGCCGCGTCCTGGCGCTCCTCTTCCCCCGCCTGCCGGTCGAGCGTCTGCGCCATCCCGGCCTGGTCGCCATCTGGGCCGCGCAGGGATCGCGGCGGGTCGTGGTGTCGCTCAACCATGCAGCCGAGGCCGCAGGGCTGGAGATCGGCCAGGCGCTGGCCGATGCGCAGGCCATCCTGCCCGAGGTGACGCTGTTCCCGTCGGCCCCCTCCGCCGACGCCGCGACGCTGGAACAGCTGGCGCTCTGGGCCTTGCGCTTCACGCCACTGGTGGGGGCGGTCGGCTCGGATGGCCTGCTGCTCGACATCACCGGGGTCGAGCATCTGTTCGGCGGCGAGACGGCCCTGCGCGCGACGGTGCTGGACCGGCTGGCGCGCATGGGCCTGACCACGGTCGCCGCCGTGGCGGGGCATGCAGGGACGGCGTTGGCGCTGGTACGGGCTGGGTGGAGCGGGCTGGTGCCCTCGGGGCGGGAGGCAGCAGCCATCGCACCGCTCTCGCTCGCCGCGCTCAATCTGGAACCGGCACTGGTGGCCGTGCTGCATGGGCTGGGCCTACGGGATGTCGGCAGCCTGCTGGCTCAGCCAAGGCCGGCGCTGGTGCGGCGCTTCGGCCCGGCGCTGGTCCGCGCGCTGGACGAGGCGACAGGTCGCGCCGCCCGCCCGATCACGCCCATCCGCCCCCCGCCCGAGATGGCCATGGCGCGCGATTTCACCGATCCGGTGGTGACGCGGGAGGGCATCGAAGCGGCGCTCGACACGCTGTTGACGGATCTGTGCCAGGCGCTGCGAGAGAGCGGACGCGGGGCGCGGCGGATGCTGCTGCGCGCCCATCGCGTGGATGGCGATGTGCAGGAAGTGGCAATCGGCACGGGCCTGGCGACGCGCAACCCGAAGCATCTCGCGCGGCTGTTCCACGAGAAGCTGGAACGGCTGGCGCCGGAATGCGGCTTCGAGCGGATCACCCTGGAAGCCCCGCGCACGGACCCGCTGACCGGCGTGCAGGACGGGCTGGGGACAGCAGGTCGTGAAGGGCGCCAGGAGATGTTGGCGCAACTGCTCGACCGGCTGTCACAGCGTCTGCCGGTGTGGCGCCTCGCCCCACAGGCGAGCCATTGGCCGGAACGGGCCATGGCGCGGGTCAGCGCCTTCGAGACGGTGCCGGTGCCGGAAGGCTGGGCGCCGCGGCCGCGGCCGGTGCGGCTGCTGCGGCAGCCGCCGATCCTGCAGGTCATGGCGCCGGTGCCGGATGGTCCACCCTTCCGCCTGCGCCTGGGCCGCATCTGGCATCGCGTCCTGCGCGCCGAGGAGGCCGAGCGGATCGAACCCGAATGGTGGCGCGACAGGCCGGACCGCTTGGCGCGCGACTATTACCGGGTGGAGCTGGACTCCGGTGCGCGGCTCTGGGTCTGCCGGGCCGGGCCGATGGGGGCGGAAGCGCGCTGGGTGCTGCATGGGCACCTGCCGTGACCATCTTCGCGGAGTTGGGCGCGCTGACGAATTTCTCCTTCCTGGAAGGGGCATCGCATCCGCATGAGCTGGTCGCGGCGGCGAAGTCGCTCGGCCATGCGGCGATCGGGGTGGCGGACCGCAATTCCTTCGCGGGCGTGGTGCGCGCGCATGTCGCAGCGACGCCGGAGGGTGTGCCTTTCATCCCCGGCGTACGGCTTTGCCTGAGCGATGGGTTCGAATACCTGGCCTGGCCGACGGATCGCACCGCCTGGGGACGGCTGACACGGCTTCTCTCGGCAGGGCGGATGAGCGCGCCGAAGGGCGAATGCCACATCGACCGGGCGGCGCTGCTCGCCCATGCGCAGGGCAGCGTCATGGCCATGCTCGCACCCGAGGATATCGGCGCGGATTTCGCCGCACGCCTGCGCACCGATGCGGCGGCGTTGCAGCCGAATCTCGCCTTGCCGCTGTTCTGCGCGGTGGCGCATCGCCATCGCGGCGACGATCGCCAGCGGCGGGACAGGCTGGCGCGGCTTGGGATCCCGCTGCTGGCGGCCGGCGGCGTGCGATATCACGCACCGGCACGGCGGCGGTTGGCCGATGTGCTCACCGCGATCAGGCTACGCAGCACGGTGGATGCGCTGGGCTTCGCCGCGGAAGCCAATGCCGAAGCCCATCTGAAGTCGCCAGCCGAGATGCTGCGGCTGTTCCAGGGGCATGAGGAGGCGGTGACGAACACGCAGCGCGTGATCGAAGCCTGCCACTTCGGCCTCGACACGCTCAGCTACGAATATCCGACGGAGATTCTCGACACCGGCCGCACCGCGCAGGAAACGCTGGAAGCGCGCATCGCGGAAGCGCTGGCCCAACGTTGGCCGGATGGTCCATCGGCGAAGCTGCGCCGCCTGCTCGACGAGGAGCTCGCGCTGATCGCGCATCTCCAATACGCGCCCTACTTCCTGACGGTGCACGAGATCATCCGCTTCGCGGAGAGCAAGGAGATCCTGTTCCAGGGCCGTGGCTCGGCGGCGAATTCGGCAGTGTGCTACGTGCTCGGCATCACCGCGGCGGATGTCGATACGCACAATCTGCTCTTCGCCCGCTTCCTCTCGACCGCGCGCAACGAACCGCCCGACATCGACGTGGACTTCGAGCACGAACGGCGCGAGGAGGTGATCCAGCACATCTACGACCGCTATGGCCGCGATCGTGCCGCGCTCTGCGCCACCCTCGCCCGCTACCGCCCGCGCAGCGCGATCCGGGAGGTCGGCAAGGCGCTCGGCCTGACCGAGGACGTCACCGCCGGCCTCGCCAAGGCAGTGTGGGGACCGCGCGGGGATCGCAGCATGGCCGAGGTCGCCGCCGAGCAGGGGCTGGACCCGGCAGGCGACCCGCGCCTCGCCATGGCGCTGGAATTCGCGCAGGAGATCCAGGATTTCCCGCGCCACCTCTCCACCCATGTCGGCGGCTTCGTCATCACCGATGGACCGCTGGTCGAACTCGCCGTCGTGTCGAATGCGGCGATGGAGGATCGCACCACCCTCGAATGGGACAAGGACGACATCGAGGCGCTGCGGATGATGAAGGTGGATGTGCTCGGCCTCGGCATGCTGACCTGCCTGCGCCGCGGCTTCGACCTGATCGCGCAGCATCATGGGAAGCACGTTGCGCTGCGCGATCTGCCGCCGACCGATCGGGATGTCTACGCCATGCTGTGCAAGGCGGATGCGATCGGCGTCTTCCAGGTGGAAAGCCGCGCGCAGATGAACATGCTGCCGCGGCTGAAGCCGCAAAAGTTCTACGATTTGGTGGTGGAGGTCGCGATCGTCCGCCCGGGCCCGATCCAGGGCAACATGGTGCATCCCTATCTGCGGCGGCGGGACGGGCTGGAACCGGTGGACATCCCCTCACCCGCGCCGGAGCATGGCCCCCCGGATGAATTGCATCATGTGCTGAAAGGCACCTACGGCGTGCCGCTCTTCCAGGAGCAGGCCATGAAGATCGCGATGGAAGCCGCGAAATTCACGGCCACGGAAGCCGATGAACTGCGGCGGTCCATGGCAGCCTTCCGCCGCACGGGCAGCGTGGATCGCTTCGGGGACAAGTTCATCACCGGGATGGTCGCGCGCGGCTACAAGCGGGACTTCGCCGAACGCTGCTTCGAACAGATCAGGGGCTTCGGCGATTACGGCTTTCCGGAAAGCCATGCCGTGTCCTTCGCGCTGCTGGTCTATGCGAGCGCCTGGGTGAAGTGCCACCACCCCGCGATCTTCGCCTGTGCCCTGCTGAACAGCCAGCCCATGGGCTTCTATGCCCCGGCGCAAATCGTGCGCGACGCGCAGGCGCATCGCGTCATCGTGCAGCCCGCCGATGTCACGGCCAGCCATTGGGACTGCGCGCTGGAACCCGAACCCCGCAGTGCCGATGGCCTGGCGCTGCGGCTCGGCCTGCGGCTCGTCGCGGGGCTCGGGGCGGAAGACGCCGAACGCATCGCCGAAGCGCGGGCCGCGGCGCCCTTCGCTTCCGTCGCCGATCTCGCGCAACGGGCGCAACTCGGGCGGACGGCGCTGGAAGCGCTGGCGACGGCGGATGCCTTCCGCGGTCTTGGCCGTGATCGGCGCGCGGCCCTGTGGGATGCCGCCGCCCTGTCGGGCCCGGCCCCGCCGCTGGCCGCGGCCGAAGGCCGGGAAGCCGCGCCGCGCCTGCCGCGCGCGACGGCGGGCGAGCAAACGGTCCTCGACTATGCCGGCACCGGGCTGACGCTGCGCGCCCATCCGTTGAAGCTGCTGCGCCCGCAACTCGATGCGCTCGGCCTGGCCGATACGCGCATCCTCGCGAAGGCGCCGCAAGGCCGCCGGTTGCGCCTGCCCGGCCTGGTCCTGGTCCGGCAGCGCCCCGGCAGCGCCAAGGGCGTCGTCTTCTTCACCGTGGAGGACGAGCACGGCACCGCCAACCTGCTCATGTACCCCGACATGGCGGAACGCTTTCGCGCGGCGGTCGTCGCCGCGCGGCTGGTGGTCGCTGAAGGGACGGTGGAGCGCCATGACACCTCGGAAGTGCCGATCATCCATCTGCTGATCCGACGGCTCACCGACCGCTCGGACCTGCTGGACGGGCTGCATCGCCTGGACGATGCCCGCTGGAATGGCGCGATGGCCCGCGCGGATGAGGTGCGGCACCCGGATTATCGCCGGGACACGCCCCCCAGGCTGCGCCTCCCCCCCAGCCGGGATTTTCACTGACGCAGGGAGTTATTGCGAGTCATTCTCAGTTTCAGTATCCTGGCCGGATGCAGCGAGAGGATTCTGCATGGCCATCAGCGGACTTCCGGACTGGCCCTGGGCCGGTACGGCGGCGGATGACCTGCCGTCGCAGGAGAAACTTGTGCTGGACGCCATCCGCGCCTGGTACGCTGCCGCCCGTGCCGGTGCCCCACCCCTGCCCGCCGCGGCCCTCATCCTGACGACGGAGGATGCCGGGCCTGCGGCCCCACCCCTCGATGCCCTGCTGCGCGCCGCCCCCATCGCCGCGGGCTGCCCATTCTGCCTGCGCGTGACGCCCCAGGAAGCCGCCCTCCTGCTAGCCTGCGCCCTTGCCCAGCGCGGCGCGCGCAGCGAGGCGCTGGCCGCCCTGCTCCGCCTGCTGCCCCTCCAGGCGGCCTATGCCGCCCTGCCGGCGGCGATCCATCTCGGCTGCGCCCTGCGCCGCGCCGGCCAGTTGCTGCGCCACCCGATCAGGGAGGCGATGCGCCCCCGTCCGGCGGCGCGAGGGTAACGATCTCCGTCCCCTCCTCCACGCTGTCACCGGCGGCACAGCCGATATGGGCGACGACGCCCTCCGCCGGCGCGGCGATACGCAGTTCCGTCTTCATCGCCTCGAGGATCGCGACGACCTGGCCGCGCGCGACGCGGTCACCCACGCCGACGAACACCTGGACGACCCGTCCCGGGATCGGCGCCGAGAGCCGGCCCTCCGCCGCCGCCTCGCCCCCTCGCGGCGCATAGGGGTCGAGCAAGCGCAGCACGTACTCCTCACCGGCGAAGCGCAAACTGACGACGTCGTCATCGAGCGTGAACGGCGCGGCATGCCAGACACCATCCAGCGCGGCCCGCGAGCCGAACGACAGATCGGCCCCGATGCGGATCGGCGGCGCGTCGTCAACGAATGCCTCTGCGAGATCGCCGCGACCACGGATCAGAATCCGGCGCTCCCGCACCTCATCCCGAAGCACCAACAGATCCTCGGCCCCGCCAAAGAGTCGGAAGCCCCGGCACCGATCCCAGGGCGATTCACCGGAGCCGTCCAACTCCAGCCGAGCCAGATAGACGGCGGCGAATGCTGCCAGGGCCGCGGCCGGCGCCTCACGCGGTGGCGGCATCAGCGCAGCGGCATGGCGCCCGAGAAAGCCGGTGTCGAGTTCGCCAGCCCGCATCGCCGGATGCGTCACCAGGCGGCGGAGGAAGGCGAGATTGGTCGTCAGCCCGCCAAGCTGCGTGTCATCCAGCGCCTGCGACAGCCGATCGAAGGCCGCCTCGCGATCGACGCCGTGCGTGATGACCTTCGCGATCATCGGGTCATAATGCGGCGTGACGGCATCGCCTGCCCGCACGCCGGTATCGATGCGCAGATCGGCCGAGGCTTCGGCCGGCAGGAAACGCCGCAGCGTGCCGATTGACGGACGGAAATCCTGCATCGGGTCCTCGGCATAGAGCCGCACCTCGACCGCGTGGCCGATCGGCCCGGTCGGCCAGTGATCGGGCAAGGCTTCACCGGCCGCGACGCGCAACTGCCATTCGACCAGATCGAGGCCGGTGATCATCTCGGTGACGGGATGCTCGACCTGGAGGCGCGTGTTCATCTCCATGAAGAAGGCGTCCTCGCCCTCCACGATGAACTCGACCGTGCCTGCATTCACATAACCGACAGCCCTGGCGGCCGCGATCGCGGCCTCATGCAGCCGCCCACGCAGCACCGGCGAGAGGTCCGGCGCCGGAGCTTCCTCCAGCACCTTCTGGTGGCGCCGCTGCACCGAGCAATCCCGCGTGTGCAAATGCACCGTGCGGCCTTGGCGATCGGCGAAGACCTGTACCTCCACATGCCGGGGCTTCTGCAGGTAGCGTTCCAGCAGCACGCGGTCATCGCCAAAGCTCGCCCGGGCCTCCCTCTGAGCCCCGGCCAATTCGTCCAGGAAATCGGCTGCGCCGGCCACAGGCCGCATGCCCTTGCCACCGCCGCCCGCGCTTGCCTTGATCAGCACCGGGAAACCGATGCGGGCGGCTTCGGCCGCCAGCCGATCCGCCGACTGATCCTCGCCATGATAGCCAGGCACGACCGGCACGCTGGCAGCGACCATCAGCGCCTTGGACTCCGCCTTGCTGCCCATCGCGCGGATCGCCGCGGCAGGCGGTCCGACGAAGACGATGCCTGCGGCAGAGCAGGCATCGGCGAAATCCGCGTTCTCCGAAAGGAAGCCATAACCCGGATGGATCGCTTCGGCGCCGGTCGCGCGCGCGACCTCGATGATGCGATCGCCACGCAGATAGGAATCGCGCGCTGGCGCCAGGCCGATCGGATGGGCCTCGTCCGCCAGGGCGACGTGCAGCGCATTGGCGTCGGCCTCGCTGAACACGGCGATGCAGCGAATGCCCATGCGCCGCGCCGTACGCATGATGCGACAGGCGATCTCGCCGCGATTGGCGATGAGGAGACGATGGAACATCACATGCGGAACACGCCGAAGCGTGTCTCCTCGATCGGCGCGTTCAGCGCCGCGGCCATGGCAAGGCCGAGCACGTCGCGCGTATCGGCCGGATCGACGATGCCGTCATCCCAAAGCCGCGCCGTTGCGTAGAGCGGATCGCCCTCGCGCTCATACTTCTCGCGGATGGGCGCCTTGAAAGCCTCCTCCGCCTCGGCGCTCCAGCTCTCGCCGCGCGCTTCGATGCCGTCGCGTCGCAGCGTGGCCAGCACACTCGCCGCCTGCTCCCCCCCCATGACCGAGATCCGCGAATTCGGCCAGGTGAAGAGAAAGCGTGGCGAATAGGCACGCCCACACATGCCGTAATTGCCGGCGCCGAAGGATCCGCCCGTGATGACCGTAAACTTCGGCACATTGGCGCAGGCCACAGCCGTGACCAGTTTCGCACCGTCTTTCGCGATCCCGCCAGCTTCATATTTCCGTCCGACCATGAAGCCGGCGATGTTCTGAAGAAACAGCAGTGGGATGCCTCGCTGACAGCAGAGCTCGACGAAGTGCGCGCCCTTCTGAGCGGACTCGGAGAAGAGGATCCCATTGTTGGCGAGGATGCCGACCGGCATGCCCCAGATGCGCGCGAAGCCACAGACGAGCGTCGTGCCGTAGCGATGCTTGAACTCGTCCAGTTCGGAGCCGTCCACGATACGGGCGATGATCTCGCGCGCCTCGACCGGCGTGCGAAGGTCGGGCGGCACGATGCCGTGCAACTCCGTCGGATCGTAGCGCGGCGGCCGCACGGCACATTGGTCGAGCCTCGCATGCGATCCGATGCCGAGAGTCGCCACGATCCGCCGCACGATGCCGAGCGCATGCATGTCATCCGCCGCGAAATGGTCCGCGACACCGGACAAGCGGGTATGCACATCGGCACCGCCGAGGTCCTCAGCGCTGACCACCTCTCCGGTCGCCGCCTTCACCAGCGGCGGGCCGGCGAGGAAGATCGTTCCCTGCTCCCGCACGATCACGGATTCATCGCACATGGCGGGCACATAGGCGCCGCCCGCGGTGCACGACCCCATCACCGACGCGATCTGAGGGATCCCTGCCGCCGACAGCCGCGCCTGATTGTAGAAAATGCGGCCGAAATGGTCGCGATCGGGAAAGATCTCATCCTGGTTGGGCAGGTTGGCCCCGCCGGAATCGACCAGGTAGATGCACGGCAAGCGGTTCTGCGCCGCGATCTCCTGCGCGCGCAGGTGCTTCTTCACCGTGATGGGGTAGTAGGTACCCCCCTTCACCGTCGCATCATTGGCAACGATGACGCATTCGCGGCCCGAGACGCGCCCGATGCCGGCGATCATGCCGGCACCCGGCACCTCGCCACCATACATCCCATGCGCGGCGAGCGGCGAAAGTTCGAGGAAGGCCGCTCCGCGGTCGAGCAGCCTTTCGACGCGCTGCCGTGGGAGAAGCTTACCACGGGCGACATGCTTGTCTCGCGCCGCCGGCGGCCCGCCGGCTGCTGCGACCGTCACCTGTGCCGCCAAGGTCTCAAGCAGCCCACGCATCGTCGCCGCATTCGCCCGGAAGGCTTCCGAGCGCGTATCGACGGATGAGGAGAGAAGATGGCTCACGCGGTCTCCCTGAACAACTCGCGCCCGATCAGCATGCGCCGTATCTCGCTCGTGCCGGCGCCAATCTCGTAGAGCTTTGCGTCCCGCAAAAGCCGGCCCGTCGCATTGTCATTGATATAGCCGTTGCCACCCAGGATCTGGATCGCATCGAGCGCCGCCTTGGTCGCCGCTTCCGACGCGAAGAGAATGGCCCCGGCCGCATCCTTCCGCGTGGTCTTACCCTGGTCGCAGGCGCGCGCCACGGCATAGACGTAGGCACGGCAGGCATTCAGCGTCGTATACATGTCGGCGAGCTTGGCCTGGATGAGCTGGAACTCGCCGATGGCCTGGCCGAACTGCCTGCGCTCATGGACATAGGGCACGACGAGATCAAGGCACGCCTGCAGGATGCCGAGGGGACCGGCCGCCAGCACGGCGCGCTCATAGTCCAGACCCGACATCAGCACCCGGACGCCGCCGCCGACCTCACCAAGCACGTTCTCCTCCGGAACCTCGCATTCCTCGAAGACCAGCTCGCTCGTCGGTGAACCACGCATGCCGAGCTTGTCGAGCTTCTGCGCCGGACGGAAACCTTTGAAATCCCTTTCGACGATGAAGGCCGTGATACCCTTCGGCCCGGCCTCGGGGTCCGTCTTGGCGTAGACCACCATCGTCTCGGCGTAGTGCGCGTTGGTGATCCACATCTTCGTACCGTTCAGCACGTAGCGGTCACCGCGCCGGTCGGCGCGCAGGCGCATCGAGACGACATCGCTGCCCGCGCCCGGCTCGCTCATCGCGAGCGCGCCGAGATGTTCACCCGAAATCAGCTTCGGCAGGTAGCGTCGCTTCTGCCCCTCGCTCCCGCAACGCCGGATCTGGTTCACGCAGAGATTCGAATGCGCCCCATAGGACAGCCCGACCGATGCCGAGGCGCGACTGACCTCTTCCATCGCCACACAATGGGCGACATAGCCCATGTTCGATCCGCCATACTCCTCCTCGACCGTGATGCCGTGCAGGCCAAGCGCGCCCATCTGCGGCCAGAGATATCGGGGAAACTCATCCGTGCGATCGATCTCGGCGGCGATCGGGGCGATCTTCTCGTCGGAGAAGGACCGGACCGTATCGCGCAGCATGTCCACCTCGTCGCCGAGGTTGAAGTCGAGGGATGGGATCTGGTTCGCGGGCATCGATTGTCTCACCCTGCTGGAGCGGGCCTGCGGCTCATCCCCGCGAGAACGGAGGATAGGATCATGCGACCCGATACTCCAAGCGTGGGACGCTGATCGTCACAGCCATCGCTTCCGCCGCTTGTAGGATTTCAGGTTGCGGAAGGATTTCCGATCGGCACCATGGCCGCCGAGGTAGAATTCCTTGACATCCTCATTTTCCGCCAGGGCCGCCGCCTCGCCGTCCAGCACCACCTTCCCCTGTTCCATGACATAGCCATAGGAGGCGACGGAGAGCGCCATGCGCGCATTCTGCTCGACCAGCAGAATGGTGATGCCGAGATCGCGGTTGAGGCGCCGGATGATGCCGAAGACCTCCTTCACCAGCAGCGGCGAGAGGCCCATGGAAGGTTCGTCCATCAGGATCAGCCGCGGCCGCGCCATCAGGGCCCGCCCGATCGCGAGCATCTGCTGCTCCCCGCCCGACAGGTAGCCCGCCAGGCCGGTCCGTTCGCGCAGACGGGGGAAATAATCGAACACCATGTCGATGTCCCGCTTCACCTCGCCATCGCGGCGGGTGAAAGCGCCAAGACGCAGGTTCTCCAGGCACGTCATGTCGGCGACGATGCGTCGGCCCTCCATCACCTGGAAGATGCCTCGACGGACGATGCTGTGGGGCTCGACACCATTGATGGGCTCGCCTTCCAGCAGGATCTCGCCCCGCGTGACCTCGCCCTCCTCGGAGCGCAGCAAGCCCGATATCGCCTTGAGCGTCGTGGACTTGCCCGCGCCGTTGGCGCCAAGCAGCGCGACGATCTCCCCCTTCGGCACCGACAGCGACAGGCCGCGCAGCACGAGGATCACGTCATTGTACACGACCTCGATGTTCTTCACCTCGAGGAGCGGTGGTGCGGAAGTCGCCTCCCGCACCGCACCGCTTGCCGCGGCACCTTCGGCCATTACCAGCCGAGCCAATCGGCGCGTCGTGGCAGGTTGATGGTCGCGACAGGCTGCAAGGCCATGGTGCCGGCGGCCATCAGTTCCTGCACGCTGCCCTGGGCCGTGTTGCCATTCACCTGCGCGCGATAGAGAGCGACCCGCATGGTGCCGCGATGATCCTGCGCGGTGAAGGTCGAAGGCTCGCAGACACCATCGAAGCCGCGCGGCACCCAGTCGCGCCGTGCGTAGAAGCCATCACGGATACGCTCGCCATTGATCTGGCCGCCGCCTTCCGACGCGGTCTCCATCGCCTCGACCATCAGCATCGCGGCGCAGGCGCCCGCCAGGTAGTGCACCGGGCGATAGGCATTGCCGCTCTGATCCGAGACGCGGCTGATCGCGCGCATCGTCTCCATCCCCGGCGCCGTGCCGCCCCATACCGCCGCGGTCCGCACAGGGAAGACCACGCCATTGGCCGCGGTGCCGGCCGCCTTCATGGCATTCTCATCCATGCCCCAGACATTGCCGAGGAACTGCACCTGCACCCCGACCGTCTGGCAGGCGCGCAGCACGGAGATGTTCGACCCTGCCGTGTTGCCGAGATAGGCGTAGTTGGCGCCCTGGTTCTTCAGCGTCAGGCACTGCGCAGTGTAGTCGCCGGGCGTCAGGGCGAACTGGATCGCCGGCAGTACCTCGAAGCCGAGTTCGCGCGCCAGCGCCTCGCCAGCCTCCTTGGGGCTGTTCGGATAAGGATGGTTGGCGCCCATATGGACATAGCGCGGTCGGCCCTGCTGCCCACGCGCGCGCCAATCCTCCGCAGCCCATTGCAGCATGCCGCGCAGTGCATCGGAGTAGGACGGGCCATAGAAGAAGTTGAAGGGCGCCGGTTCCACGCCTTGCCGGCGCGAGGTCCCGCCCGCATCCGTCAAGGCCGCGGAGTAGGAACCAGAGATGTAGGGGATGCGATCCCGCGTGACGAAGCGGACCAGTGCCTCGGTGTCGGCGGTGCCCCAGCCCTGGATGGCGACGACGCGCTCACGCTGCGCCCAGGACTGATACTGGCTGACCGCGCGCGGCGCCTGGTAGCCGTAGTCGAAGCCCGACACGGCCAGACGTCGCCCGGCCACGCCGCCGCGGGTCGCATTGACCCAGGCCAGGGTATCGGCAACGCCCTGGCCATAGGGGACGCCGACATCCGAGGTAGCGCCGGAATTGTCCATCAGATGCCCGACGGGGATCGGCGCCTGCGCGCGCGCCGGCGTCGCGACCATCAAGACGCCGGCAAGCAAGGAAAGCGAAAGCCTCATGAACAGTCTCCTCCTTGGACGATGCGGGCCGTTTCCCGGCCTCAATGCGAGAAGGGGTAGAGTTTCCAGTAGGCCTTGATCAAGCGCCATCGGTGCGCCAGGCCATCGGGCTCGAAGATCAGGAAGAGAATGATGGCCGCGCCGATCGCCATCTCCCGCAGGAAGGAGATCGATGCCCCGATGCGCAGCACCCGGTCGATGGCGCTGCCCGCCAAAAGATCGGCGCCGGCCTGCACGACCTCGGGCAGCAGGACCATGAACGCCGCGCCCATGAGACTGCCCATCACCGAGCCCAGCCCGCCAATGATGACCATGGCGAGGAACTGGATCGAATAGAGGATGTTGAACGCCTCGACGCTCACGAAAAGCAGGTAGTGCGCATAGAGTGCGCCGCCGACACCGGCATAGAAGGAGGCGATGCCGAAGGATAGCGTTCGGTAATAGGCGAGGTTGACGCCCATCATCTCGGCGGAGAGGTAGTGGTCCCTGACGGCCACCAGCGCCCGCCCATCCCGCGTGCGCATCAGGTTTGCGGCAGCGACGAACATCACGACGAGATGGGCGAGGACCACATAGAAATACGTCTCCTCGCGATCGAGGCGCAGGCCGAACAGCTCGTAGGGTTCCGTCACGCGCCCCGCGACGCCACCCGAGAACCAGCGCGCGCGGGCGAAGAAATCCTCGAGGATGAACTGGGCGGCCAATGTCGCGATGGCGAGATACAGGCCCTTGAGCCGCGCTGCCGGCGCGCCGAAGACCAGTCCGACGACGGCCGTCATCAGCCCCGCGCCCCAGATCGCCAGTGGCACGGGAACATGATGCTCGGCCAGCAGCGCCGAGGCAAAGGCCCCGAAGCCGAAGAAGGCCGCATGGCCGATGGATATCTGCCCGGTGAAGCCGACCAGGATATTCAGGCCAAGCGCCGCGATGGCGCTGTAGCCGATGGCGATCATCAGGCCGAGTTCATATCGCCCCATCACGAGCGGCGCGGCGCAGGCCAGCGCCAAGCCGGCGAGCATGGCAAGCCGCGACCGGGTCGTCGGAAAGATCGTGGTATCGGCGCGATAGCTTGTCCGGTAATCCCCGGCCGGGGTCATCGTGGCCATCTGCCGTCAGACCCTCTCGATGTTTCGCGTACCGAAGAGGCCATAAGGCTTGATCAGCAGGATCAGGATCAGGGCGTAGAAGGGCGCGATCTGATACATGTTGCCCCAGTTCAGCCATTCGGCGTCGACATACTGGGCGAGGTTCTCCAACACGCCGATGATCAGGCCGCCGAGGACCGCGCCGACGATGGAATCGAGCCCGCCCAGGATGACCGCGGGAAACACCTTGATGCCATAGAAGGACAGCGCCGAGGACACGCCATTCACCACGCCGACCACCACCCCGGCGACAGCGGAGACGACCGCTGAGATCGCCCAGGACATGGCGAAGACACGCGGCACCGACACGCCCAGCGACTGTGCCACCTGCTGGTCGAAGGCAGTCGCCCGCATCGCGAGGCCATGCCTTGAATAGGTGAAGAACCACCAGAAGCCGAGCATGATCAGCGCCGAGACGCCGAGGCTCGCCAGGTAGACCGACTGCACTTCGAGACCGAGGACTCGCACGCGCTCGATCGCGAATATCGGCGGGAAGGGCTGGGCGAAAACGCCGAAGATCCACTTCATCAGGGCCTGGAAGAAGATCGACAGCCCGACGGTGGCCATGATGACGCTGATCACCGGCTCGCCGATCAGCGGCCGCAGCACGATGACCTGCAGCAGCATGCCGAAGGCGGTCATGAAGGCGAGCGTGACCAGGAAGCCCGCCCAGAACGGGATCGGCCAGGTCGTCAGCAACCACCAGCAAACCCAGGCGCCGACCAGCAGGAACTCGCCCTGAGCGAAGTTCACCACCTGGGACGCCTTGTAGATCAGCACGAAGGACATCGCGACGACGCCATAGAGCGCGCCCACGATCAGCCCGTTCAACACGAGCTGAAAGAGCAGTGTGGCATCCATTCAGGCGGCCTCCGCTTCTGCCGGCGCGAGGCGCGCCACCTTGAGGACCGTTCGGATCCTCTGCTTCGTGCCATCCTGGAAGGCGATGGTCGTGTCGATCGGGATGGCGTCCTGGCCGCTGTAGATCGCCTCGATGATGTCGCCATACTTGCTGTTGATCACACCCCGGCGGACCTTGCGCGTGCGGGTCAGCTCCTCGTCATCCGCGTCGAGTTCCTTGTAGAGCAGCAGGAAGTCGCGGATGCGCTGCGCCGGCGGCAGGGTGGCGTTCACCTTATCCACCTCCTCGCGGATCTTCCCGAGCACCTCGGGGCGAGCGGAGAGGTCGGAATAGGTGGTGAAGGCAATGCGGTTGCGCTCCGCCCACTTGCTGACGATGGGAAAGCGAATGCAGATGATCGCTGCGAGATACGGGCGCTGGTCGCCAAGGATCACCGCCTCGGCGACGAAGGGGCTGAACTTCAGCTTGTTCTCGATGTATTGTGGCGAGAAGCGGCTCCCGCCGCTCGTCGTCGCGATATCGCGGATGCGGTCGATGACGGTGAGTTGCCCCGCGGCATTGAAGTAGCCCGCATCACCCGTGTGCAGCCAGCCATCGCGCAGATCGGGCGTCTCCTCGATGCCGAGGTAGCCCGAGAACATGTTGGGATGGCGTGTGACGATCTCACCCACGCCATTGGCATCCGGCTCCTCGATCCGCAATTCGATGTCCGGCCCGAACGGGACACCGACCGTGTCGAAATCGACGCCATCAGCGCGATGCAGCGTGTAGGCGCCGAGCAGCTCCGTCTGGCCATAGAGCTGGCGCAGAGGCACGCCCATCGCCTGGAAGAAGCGGAAGGTCTCCGGGCCGAGCGCCGCGCCACCCGTGGCCGCCGAGCGCAGCCGGGTGAACCCCAACCGATCGCGCAAGGCGCGGAACAGCAGCGCATCCGCGATCTTCGAACGTCCCGCAGCATCGAGTGCAGCCAGGCCCATGCGCATCCCGGCCTCGAAGGCGCGTTGCTTGAAGGGGGAGGCATCCATCACGCGCGCGCGCACCTCCGCCGCGATCCCCTCCCAGACGCGTGGGGCAAAGAGCACGAAGCTCGGCGCGATCTCGCGAAAATCGGCCATCATCGTCTCGGGTTCCTCGACAAAGTTCACCTTCATGCGGGCGATCAGGCCCCAGCCGAGAACGTAGATCTGCTCCATGATCCAAGGCAGCGGGAGAACGGAGACATACTCGTCCTCCGGACCCTTCGGATCGGCCGCGAGATAGGCCTCGCAGTGCCGGATCAGCGCCTGCCCGGTGAGCTGCGCCAACTTCGGCCGCGCCGTCGTGCCGGATGTCGTGCAAAGGATCGCGACATCCTCGCCGCGCGTCGCATCGACCAGCGCATCCCACGCGGCGGGATCCAACGCCGCCGCCTCGGCGCCGCGCCGCAGCACATCCTCCATGGGCAGCAGCCGCGGATCCGTGTGCTTGCGCATCCCGCGCGGGTCGCAGAAGACGATATGCCGCAGGCCGGGCAACTGATCGGAGACGTTGAGCAGCTTGTCCACCTGCTCCTCATCCTCCGCGATCACCGCGGCAGCACCGCTGAAGGAGAGGAGATAGGCGACCTCCTCATCGAGCGCGTCGCGATAGATGCCGAGCGAGCGTGCCCCGAGCGCGTGGGCCGCGATCTCCCCCATCACCCAGTCGGGGCGATTATCCCCGATCAGTCCAACCACATCGCCCGCGGCCACACCGATCTCGCGCAGGCCGAGCGCCATCTCCCGCGTTCGGGTCGCCACATCGGCCCAGCTCAAGGCGCGCCAGATACCGAATTCCTTCTCCCGCATCGCGATATCGCCGCCATGGTCGCGGGCGTTGCGGCGCAGCAGACGCGGCAGGGTCTCGTCGGCGCGGCTCATGCCGTGATCGCCTCGCTCGCGGTGACCTCATCCGCCTCGCCGAGATAGGCGCGGCGCACATGCGGATCGGCCAGCACCGCCTCCGGCGTCCCCTCGGCGATCTTCCGACCGAAATCGAGCACCATGACGCGGTGGCTGATATCCATCACCACGCCCATGTCGTGCTCGATCATCAGCACGGTCATGCCCCACTCCTCATTAAGGTCGACGATGAAGCGGGCCATGTCCTCCTTCTCCTCGAGGTTCATGCCCGCCATCGGCTCGTCCAGCAGGATCAGCCGCGGCTTCAGCGCGACGGCGCGCGCCAGTTCGACCCGCTTGCGCAAACCATAGGAGAGCGTGCCCGCCGTCGCCTTGCGGACATGCTGGATCTCCAGGAAGTCGATGATCTCCTCGACCTCGCGCCGATGCGCGAGTTCCTCGCGTTGCGCCCCGCCGATCCAATAGACCATGCCGCGCAGGAAACCGGCGCGCAGCAGGTGGTGCCGGCCGACCATGATGTTGTCGAGCACACTCATGTGCCCGAACAGCGCGAGGTTCTGGAAGGTGCGCCCAATCCCCAGCGCGGCGCGCCGGTTCGGCCGCAGACCGGTGACGTCCTGTCCCTCGAACAGGATGCGCCCTTCGGTCGGGCGGTAACGGCCCGAGATGCAGTTGACCATCGAGGTCTTGCCCGCACCGTTCGGCCCGATAATGGAGAAGATCTCGCCCCGCCCGACGGCGAAGGAAACCTCGGTCAGCGCCCTGACCCCGCCGAAGCGCAGGCTGACCCTGTCGGCCTCGAGGACAGCCGGAACCCCAGCCACCTTGACGCGCCCTCCCATTTTCGTTCTGGGCGCAGGTTAGGTGTGCGGATGCCGGCCTTGCAACAAGGACGCGCGGCGCTAGCCCCGCAAGGAGATGGCCAGTGGCGGATCGTCCGTCGCCAGCAGGTCGATGCCGAGGCCCAGCATGCGGCGGATCGAGGCCTCGTGATTCGCGCCCCAGACCGAGATCCCAACGCCGGCGGCACGCAGCGCCGCGCAGGCCTCGGCGTCGAGCAGCGACTCATGCACCCCGATCTCGGGGAAGCCATACGCCTTGGCGACGGCGATGGTTCCCGTCAGGCCAAGCGAGTACCAGGTCTTGCGCTCAAGCAGCCAGGCAACGCCGGCCACCCCCCCTGCCGCCGAGACCTGTGCCATGGTCGGTGCGTCGAAACCGATGATCCAGCTCCGCCGTCTCAGCCCTGCGCGGTCCAGTTCGCCCAGCACCCTCGCGACCAGGCCGGGATAAGGGCGCCCATCGGCATCTTCCTTGATCTCGACCCGCGGCGAGACCGGGGACTCGCGGAAAAGGGCGAGCATGTCGGCCAGGCGCGGCACCGTCTCTCCGGCGCCTCCCTTGAGGCGCACCCGGGTCAGATCCGCGGCCGGCACGGCCGCCACCCGACCCGAGGCGTCCGTCGTCCGGTCCAGGGTGGCGTCGTGGATGACGATGGCTTCGCCATCGGCCGAGGCATGGACGTCGCATTCGGCCTGCTCCAGGACGAGGCGGGCCGTCGCTCGGAACGCTGTCAGCCCGTTCTCCGGCCACAGGAAAGCGCCGCCACGATGGCTCGCGATTGCGCAGGATTGCGATGTCATGGTGGACCGCCGATAGCTGGTCTCCACCCTAGCGAGCTATGCGTGGGTGGAATGTGGTTCTTTGGTAGAGAATGTGACACTCTTCGCCCGCAAACGGCAAATGTCGCACAGAGCTGCGCGCTCAGGAGGCAGATTTGTTAAGATCAGCGCTGAGGCCGGCTTTCCTGCTTCTTTTCCTATCAACCATCGGGCTGCTCCCCGCTTCCCCCGGTGCCGCCCAATCGGCGGCAGCGGCGCAGGATCCGGTGCGCCTGAAGATCGTCGGCGGGCTCGCCGATGTGAGCCAGTATCTCCGTTACGAAGAACCCTTCTGGCGGCAGCATCTTTCCGACGTGTCCCAGGGTCGGATTCAGGCCGAGATCTCCCCCTTCGATCGCAGCGGCATCCGGGCGCAGGAGATGCTCGCGCTGATGCGGCTCGGTGTCGTGCCCTTCGGCACCGCGCTGCTCGCCGTCGTCAGCAATGAGGAGCCCGAGTTCAACGCGGTCGATCTGCCCGCGGTTAACCCGGACATGGACACCCTGCGGCGTACCGTGGCGGCCTACCGCCCGCATCTCGAGGAGTTGCTGGCCGAACGCTATGACGTCGAGCTCCTGGCCATCTACACCTACCCGGCTCAGGTCATCTTCTGCCGCGATCGCTTCTCTGGCCTGTCGGACCTTACCGGGCGGCGCATCCGCACCTCCTCGGTCGGCCAGTCCGAGATGTTCGCCGCGCTGGGCGCGATCCCGGTGGTCATCCCATTCGGTGAAACGCTGGCGGCAGTCCGCTCGGGCGTCGTCGATTGCGCCGTCACCGGAACCCTGTCCGCCAATGCGATCGGCCTGCACGAGCTGACCCCCTACATGCACAGCATGGCGATCACCTGGGGCCTGTCGGTCTTCGGCGCCAATCGCACGGTTTGGAACGGCCTGCCCGAATCGGTCCGCACTCTGATCCGCCGGGAGATCGGCATTCTCGAGAAGCAGATCTGGGACGCCGTCGAATCCGAGACGGTCGACGGCTTCGCCTGCAATGCCGGCTTGCCGAGTTGCGTCAACGGGCGCCGCGGCCAGGTGACGGTCGTGCCGGTCTCGGCGGCCGACCAGGACCGGCGCCTTCGCCTCCTGACCGAGACGGTTCTCCCCGGCTGGGTCCGCCGCTGCGGCGAACCCTGCGTCGACGCCTGGAATACCCGGCTCGCACCGGAAGTCGGCGTGGCAGCCCGCCTCGACTGATCGATGCAGAATACGCTGTTCCTTCGGCGAGCGATCTTCTTCGGCGCCATCCTGCTGCTGGTCGCGCAAACGGCGGTGACGCTGATGATCATCGGCCGCGCGCGGGAGGCGCAGGTCCGCGCCACGGAAGACTCCGTCGAGAGGATCAGCCTGGCGACGGAAACCTCCATCAACCGGGCCTTCGTCCAGGTCGATGCCACGCTCGCCGGGCTGCCGGCTATCCTCTCGTACTTCGCCCAGAACGGTCAGCTCGACATCGCGGTCGTGAACCGGGTCCTGCGCCAGCTCATTAACCAGAACTTCACTTATCGCGACGTGTTGCTGCTGGGACCGAATGGCCTGCCGGTGGCATCGGCCTTGCCCGTCTCCCGCCGGCGCCGGCTTCCGGTCCCCGTGGAGACAGGCTTCTCCGACTTGGCCGAACGGGGCGGCGGCGTCTCGATCGGCGGGCCCGTCCAGAACCCGACCACAGGCGAATGGACGCTTTTCTTCGCGCGCAACGTCACCATCAACGGCCTGGGCCCCGTGTTGGCCGTTGCCGAAGTGCCGGTGCCCTCCGTCCGGGCCCTGCTCAGCGCCGCCGGCGAAAGCCCGGGGCTGCGCTCGACGCTGGAGCGCGAGGACGGTGTCCTGCTCGCGTCGGTCCCGCATGACGAGACGCGGATCGGCCAGCGTCTGGAACCTTCGGCGCGCGGCCTGGGCGTCGGCGCGGATGCCGTCATCACGACCAGCCGCTTCAGGGGCGAACCGGTCTTCGCTTCCGTCCGGCCGACCCTTTATCCGACGCTGCTGATCACCACGACGGTCGATGTCGATGCGGCCCTCAGCAGCTGGTACCGGGACCGCGTCAGGGCCTTCGCCGTCTCGAGCGTATTCGGGGTCGTCATCGTCGTGGTGGCGCTGGTGCTGATGATCATGCTCCGTCAGCGTGACAAGACGGAGGTGGAGCGCGCGCGCGCCCAGCGCACCCTGGAGAACGCGCTGGAATCCATGTCCGACGGCTTCGTGATGTTCGACGCCGAGGATCGCCTGGTCGCGTGCAACAGCCGCTACAAGGATTTTTACCAGATCAGTGCCCCGTTCATCCGGGTCGGCGCCTCCTTCGACGACATCATGCGTGAGGGGGCGAAGCGCGGGCAGTATCCCCAGGCCGGCGACGACATCGAAGCCTTCGTCATCGAGAGCAAGGCCTTCCACCTCAGCAACCAGCCGCCGATGGAACGGCTTCTGCCCGATAATCGCTGGGTGCTGATCACGGAACGCCGCACGCCGGACGGCGGCACGGTTGGCATCCGTACGGACATCACGGCACTCAAGCGGGCCATGCAGGACCTGGCCGCGGCGCGCGATGCCGCGGCGGCGGCTGGTGAGGCAAAGAGCCGCTTCCTCGCCCGCGTCTCCCACGAATTGCGCACGCCGCTGAACGGCGTGCTGGGCTTCGCCCAGGTGCTGCTGCAGGATCCGCGCCTCGAGCCGGAACAGCGCGAGCAGGTCAAGACGCTGCATGAGGCCGGGCGCCATCTGCTCGACCTGGTGAACAGCCTGCTCGACCTGTCGAAGATCGAGGCGGGGCGCTTCGACCTCTCCCCGCGGCGCGTGGCCCTGCGACCGTTGCTGGAAGGGTGCGCCACCCTGCTCGCGCCCGAGATCGCGCGCAAAGCGCTCTCCTTCCATCTGGACATCGACCCCTCCTTGCCGGAGGCGGCCGAGATCGATCCGCTACGGCTGCGACAGCTCCTATTGAATCTGCTGTCCAATGCCGTGAAATTCACCCCGGCCAGCGGCCGCGTCGACCTGCGCGTGCAACGCCTGGACGAGCAGCGCCTGCGGGTCGAGGTGCAGGATTCCGGGCCGGGCGTTCCAGCCGAAAAGCGTCACCTGCTGTTCGAGGACTTCGTGCAGCTCGATCCGCATGGCGTGGCCGAGGGCCAGGGCACCGGCCTTGGGTTGGCGATCTCGGCGCGCCTGATCGCCCTCATGGAGGGCCAGATCGGCTGTGACGAACCCGCTGGCGGTGGCGCGCTTTTCTGGTTCGAGATTCCGTTGCACAGCTCCACCCTGTCCGAGACCGATGAGAGCGCGCCGAAGCAAGCCCCCGCGCCGCCGGGCGAGGACGTGCCTCTCAGGCTGCTGGTCGTGGATGATGTCCTGGCGAATCGCCAGATCGCCCAGGCCATGCTGCGCAGTGCAGGTCATGAGGTCGAAGCGGCGGAAGATGGTGCCACCGCGCTGCACGCCTTGTCGGCCGGCCAGTTCGACGCGGTCCTGATGGACCTTCAAATGCCCGGCATGGATGGGTTCGAGGCGACCCGCCGGATCCGCGCCCTGCCGCCGCCGGCCTGCACCGTGCCGGTCATTGCCCTGACGGCCTCGGCCCTGCCTGATCAGATTGACGCGACCAAGCGCGCCGGCATGGACGGACATCTTGCCAAGCCCATCGATCGCGCGGCATTGCTTGAATTGCTCAGGACCCTGCCCGCGCGCGAGGAGATCGCGCCGAAGGAGGCAACCGACGTGCCCAATGCAGCGCCTTATATCGATGTGACGACGCTCGACCTGCTTGAGCGGGAGCTTGGTCACGCAGCGCACGGGATCCTGACCGAGTTCGTCGGCGAGGTCCGGCGAGCGCTGTCGCTGCTGACCAACGCGTCGGGCTCGGAAAAGTCCGATGCAAGCCACGTCCAGCACGCCGCCCATCGATTGGTCGGGGCCGCACGCACCCTCGGTGCGACGCGCCTGGCGGATGAGGCGGATGCCCTGCAGCGCGCCGCGCGCGGCGGCGACCCATCGCCGGACCTGCAGGCCTCGGTGATCGCGGTCGCCAAGGCGACGCTTCCGGTGCTCGAGCAACGCCTGGGCGTTGACGGCGTGCTGCCAAACCTGCCGGTCCAAACCCTGCCCGCAGCCTGAGAGCCTGACTCGAGAGTCGCCTTGGAACGACTTTCGCAGTCCGGCATCGGCCCACACCCGACCGCTGGACCGATCCAGCGTCTGGCCTAGGATGGCGCCGTTCAGGGGGGGCGATGGTGTCTTGATGGTATCTGGGGCGTGGGCCGCGAACTCGGCGCAGGATGAGCCGCATGCAGCCTTGCGGATGGTTGCCGCGCAGGCCTTGCGGGCGGAAACGCCTTGCGGCGACGGGACCATGGTCTGGCGCCGCTGGGGTGAAGGCCGGCCACTCGTGCTGCTGCATGGCGGGTCGGGGTCATGGCGGCACTGGCTACGCAACATTCAGGCCTTCGCCGCCGACCGCCTGGTGATCTGTGCCGATCTGCCGGGCCTTGGTGATAGCGCCATGCCGCCCATGCCGGCAGCTCCGGACACCATTGCCCCGATCCTGGCCGAAGGCCTGCGGGCCATCCTCCCGCCGGGCGAGGGCTATGATCTCGTCGGCTTTTCCTTCGGCGCCCTGTGCGCGGGCCATCTCGCGGCCCTCGACACGGAACGCTGCCTGTCCCTGACGATCGTGGGCGCTGGCGCGCTGGGCTTCGAGCGCAGCCCGACCGAGCTCGTGAAGGTCCGGCACCTGGAAGGCGCGGCGCGGGACGATGCCAACCGCCACAACCTGGCCGCGCTGATGTTCGCGGACGCGACGCGGGTCGATGATGTCGCCCTGGCGATGCAGGACCTGCACACCCGCCGTGCCCGCTTCAGAAGCCGGGGCTGGGCCAATACCGATTCCCTGAAGCAGGCCATCGCGCGGGGGCGCGCACCGCTCGCGGCGATCTATGGCGACCTCGATGCCATCGCCCGGCCTTACGTCGGGCTGCGTCTCGAGCTGATCCGCAGCATGCGGGCCGGTGCGACCGCCGAAGCCATCCCCGGTGCCGGGCATTGGGTGGCCTATGAGGCACCCGACGCCTTCAATGCCGCCTTGCACCGCGCCCTGGCACGGGACCCGGGAGGCAGGTGAACATCCCCTCCGCGGGGCCCACGCGCGCGGCAACCTTGCGCGGCATGGGCTGGATGGCGCTGGCTGGGCTGCTCTTCTCCATCCTCAATGCCATCGCACGGCAACTGTCGCTGGAGCTCGACCCGTTCCAGACGCAGTTCCTGCGGTATCTCGCCGGCTTCGTCGTGGTCCTGCCCTTCATGCTGCGCACGGGCCTCGCCGCCTGGCGCCCGCATGACCTGGCCGGCCAGGGCTGGCGCGGCATCGTGCATACGGCAGGGCTACTGATGTGGTTCTGGGCCCTGCCGCACATCCCGCTGGCCGACACTACGGCGATCGGCTTCACCGGGCCGATCTTCGTCATGGCCGGCGCGGTCGTATTCCTCGGCGAGCCGATCATTCGTGCTCGCTGGATCGCGGCCGGCATCGGCTTCCTTGGCGTGCTGGTGGTGATCGCACCGCAGTTCGACGGATCGTCGAAGGGGCTCTGGTCACTGGTGATGCTGGCCTCGGCGCCGCTCTTCGCGGCCTCCTTCCTCATCACCAAGGCGCTCACCAGACGTGACCGGCCGGAGGTGATCGTCGCCTGGCAGGCCATCACCGTCTCTGTCTTCACCCTGCCCTTCGCGCTCGCCGGCTGGACCTGGCCGAGCGCCGAGCAATGGGGATGGGTCCTGATGACCGGGCTGCTCGGGAGCGCCGGTCACTGGTGCCTGACCGAGGCCTTTCGCATCAGCGACCTGACCGCCATCCAGCCCGTGAAGTTCATCGACATGATCTGGGCCTCGGCGCTGGGCTGGCTCGTCTTCGCCGAGATTCCGTCCGTGATGACCTTCATCGGCGCGGCGGTGATCTTCGGCGCGACCAGCTGGATCGTGCGCTGGGAGGCCGCCAGGCGTTAGCGCCGAGCGGCCGCGCCACACGCACCGTCCGTGCGCCCCCCTTGCAAGCCGCAGGCTTGCGCCGGCAGCCAGTCCGTCGGATCGTTCATGACGGCTGCCGGCAAACGGGCGGCGGGAGGAATGTCATGAACGGATCAGTACCGTCCGGCGCCGCGGCGCCGGGCCGGCTCGGGTTCGGGCGTCGCTCGGTTCTCCTGGGCGGCCTCGGTGTCCTGACGGCTCCGGCACTGGCGCAGGAGAACTGGCCGGCGAAGCCCATCCGCCTCGTCATTCCCTTCGCCCCGGGTGGGCCGATCGACACGGTCGGACGGCTGATCGGGGACCGCCTGCGGGACCGTCTTGGCCAGCCCTTCATGATCGACAACCGCGCCGGCGCCGGCGGCTCGATTGGCCTCCGCGCCACGGTGCAGTCGCCACCCGATGGCTACACGCTGGTACTGACTTCCTCCTCGCTCGCCATCCTGCCGGCGATCTACGCCAATCTCGGCTTCGACCCGCGGGTGGATCTCGCACCCGTCAGCCTGGTGGCGGAAATCGCGACAACCATCGTGGTGCGCGCCGACCATCGCTTCGCGACGCTCCAGGCGTTGCTTGCGGAAGCGCGCACGAAGCCGGGTGCCATCACCTATGGGACATCGGGCATCGGCTCCTCCAACCACTTGTCCGGGGCGATGCTGGCCTCCGTCGCGGGGGTCGAGCTGACGCATGTGCCCTATCGCGGCGCAGCGCAGGCCACCAATGCTCTCTATGCCGGCGACATCGATGTCGTCTTCGCGAGCACGGTCGAGACCTTGGCCCAGGCTCGCGAGGGTCGCGCCCGCATCCTCGCGGTGACCACGGCCCGGCGCATCGCGGCCCTGCCCGACACCCCCGCCGCGGTGGAGATCGTGCCCGGCTACATCGCGCCCAACTGGTTCGCCATCGCTGCGCCGAAGGGCTTGCCGGCGCCCATCCTGGCGCGGCTCTCCGCCGAACTCGGCACTCTCCGCGAGGATGGCGATTTCCGCACCCGTTTCGCGACGCTCGGGGCGGAGCCGCTGATGAGTGCGCCCGACATCCTCGCCGGCCGCCTCGCCGAGGATGTGCCGACCTGGCAGCGTGTGGCGGCGCAGGCCGGCATCCGTGCCGAATGACCCTCTAACGCTTCAGGATATCGCATGCGCAGACTGACCATTGGCGACGTCACCATCACCAGCTTCAGCGAGCGTGACGGCCCCTGGCGAGCGCCCGAAGCGATGTTCCCCAAGGCCGCCGCCGCGCCGGAACTGCTGGCGCAGCGGCTCGCCGAGGTGGAGCGCGAAACCTATGATCCGTCCTCGGGGAAGATGGTCATCACCTACCAGACCTATGTCGTGCGCACCCCGCACCACACCATCCTGGTCGATACCTGCACCGGCGAGGATAAGGGTTGGCCCGCGCCGATGGACTTTCCCAAGCAACCATGGCTCGACGGATTCAGGGCGGAAGGCCTGTCCTTCGAGGATATCGACTACGTCTTCTGCACCCATCTGCACATCGACCATTCGGGCTGGAACACCGTGCTGCGCGACGGGCGCTGGGTGCCGACCTTCCCGAACGCCAAATACGTGTTCCACAAGCGCGAATACGCGGCCTGGGAGGCTTCCACCAAGGTAGCGGAGGAACGCCCCGGCGGCGGCGGCAACGTTTTCCGGTTCAACTGCGAGCCCATCGTGGAGGCAGGCCAGGCACTGCTCGTCGATGACGACTTCCAACTCGACGACTGCATCACGATCCAGCCGACGCAGGGGCATTCCCCCTGCCATTGCTGCGTCCACATCCGCAGCGGCGGCCAGCATGCCGTGGTCACGGGCGATCTGATGCACCACGCCCTGCAGATCCATCAGCCGGACTGGTCCACCATCTTCTGCTGGGATCCGGAGCAGGCCGAGACCAGCCGCCGGCGCTTCTTCGACGAGGTCGCGGACCGGGACACCAAGATCCTACCCATCCATTTCCCCGACCCTACGGTCGGGCGCATCGAAGCCCAAGGCGATCGGTTTCGCTGGCGCTATCTGCGCTGACGTCCAGTCGCACCAATCGGCAACCGAGGGGAGGAATGAGCATGGACCACCATCAGCCGCACGCTGCGACAGAGGAAACGCGCATGCTCCGCGACCTCGTCGCGAAATTCGTCGAGCGCGACCTGATGCCGTTGGAACCCGGCATCCTGAAGCGCGAAGCGACAGGAGGCGGCTACAGGCTGTCCGAGGAGGAGGAGAAGCATCTCCTCGCCCGCTGCCGCGAGCTTGGTCTCTGGGGCCTCGACGTGCCCGAGGAATTCGGCGGCGCCAACCTGCCCCTGGTGTCCCTCGCCGCGGCGGAGGAGGAACTCGCTCGCGCCTGCGTCCCCTTCGTCATCCCCCCTGACAGCCCGAACCTGCACATGATGCTGCAGGTAGCGAGTCCGTATCATCGCCAGAAGTACCTGCTGCCCTATGCGAGTGGCGAGCAGCGCTCGGCGATGGCGATCAGCGAACCCGGCGCGGGCGGTGATCCCGCCGGCATGACCACCCGAGCGGTGAAGGATGGCGGCCAGTGGGTCATCAATGGCCGCAAGATCTGGGTATCCAACGTCCCGCGCTCGGACTTCATCATCCTCATGGCGCGCACCGGCGATGGAAAACGCCAGGACGGGATCACCGCCTTCATCGTCGAGAAGGGCACGCCGGGCTTCGTCATCGAGCGTGCCATCCCGATGATCGGCGGCCGCACGACCTACGAACTCGTCTTCGAGGACTGCCGCGTGCCGGAGGAGAATGTGCTCGGCGAACTCGGACGCGGCTATGCGCCCATGCAGCTTCGCCTCAACGTGCGCCGCATGCAGATGGGCGCGCGCTGCATCGGCATGGCACGCCGCGCACTCGAGATGATGACCGAGCAAGCGCAGAACCGCGTCACCTGGGGCGTGCGCCTGGCTGACAGACAAGCCATCCAGTGGTTCGCCGCCGAGGCGGTGATGGAGATGCATGCGTGCCGGCTGATGGTTAACGACCTCGCGGCCAAGCTCGATGCGGGCGCCGATGTCCGCCTGGAGGCCTCGATCCTGAAGGTGCGCGCGACCGAGATGGCGCAGTCGGTGCTCGACAACGCCATGCAGACCTTCGGCGCGATGGGCATGACGAAGGAATTGCCGCTGCAGCTCATGCACCAGCAGGTGCGGGTCATGCGCGTCTATGAAGGCCCGTCCGAGGTACATCGCAGCGCCATTGGCCGGCGCACCCTCGGCTCCAAGGTCTGACGCCCATGGAGGCGCCGCGTCGCCCGCTCGACGGGATCCTGGTCCTCGATCTCGGCCATATCTATCAGGCGCCCTATTGCGGGTTCCTGATGGCCATGGCCGGGGCGACGGTCATCAAGATCGAACCGCCGCAAGGCGAGCCGCTGCGCCGCCGTTCGGCCGTCGCCGGCGGATCGGTGCCGCAGGCGATGCTGAATTCGAACAAGCTCGGCCTGTCGCTCGATCTCAAGAACCCGCAGGGGCAGGAGATCTTCCTCCGCCTTGTCGATCGCGCCGATGTGCTGATCGAGAACTTCTCGCCCGGGGCCATGGACCGGCTCGGCCTGGGATACGAAGCGCTACGACAGCGCAACCCCCGCCTGATCTATGCCTGCGGATCGGGCTACGGGCAGACCGGGCCGGATCGCGACCGCCTGGCAATGGACCTGACGGTGCAGGCGGCAGTCGGCATCATGCACACCACGGGTTTCCCGGACGGGCCGCCAACGAAGGCCGGGCCCACTGTCTGCGATTTCCTCGGCGGCACACATCTCTATGGCGCGCTCATGACCGCGCTCTTCGCACGCGAACGCACCGGCCTCGGGACACAGGTCGAGGTGGCGATGCAGGATGCGGCGTATTCCACCCTCGCCTCGGCGATCGGCATGCATTTCGGCGGCGGTGCCCAGAATGTGCCGCCGCGCACCGGCAACAGCCATGCCGGTCTCGCCATGGCGCCCTACAATGTCTACCCGGCGCGCGATGGCTGGATCGCCATCATCGTCGTCACCGAGGACCATTGGGACCGGCTGCTGCGCGCCATGGGGCAGGAGGCACTGATCGGCGATCCCCGCTTCCGGAGCAACCCCGACCGCGTGCAGCACATGGCGGCGGTGGACGCCCTGGTCACCGCCTGGAGCGAGACGCTGTCGCGCGCGGAACTCGAAGCTCTGACGCGCCAGCACGGCGTGCCGGCCGCGCCGGTGCGCACGCTCGATGAAGTGCTGCACGATGCCGGCATGCATGAACGGGGCATGCTGCGCTGGGTGGATCACCCGGAGGTCGGGCGCGTCGTCCTGCCCTCCACGCCGCTGCGCATCGCGGGCGCCCCGCCGCCGGATCTGGCCCCCAGCCCCTTCCTGAACCAGCACGAGGCGGACGTCCTGGGCGGCATGCTCGGCCTCGGCGAGGCCGAGCGGGAAGCCCTGCGGGCCTCGGGCGCGCTCGGACCGCGCTTCACAACCGCATGACGCGGCCGGGCGCCGGTGGTCAGCTTGCCTCGATCCCGAGGCGTCGGATCAGGGCGCCCCATTTCTCGGCATCCGCGCGCAGTCGCTGGGCGAAGGCGTCGGTCGTCTCCGGCGCGATCTCCACTCCCATGCCGCCAAGACGATCCTTGATCGCGGGCAGTTCCAGGATGCGGTTCAGTTCGGCGTTCAACTGTTGCTGCAGGGCGGGATCCATGCCCTTCGGCCCGAAGGCCCCATACCAGACGGCCATCTCATAGCCCGGCACCGCTTCCCCGACTGTCGGCGTCGCCGGCTGGCGGCTCCAACGCGTCGCCTCGGTCACCGCGAGTAGGCGCAGCCGCCCGCCCTCGACATGCGGCATGGTCTGCGTCGCCGCACTGAAAAAGAGCTGCGTCTGGCCCGCCACGGTATCCGTCACCGCCGGCTGGCCGCCGCGATAAGGGACATGGACCATGCGCGTAGCGGTCATGTTCTCGAACAGCGCCGCACAGAGATGGTTGGTCGAGCCAGGCCCCGCCGAGGCATAGGCGACCTTCTCGGGATTCGCCCGGAGGTAGGCGATGAACTCGGGCACCGTCTGCGCAGGCACCGCCGGATGCACGACCATGGTGTTCACGGCGAAGCCCAGCATGGCGAGCGGCGTGAAGTCGGCCACCCCGTCGAACGGCATGCTGCGCATCAGCGCATGATTCATCGCGTGGGTGGACATCGACCCGAAGAGCAGCGTGTGCCCGTCGGCCGCTGCCTTGGCGACAGTATCGGATCCGATGTTGCCACTCGCGCCAGTGCGGTTTTCGACCAGCACCGGCTGTCCCAGGGCCTGGCCAAGCGGCTCCGCCACGATCCGCCCTAGGATGTCGGTGGTCCCGCCTGGTGCCCAGGGGATGATCAACCGGATCGGGCGGTTGAACGGGGCCTGTGCGATCGCGGGTGCCGTCAGGGCAACCGTCGCAGTGGCCAGCAGAAGGCTACGCCGTGGCAGCATCGTCATGGGTCTTTGCTCCGATACATTAGGCCTCGGCGCGCTCGTGGCATCACGCCGCGGCCGGGACCGCCAGAAGAGCCGGCACCGCCAAGGCTGCGAAGATGGCACCGATCGTCGCGTCAGCCTCGGTGAAATGCTCGGGGCCATGCAGCAGGTTCACCGTCCCCAATGTGCGGCCGTTCCAGCGGACCGGCAGGTTCATCGCACTCGCAAGACCCATGCCGGCGATTTTCTCGTGGTCTGGATAGGCCCATGCGATATCGGCAGCGTCGCGACCGATCCAGGCCTTGCCCTCGATCAGGACGCGGTGGGCCCAGGGGTGCTGCCAGTCGACGGGCTTGAAGCCCGAAACCGGATAAGCAGCGGGATCGCTCGAAAAGGCACGGCGGTTTCGGCCGGCCTCCGGATCATGCCGCATGATGGTGAAGAGGCGATGCCCAATGGCGTCCGCCATGGCGCCCTGCAGGCTGGCGAAGAAAGCATCGGGCTGGTCGGGCATCGCGAGCGCCTCGGCGGCCGCGCGCAGTGCCGGAAGAGGATCGAGTCTGGTCATGGTCGTGGCATAGCCCAACCAGGGTCGCGCGCCACCCCAACTGTCGGAGCCTGCCGACGAAGGCGCGGCCCCGATGCGGAGATGTCCGGGATGGCGAGATTCAGGGTGTCTTTGGCCCCATGGCACGAAGTCCCGATCGCCCGAAGCCACGCGTAGCTGCATCGGCAGGGCGGCGAAGCCGAGAAAGCTGTCGGCGGTCTGGTCGTAGCGGGTGGCAACACGGCGGCCGTTCTTCAAGCGGTTGATCAAGCACTCGATGCGGCTGCGCGGTAAGCGTTGCTCTGCGGCCCCTGTCCGCGGCGTGCGTCAGGCCTGACCTGTTTTCGCCCAGCACCACGGCATGAGTTCGTCGATACGGCCCTGCAGCGCCTCTTCGGCGACCGGCGCCTTGGCCTTCTGCGCCAGATCGTAGAACTGCCGCCGCGCATGGCTCCAGCAATACGCCATGACGGCCGGGCCCGGCCCCGTGGCCGCGTCGGCGAGGCCCTTGTATCCGGCATAGCCGTCGCACTGCAGGATGCCGCGATAGCCGCCGAGCAACGCCCGCGCATGCTCGCGGCCACGGCCCGGAGCGCAGGTGTAGACGACCGCCGGCGGGTCAGCGCCCCGATGCTCGCCGGCGGTGCGCTGATCGTCGAATGCGCCGCGCCGCAGTTTGCAGACTGGTACGCCTACACTCGGCGGCATGCTGCCTTCGCGGCGCGCTTCGATGTCGCCCCGGCAGGGTGGCAGCCGCCCACCGAAGCCATCATGGTTCGGGGGTTGCGCTGATGCCCGCGCTGCGATCGGGTGGCCGCCCGGCTCATCAACGGGCGCTACTGCATCTCGTGTTACAATCGCACGGCTGAGGCGGTCCGCGGCCGTAACTCCAAGGGCACGCGGCCGCGCCTGGCAGATGTGATCCACCCCGAGGCCCTGGCGGTGGGATCGTCCATCGTCCGTATCGACCATGTGGTGTCGCGGCCCGAGGCCCTGGTCATTGCCGCGCGCCAGGCAGGGCCCGGTTGCATCGTCGGCGTGCCGCCTCTCACGCTACCAGGGATGGGCCGCACTGAGGTCTTCGCCTGATGCAGGAGGGGCGGGAAGAGGCTGCTGAGGGATGGACCCTCACGGCCCATGCGTGCCGGTTCTGCGGCGGGCGCGTGCTGCAATCCGGGATCTGGTTCATGTGCGCGACCTGCGAGGCACGCTGCACCCACGCGCCCATCGGCATTTGCGGTTGCGGCCTCATGCCGGCCCCCCAGCCGAAGAGCGCACCGCAGGGGCCCTTCACCTGCGTCCCGAACCTGCACCGCGGCCCCTCCAGCCCAGCCGTCTACGCCGTTCGCTATGGCGCGGAACTCTCATCGCGGAAGTGATCGAGAATCTGCTGAACCTGGCCACCATCCAGCCCGGGCTCACCTCTGGGCCCTGACCCAGGGCGCAAAGCAATCCGCGGGCCACAGCCGGCTGACCACATTGCTCGGGATGGTTGGTGCTGAAGGCAATGCCGACTGTGGCCCGCCGGAACGCGGATGCCACGAAATCCCCAATGACAGGGTTTGCCCAATCCCGGGCGCAACCGATCGTTGCGCCCAAGCAACTCTTCGCCCTATCGTGTACGAGAAAGCAACGACTTCTTCTGATGTGCTCACTCGTCGGCAGATCCGGACCGTGTGCTCGCCGATCTGCAAGCTGGAGCAGCGATGTTCATCGCGCATGGTCGGTCGCAGGCGCGGCATAAGGCGGGACGACAAGGAAGGATATCCGAATGGCGAACGACGCAGGCCCCAATGGCACCCGGATCGGCCTGGCCGACGCCATCGCCAGCCTGAGGGCCGAACTCAGCCGCGCGCGCGTCGACGCAAAGGGCCAGGACATCAGCTTTGGCGTGGACAAGATCGAGGTCGAGCTGGCGCTCGAATTCGGCACGACGCGCGAGGCTGGCGGGGGGCTTAAGCTGTTCTCCTTCCTCGACCTGAGCGGCAAGGCGGGCGACAGCGCCAAGACCGGCCACAAAGTGAAGCTGATGCTGAGCGTCAACAGCGAAGGAACGCCGGCACAGCCATTCCGCATCTCTGACGCCGCGGGCCCGGGCGTGGTGCCGCGCCCCGCGCGCTGAACGGGCCATGAGCTCGACGGCCGCAGCAGGGCCGGGTGCGTGGGTCTTCGCCGACCTCGTGCAGATCCGCGGCGACAGCTTCGGCTCGGGGCTGCTCGTGGCGCCGGGGCTGGTGCTGACGGCGCTGCATTGCGTCGCCGACCCGGAGCGCGACTGGGCGCCACGCGGAACCACCGAGGTCTATCTCCTGCGGGAACTCGCCGGCGAACCGCCGATGGAGCGCGGCTGGCCGGCGCGCATCCTGTGGCGCGCGATGCCAAGCGCGGGCCGCGCACCGCCGGATATCGCCCTACTGGGGTTGGAAGAAGCCGAGGACGGCACGCCGCTGCCGCGTCCGGTGCGGCCGGGCCGATTGCGCTGGCGCGAGCCCGGCATCACGCCAGTCGCCGCCTCGGCGCTCGGTTTCCCGAAGGTGACGACCGGACAGGCGCTGCCCGGCGGGCGGGAGGAAGGCGCCTTCCCTGGCACCGCCAACCTGTTCTCGGTGTCTCGCGACGTGCTGCTCTTCGCCTCGACGCTGATCCCGACGCAGCCGGACTGGATGCAATGGCGGGGCCTTTCCGGCGGCCCGCTGTTCTGCGGCGATGTGCTGGTCGGCGTCATGCGGGGCGTCGAATCGCGCTTCCTGCAGGACCGCACGCTGGAGGCCGAACCGCTGTCGTTGAACGACCCGCAGAACAGCGACCTCGCCCGGCGCCTCGATGCGATCGAGCAGGGCGAGGCCGATGCCGCCGCGGTCACCGCCGCCGCCGCCGAGGCGCGCCAAGCCGCCTTGGGCGAGGAGATGAAGGATCTGTTCGGCCACATCTACCTGATCGACCGCGACCGGGAGACGCGCGATGCCAATGTCGCCATCGGCAGCCATGTCGGCCGACGGCCGGTCGAACTGCTGATCAGCGGTCATCCCGCCGATCTCTGCGACGAGTTCTTCCTCCGGCTCTGGCGCGACCACCTGCCGCCGCGCCGGAAGGAGGAAAGCGGCGCCGAGCCCCCCACGACCGTGGCCTGGCCGAACCGCTCGCGTGGCGCCGCCGCCGCGCAGGACCTTGCCTATGAGGCGATGAACCGGCTCGGCCTCGAGAGCTGGTCATACGATCTGGCGACGCTCGGCGCGATGCTGGCCGGGCAGCCGCAGCCGGGCTGGATCGCGCTGCGGCTGCCCGAGGCGCCGCAGCCGGAGGATCTCGCGCTGCTGGCGGAATGGCGGGCGGTCTGGTCCGCGCTTGCCGTGCCGGCCGGGCAGCCGCTCGGCTATGCGCTGCTGTTCACCGCCCGCCCCGACCCGCCCGCCTCGCTGCTGCTGGACGACACGGCGCTGCGCCTCGGCCAGGCCCGCGTGCGGCTGCGCCCGGTCACCGTCGGAGAGGTGCAGGCCTGGCGCGAGGAGCTGCGGCGCCGCTGCGATCGCCCGGGCGCGATGTCGCCCCTTCCGAGCAAGGCCTTCCGCTTCGCCGCATACCTGGCGGAACAGGGGCGCGTGACGCTCACGCTGCACGAGATCCGCGCGCTGGTCGCCGGGACGCGAAGCGCCGCGGCGGCGGCGGAATGGGAGCAAACCGCATGACCGGGAAGATGGATCGCCATGCCCGCATCCCCTAGCGTCCCACCGCGAGCCCCGGTGCTGGGCGGCATTCCGCTGCACTATGTCGGCCGCGCCGGCAACGAACGCCGCAGCGAGCCCCTCCCGCTGCCCGTGCGCATCGCACTCGACATCCCCGCGCTCTACGACCCCGATGAGGGGCTGATCGCCGCCACCAACGTCGCGCTGACGCTGCGCATGCCGCTGCTGCTGACCGGCCGCCCGGGCACGGGCAAGACCGAGCTGGCACGCAGCCTCGCCGCCATGCTGCACGGCGCGGCCGATCGCTGGCTCTTCGGGGTGACGGTGACCTCGGGCGCCGACAAGAGCGACCTGCTCTATCGCTTCGATGAGCTCGCAAGGCTGCGCGACGCCTATGAGACGCGGGATGGCGGCCCGGACGGGCAGCGGCCGCGGGGTGAGGCGCGCTATCTGTCGCTGCGCGGCCTCGGCGCGGCGATCGTCTGCGCCGGCACGCCCCAGGACCCGCTGGAACCACTGGTCCCGGCGCGTGGCCTGCCGCCGGGGCTCGCGACGCTGGGCGACCTGCTCGCCGTTGAAGGCACCGGCTGGACGGCGCTGGAGGCATCCTTCCTGCCGCCGGGCGCCCCGCCCCCCGTCGTGCTGATCGACGAGATCGACAAGGCGCCGCGCGAATTGCCCAACGACCTGCTCACCGAGATCGACCGCATGCACTTCGCGATCCCGGAACTCGGCCTGCGCATCACGCTGCGCGACCCGGCGCGCTGGCCGGTCGTGGTCATGACCAGCAATGGCGAGCGGCCGCTGCCCGACGCCTTCCTGCGCCGCTGCGTCTGCTACGAGGTGCAGGTGCCCCGCGGCGAGCGGCTGATGGAGATCGTCGCCGCCAAGCTCGGTGCCCTCGAATTGCTGGACCGCCCGGAGACGATGGCGCGCGAGGTGGTCGATTTCATCGAGCTGCTCCATGACAGCCCGTCGATCGAGGAGAACGAGAAGCCCGGCACCGCGCGCGTCCTCGATTTCGCCGTGCTGCTCGCCGATCCCGCCCGCTTCGGCGGCCGGCCGATGGCGGCGCTGGACGACATGCAGCGCCGCGCCGCCCTTGCCGCCCTTCTGCCGAGCGCCGACGCGCAGCGCCGCGCCCTCGCATTGTGGCAGGAATGGCAGCCGGGCCGCCGTGCGGCCAAGAGCTGAGCCGCGCGGGAGGTGGCGGTGACAGAGGCCGGCGCCGGCCTGGGCGGAGGTGACGGAGAGCGTCTGGCGGGACTGCGCGCCGCGCATCCCGCGGTCGGCGACCTCGCGCATCTCGTGGAACAGCTCGAGCGCCGCGACCGGCTGGCCATCGGCACCGATCGCGCGCAGCACGCCGCCGCCCTGATGGAACGCCTGGCGCAGCAGGGCATCAGGCTCGAAACGCCCGAGACGGCGCTGGCCTGGCTTGCGCCGGTGCTGTGCGTCACCGCCCGTGATCGTGCCGTCCTGGCGCAACGGCTGGGTCCGACCGGGCCGATCGACGCCGGCCTTGCCGACGAGGCGACGGCGCTGCCCATGCTGCCGGGCGAAAGGGCCGAGGCGGCCGCCGGCCCTGGCCGCCGGCGCGGCCTGCTGGGCGTGGCTCTGCTGGCCGCGCTGCTGATCGGCCTTCTCATCCTCGGCTTCGCGCTCGGTGGCAGCGCCGAGACAGCGGCACCGCAGGCCGCCGGCGACGCCTCGCCAGCCGTGCTGATCGTGTCCGCCGTCGCCGCGATCGCCGCGGGGCTCGGCCTGCTGGCGCGGCGCGCCTTGTCGCTCGGGACGGCGCCGGCCGGCACGCCACCCAACCCCCTGCCCCGCGGCCGCGGCCTCGACTGGTTCGACGGCGGCATGCTCTATGGCCCACTGCGGCTGATGGGGCGCGCGCGCCGGCCGCGCAGCCGCCGGCTGGACCTGCCCGGCACCGTCGCCGAGACGGTGCGCCGGGCCGGCTGGCCGAGCCTC
>JAYSDS010000018.1:43868-60375 GCA_041914265.1 Roseomonas sp.
CCCGTGCCCGAGCATCTCGTGCGGGCGCAGCTCGCCGCGGCCGATGATCCGCAGCGCATCGCCGCCGCCGCCCTGGTCGACCGGCTGCAGGCAGCCGGGCTGCGGGTGAACGCCTTCACCTTCCAGGCCACGCCCGACCGGGTGCGCGCCTTCGCGGGCGGGCCGGAGACCACGGTGGCGCGGGTCGCCACCACGCATGCCGGGGCGCGGCTGCTGGTGGTCTCGGATGGCGGGCCGCTGTGGAACCCGATGACCGGCCGCGCGCTGGCCGATCCCCGCTTCGCCGGCTTCACGCTGCGCGTGCTGGTCACGCCGCGTCCGCGCGCGTCCTGGGGTCGGCGCGAGGCTGCGCTCGACCGTGGCGGATGGCGCCTCGCGGAACTCTCCACCGCGGGCATCGCCGAACTTGGCCGCTGGCTGTCCGGCCCGCGCGAGCCACTGCCGCTGCTGCTATCCGAGCCGACGCCCGCCGACCTCGCGGAACTGCTTGGCCGCGACGAGCGTCTGCTGGCGGAGGACGCCCCGGATGCGGCGCTGCGCACCCGGCTGCTGCAACGGCTCGCGAGCTTCCTTGATCCCGATCCGATGGCACCGCCCGCGGCGATGGATCTTCTGCGCGTGCTCGCCTTCGGCGCCCGGCTGCCGCCCGGCACCGTGGAGCGCGTCGCCGGCCATTGCGCGATGCTCGACGGGCCGACGCCCGGCGAGGCCGGGTTGCGCCGGCTGCTGCGCCTGCCATGGCTCGTGCTGGGCCGCATGCCGGTCTGGCTGCGCGAGGACCTGCTGCGCACCCTGCCCGACGCCCTGCGCGCGCAGGGCCACCAGGCTTGGCTGCTGCATCTCGCGGATCGCGAGCCCGCCCACAGCCTGCCACGCCACGACCCGGACGGGCGGCTCGCGCAGGAGGCGCGTCGCGTGCTCGCCGCCACCAGCCCGCTTTCGGATACGCTGATGCGGCGGGAACTCGGCCTCGACGGCGTCGTGGCGCGGCGCAGCACCTGGGTCGCCTGGGCGACCGGTCTGCTGGCGCTCCTGTTGATCCCTTCCGCCTCCTATTTCGAGCAGGAGATCCGCCGCGCCGTCGCCGTGCTGCAAGGCTGGATCTTCGCGCCGCTGCCGTTGACGCTTTCCCCCGGGGACGGCGCGCTGGCGACGATGGTCGCGCTGCTCGGCCTCGTGCCCGCCCTGCCGCGCTGGGCCCGGCACGGGATTGATGGCGTGGTCTTGTACTTGGCCGCCGGCGTGGCGTTCCTCCCTGATGGCGGTGCCTATGGGACGGAGCCGGTCACGATCCAGGGCTCGCCAATCGCCTGGCCCCTGGCGCTGCTGGCGTTGGCGATCCGAGGCTGGGCCTGGTGCGCACCGCCGACCGGCGCGCCGCCCCCGCGCTGGCGGCCGGTGGAGGGCGATCCCTGGGCCATGGTGCTGGTGCTGCTGTTCGCCTGGCCGCTGACCTCCGAGCTTGTCACTCTGCTCGATCCGGCCGAGATCCGATCGCCGTGGCCCGCGCTCGTGAGCGCCGCATCGATCACCCTCGTGGCCCTCGCATTGTTGTCCCGACACGCCGGCGAGACGCCGGAGGCTGTGCGGCTGGGCGGCCGGATCGCCGCCGTGACCTGCGGTATCGCGGCACTGTGGAACGTCGGCTTCGAGTTGCTGTCACCCCTGCCAAAACCCGCCGACATCGAACGCGTCGCCCTGGCCGGCCTCGTCGCCGGCATCGCAGCCATCGTGGCACTTCGGCCGCTCGGGCATCCGCCCTGGGCGCGCGTCGTGATGGCCGCGATCCTCTATCCGGCGCTCTGTCTCGTATTCCGGCCCTTGCTGGGCGATCCGCCCACCCTGTACGTCCAGGTCATTCCGCCGCTGCTCGTTGCGGTCATCGTGCTGTTCCTGCGCCGCGACGTGAGGATGCGGCCGTTCGCCGTCCTGGCGGTGCTGGTCCTGGCCGGGGGGCTCCGCCTTCTGATCAGCCAGTGGCCGGATCCGGAACTGCTCACGACGCTGCCGGCCGTCGAGCTGGTCTTTCTCTGGCCCTTGCTGCGCGCGCTGAGGCCCGACCTGGCGGCGCCGGCGGATGGGGTGTGGCGGCGCAGCGTGGCCTTGCTGCCCTGCTGGATCGGCGTGTCCGTCCTGGGCCTGTCCACCTTCGGCTGGATGCCGGCGCTCGCCATCCCGGTCGCGGCCTGGCTGGCGAGCCGGCACGGCGCGCGGGCATTGCCGGTCATCGCCATCGCGGCCCTGCTGCCCATGGCGCTGCGCTGGCGCGGCACGTTCGGGCCGATCGGGGTCGTCCTGGGCGGCGGGCTGGGCGCGGCACTGGCGGCGCTGCTGATCGCGAACTTCGTCTGCGATCGCGGCTTCCGCGAAGGCTGCCTCGCCGCCACCCGGCTGAAGGCCTGGCAGATTGCCGGGCTGGCGATGCTGCCGGTGTCCTATGCGACCCCGCAGTTCATGGGGTTCGATTTCTGGACCAACCCATCCGCGCTGGTGCTGACCATCGCGGCGCTGATCGGGCTGTCGCGGGTGCCGATGCGCGAGCCGTTCCTGGTGCTGGCGGGCAGCATGATTGTCGGCGCAGCGGTATTCCTGCTGGCGGGCCTGCCGCAGACGCCGGCCATCGGCACGGTGCTTCATACGATGCGCAACCTGCCGGGCGACCTCGTCTCGGCGCTGTTCGCATTCGGCCTGTTCCGCGCCCTGCGGGACGGCGCGGTTCCCGCAGCGGCCGAGGTTTCGGCGCCCGGTGCCTGGCTGCTGCGGCAAGCCGACACGGCGCCGGCCCTGTTGGCCATGGTCATGGCCCTGGTGATATGGCCCTTCGGCGCCTCGCTGACCCTGCCCGGCATCGGCTTGGGCTGGCCGGCGCGGGGGATGACGCTGGATCCCTTCCTGACCCCGCAATTCCTGATGCTGGCGGTGTTCGTCGCGGCGGCAGCCGGGATGCGGGGCAGGCCGGATGCCGCGCGGCAGCGCCTGCTGCCCGGGCTGCGCATACCGTCGGCACTGCGGCTGGCGGGGCTGACAGTGCCGGCCGTGCCGGCGATCGGAATTGCCGGGCTGGTGGTGTCCCTGCTTCCGTCCCTGCCCGTCGAACTGGGGCCGCTGAGGCTGCAGTTCTTCGGAGGCACGGTTGGCGTGCTGGTCACGACAGGCCCAACCCTGTGGGCGTTCCATCGCCTCGGGGTCGGGCTGCCCGGATTGCTGCGGGCGCCGCCAGCGCCGATGTCGGGGCTCACCCTGCCAGTCTTCGACCGTTGGCCGGCCCGCCTCGGCCTTGCCTGCGCGATACTCGGCGTCGCGGCATGGGGCGCCCTGGTAGCGACAATGGAACTGTTGCCGATGGCGGATGCTCCGGCCACCGCAGTCCAGCCCAACGCTCCTGCCGAGGGTAGGGCCACCCCATCTACGCCCGTCCGATGAGGTGATGGGGCGGGATGGGGGTATGGGACGGAGAATGGACGGTGACGGCCGAAATGTTCGGCCTCCGCTGATCAGCGAAGATTGTCCGGCCGCGGATTCTCGCTTCGCCGATCCAACGCACCAATGGCGGTTGGCGCCTCTTCCCGTTGTGGAGCAACGGCCCTCTCCGCCCCGTCCCTGGTACTGATCATGGACTGAGTCCACGCATCGAGAACGCCTTCTAAGCACTTGTCCGGGCGGGCGTCCTTTGGACGAGAGCGTGTCGCTTCTCGACCTGGCCATTCATCGCCGCGGACGATGGCGTGCGCGAGTCCACGGAGTCCGCAGAAAATCCGTGGCGGACAGGATGGACTGCCGGTTGCCATCGCTCGCCGCGCCGGGCGTTCGTGATGGCACCTTTCGAACATGGCGACGTTCGGCATCAACATCGATATCCGCGATATGCTGCCGCCTGGCAGCGCGCTATCTCAGAATTCGTTTCCGAGTCTGGCCACCGCGGTGTGGCAGATTTCGGAGGCCGCCCTGGCGCAGTGGCAGGGCTATGCCCGCGGTGAACCGCTTCCCGATGGCCGGACCATCGGCATCCGTGGCGGCAGCTATCTGCGCAGCATCCAGCTTCGGACCATCAACGACTTCGCGGCCGAGGTCTATTCCGAGTTGCCCTATGCCGTCGCCATCGAGGAGGGCATGCCGGCGCGCGACATGAAGCGCATGCTCGGCAGCTCCTGGAAAGTGCGCGTCAGCAAGAAGGGCAAGCGCTACCTCGTCATCCCGTTCCGCCATGACACGCCCGGCAGCGTCATGGGCAATCCGATGCCGCAGGCCGTTCATGACTGGTGGCAGGATCCGCAACGGGAAGCGAGCCGGATCACGGGCACCTACGATCGCACCAGCGGCGCGGTAGGCCACGACATCCGCACGCGGGAACGCATGACCGTGGTGGGGTGGCGGTACAAGTGGGGCAGCCGTCTCGACAAGGGCACGCTGGCCGGCCTCGGCGTCGCGGGCGCGCAGGCGAAGCGCCTCACCGGCATGGTCAACTTCCGGGAGCAGCCGCACGGGGAAGGAGCGCGGCACTCGCAGTACATCACCTTCCGCGTGATGTCCGAGGACAGCAAGGGCTGGCAGGCCCCGGCCCGTGAAGGATTCCATCCCGCGAAGATCGTGGCTGACAAGCTTCGCCCAGTGGCGGAGAAGGCGTTCCGCGATGCGATCTCCGCGGACTTCCAGCGCCTCCTGGGCGGCGGATAATCGGAGCCTGCGCAGCATGGCTATTCCCGCTCAAACGACCGCCCAGTTACCGATCCCAACCGACGCCGAACGCGTCGCTCCCGTCGTTGCCCCATTCAAGCCGCGGAGGACGTTCCGCACCGCATGGCTCGCTGAGCATGGTGATTTCGGCGAACCGCCGGGCGGGACCGATCCGCGCACTATTCCTCTGATTCGAGACGCGCCGTGACACGATCATCTGAGAAGCCGACGGCCCCGCATCCCCTGGACGGCGCCGTGCTGCCTGGCGATCAGGTCTATGTGCAGCATCCCAAAGCCGGACCAATGACCGTGACGGTGCTCGCTACCGGCAGCGCCGGGTTCACCGCGGAGTGCGAGAAGAAAGGCCGCTATCGCGTCCCCTACGATCACGTGCTCGGGCACCGGGCCCGGATGCTGCAGCAATGGACCATGGAGGACCAGGGCGCCGATGGCGCGATCCTGACTGGCCTGGACGGCGCGCGCCGCTACATGCGGGGCCGGGTGACAGCATTGGAGCCGCAGGCCACGACGAGGGAACAGGATAGCCGTGCATCCTGGCGGGACGACGATCCGCTGCTCGCTGGCCTGGACCGTCTCGGCATCGCGCCGGGCGAGAACGAAGAGGGAGGCGAGACGTTCGGCAAGGCATTCGGCATCGAGCCTCGAAATCCGTCGGGGTCGGCCGAGCGGCACGAGAGCGCGTTCCATGAGGCTGGGCACGCAGTCGCTACCTTCGCCCTGGATCGCCTTTCCCACATGCACGGCCATCCGCTGCGGCAGGGCGTCACCGACCTGGAAGTACTCGACTGGCAGGACGGCGAGACCGGCTTCATTGCCCGGAGCGGCAATGTCCACCGCGAGAACGACGGGGTGTGGGCATTGAACTACCCGCTCGCCAGCCCGCACCTGACAGCGCTCATCCTGTCGGCGAAGCTCGAAGTCGTCGAGTTCATCGCCGGCACCTTCGCCGAAGCCCGGATGTCCGCCGGCGACTTCGCGGAGGCGCGGTTCGCACCTCTGGTGGACGAGTTCCGGGCCGGGGTATTGGCCGGCGCACCGGAACCTCACCGGGACGAGGCCAAGACCCGGGTGCGCCTCGACTTCATCCACCGACATGGTGGCGGCAGCCGGGCGGCAGTCCTGCATGCCCTCGAGGAGGTCACCTGGGCTGTTCTCGCGACAGAATGGTCCGGCGTGGAGACGGTGGCCGACGCGCTGGATCGGCGCGGATGGCTGGATGGCGAGGTTGCCCTAAACCTATGGGCCGGCGCCCGCCTCTCTCCCGCGCGGCGTGAAGCTGAAGCCGTGGCCGCCAGCGCGGAGGGCACGGCGACGTTGGTTGCCCTGCTGGAAGCTAGACAGCGCCCTCCGCCGATTGGCTGGCAGTAGCCGTTCCGACACGGGCGCAAATTCTGGCCTTGCCGGCCGGCACCTGGCAGCCGACCCAAGCTGTGCCAGGGTGCCGGTCATGGACCAGAACAGGCAGCGCGAGCGCCGCTGGATCATCCTTGGCGAGGACGGCCGGTTCATCACGCTTGGCCATGCCGTCCCTCCGACCGAGGAGGAGATTGCCGAGGCTGAAGCAGCGATGCGCGCGCAGGGCGTGGCGGGCTGGATTGCCGTCATGGTGGGCAACCCCTGGACCGTTGTCCGGCCGGATCTGGTGGAGGTGAGGCCACTGGCCGGCCCGACCGCGACCTTTGTCGCCGCAGTGGCGGCATTTCGGCGGAGGCGCCAGGCGGACTTCGATCAGAGCAATTGATATTGATTCGAACGCCGATTGCAGCGATGCCAACGCATCTGGTAGCCGGCCTGCCCGGCCTCGCCATAACACCAACCCACGTCTCTCAGCCGACGCACCAGGTCATCCCGCACCTGACATGCGATTTCGGTCTCTGGCCGGTCGCCGGAGCCACCACGGCAAAGCCCGTTGGCCATCTCAACAAGCTGCAGCAGGCCGGTCGCATCGACCGATGTCTGCGCGACGGCCTCGCCGTCGGCGATCGCCCGCGTCGTGATCGCAACCTCCGAAAGCCTGTTGCGCATGCCCCCAAAATGACCTGACGAAGCCAAATTGCGTTCGTCGCCGCAGAGGGCGCGTAGGCAAGGCACCGATTGCCATGAGAGAGTGCCAATAGCGGCATACAATCCACCAGAAAGTGATCCAGAGCCGTGCATGAGATTGCGGCGATGCCTCCCCCGGCGATCACCCGAACAGGCTCGCTTTTCTGGGCCAAGGCGCGCCCGCTACCGGGCAGTCATGCGACATTTCATCCCATCGTCGGACACGCGCTGGACGTAGCGGCGGCGGGGACCTGCCTCGGGCGCAGGTCGGGCAGCGGCTTGCCGCGATCAACCGAGGCCTTCCTGATCGCCCTGCACGACATCGGCAAGTTCTCGCGGGCGTTCCAGGCCAAGGCGCCGTCCGTCTGGCCCGAAGCCACGCTCGGCTCATTCCCCGGCGCTCTACACGATCCGGGGCATGACACCACGGGCTTCGCGCTGCTGATGGACGACCCCGCGATCGCCAAGGCCATCGCGCCGGTCTTCGAGGGCTGGCTCCACGGACAGATCGCACCCATCCTGCGCGCCATCACCGGTCATCATGGCCACCCGCCGCATGAAGCTGCGCCGATGCCGGAGAAGACCATCGGCAAGCCGTCGCGACAGGCGGCACTCGCCTTCGTGCGCGACCTGATCGCACTGTTCCGGCCGGAGCCCCTGGCGGCGGCGCTGTCGTGCGACGCGGCGCTGCCCTGGCGCCTCGCGGGGCTGACGGCGCTCGCGGACTGGATCGGGTCGTCGCAGCGCCACTTTCCCTATGCGCGGGCGGAGGATGTCGCCGATCAGCATCGCTACTGGGAGGAGACCGCCCTGACCTGCGCGCGGCGTGCGATCGCGGCGTCGGGCCTGGCGCCTGCCGCCGCCGCGCCCTTCACCGGCGCCGCGCGCCTGCTCCCGGGCATCGCGACGCTGTCGGCGCTGCAGGATCTCGCCGCCACCATGGCGCTACCGACTGGCCCCGTGCTCGCTATCCTCGAGGACGCAACCGGCGCGGGAAAGACGGAGGCCGCGCTGATCCTCGCCCATCGCCTCATGGCTGAGGGGCGGGCGGAGGGCATCTTCCTCGGCCTGCCCACCATGGCGACGGCGAATGCGATGTATCGCCGCATGGGGGCGAGCTACCGACGCCTCTTCGCCGAGGGGGCGAAGCCGTCGCTTGCGCTCGCCCATGGCCGCGCGGACCTGGATGAAGGCTTCACGCGCTCCATCCTCGCCGATGCCGCCGAGGATGATGCCGCCCCAGCTGCGGCCGAAGCGGCCGACGAGCCCGCGGGCGCGCAATGCGCCGCCTGGCTGGCAGCGGACCGGCGCCAGGCGCTGCTGGCGCAGGTCGGGGTCGGGACGATCGACCAGGCGTTGCTCGCCGTTCTGCCGGTGCGTCACGCGCCGCTGCGGCAACGCGCGCTGACGGGGAAGGTGCTGATCGTCGACGAGGCGCACGCCTTCGACCCCTACATGCGCGAAGAGGTGGTGCGGCTGCTGCGCTTCCACGCCGCGCTGGGCGGCTCTGCAATCGTGCTGTCCGCGACTCTGCCGCTGCGGCTGAGGCAGGTGCTGGCGGATGCGTGGCGGGCGGGGCTGGACGAGGCCCCACGGCCGGTGGCGGCGCAGGGTTATCCGCTGACGACCATCATATCCGGCTCAGGCGTGCAGGAGATCGCAGTTGCGCCGCACGGAACGACGGCCCGTCGCGTCGCCGTCACGCGGCTGTCCAGGGCCGAGGACGCCATAGTACGCATCCGGGCCGCGCAGGATGCCGGGGCAGCGGTAGCCTGGGTCCGCAACACGGTGGACGATGCCATCGCCGCCTGCGACGCACTGCGCGCGGCAGGGCTCGAGCCGATGTTGTTCCATGCCCGCTTCGCCATGGCCGACCGGCTACGCATCGAGGATGCGGTGCTGGCGCGCTTCGGCCGCGACAGCACCGACCGGCGCGGCGTGCTGGTGGCGACGCAGGTGATCGAACAGAGCCTCGACCTCGATTTCGACCTGATCGTGACGGATCTCGCGCCGATCGATCTGCTGATCCAGCGGGCGGGGCGGCTGTGGCGGCATGCGCGCGGCGATCGCCCGATCCCGGGGCCGGAGCTGCTGCTGCTGTCGCCCGATCCGGTGGACGCGCCGGAGCCAGATTGGCTCGCCGGCCATCGCGGCACCGAGGCGGTGTATCGCGACCCCGCCCTGCTGTGGCGCGGAGCCCGGGCCCTGCTCGCCGCCGGCGGCATTGCGGCGCCCGGCGGCTTGCGCGCGCTGATCGAGGCGGCCGCGGAGGGAGAGGAACCGGAAGGGCTGCGCGCGGCCGCCGCGCGGGCGGAGGGCAAGCGCTTCGCGAATGCGGCCACGGCGCGGCAGAACCTCCTGTCGATCGAGGGCGGCTACGCCGAGGCGGCTGGGCTGTGGGCGTCCGAGGAACGCACGCCGACGCGGCTCGAGGATCGCCCGCAGGTGACGCTGCGCCTCGCACGGCTGCGCGATGGCGTCGTGGTGCCCTATGCCGAGGGTGCGGATGAAGACCGGGCCTGGGCGCTATCGGAGGTCTCGGTGGCCGAGCACCGCATCGGGGCGGTGACGGTGCCGCCGGAACTGGCCAGGGCAGCGGAGGCGGCGCGGGTGCGATGGGGGCGATGGGAGCGGGAGTCGCCGCGGGTGAGGCTCGTCATTCTTGACGAGGAGGTGCCTGGGCACTGGCGGCCGCTCTCCGACGAGACGTATCGGTATACTGGCGAATCTGGCTTAGTGTTCCGATCCCCGCAGAAGCGGGAATGAACCGGGCTTCCGAGGCTATCGGACGTTTCAGAGTGAATGTTCCCCGCGGACGCGGGGATTGAGCCGGCGTGATTATTGCATAGGGACGTAGGGCCGAGGAGGATCAACTAAGGGTTTCCGTGGCTATCGAACGCCTTCTTGACCTGCCGCGCATCGCTGCCGCAAAAAGAAAACGCCCAGCGGGTGTGAGCCGCTGGGCGCCTGGAAAGACGAGCAAGTTGCGAAAGGAGGTGCGTCGTGTGGTCCACGGCCCGGAGAATATCCTGAGGGAGGCTTTCGCCTCCCCGCCCCACTTTGCGCCTGAGTACTTCGCATGCCGGACGGCCTGCGTCGAGGAGTTTGGCTTGTGCATCCGCTGAACCTTATTGCCGATGGATGGCTGCCGGCCCGCCGCCTCTCCGGCGCTGTCGCGATCATCCGCCCCGCCCAGATCACCGACGGCATCGATGGCGACGACCCGATCATCGCCATCGACTGGCCGCGCCCCGATTTCCGCGTCGCCACGCTGGAACTGCTGATCGGCCTGCTCGCCCTCGCCGCCCCGCCGCGCGACCTGCCCGCCTGGGTCGCGTCCTGGCGCAAGCCGCCCTCGCCCGATGAACTCGACGCCGCCTTCGCCCCCTTCGCGCATGCCTTCGACCTGGACGGGCCGGGGCCGCGCTTCCTCCAGGATCTGGAAGACCTCCAGGCGGATCCCGAGCCGGTCGAAAGTCTGCTGATTGAGGCCCCCGGCGCCAGCACCAAGGCCAAGAACACCGACCTGCTGGTCAAGCGCGACCGCGCGCAGGCCTTCTCCCGCGCCAGCGCGGCCATCGCGCTGTTCACCCTGCAATCCTGGGCGCCCGCGGGTGGTGCGGGCATCCGCACCGGGCTGCGTGGCGGCGGGCCGCTGGTCACGCTGGTCCGGCCGGAACACCCCTCGCTGTGGCACCTGCTCTGGGCCAATGCGCCCTGCGGCGAGGCGCCCCCGCTGCGGGACCTGCCCCGCATCCTGCCCTGGCTGGCGCCGACCATCACCTCCGAGGGCGCGCAGACCGTGACGCCGGAGGCGCAGGCCCATCCGCTCCAGGCCTTCTGGGGCATGCCGCGCCGCATCCGGCTGGATTTCGCGACGCGCGACGCGCCGCACCCCTGCGACCTGACCGGCGCACCCGATGCCGTGCAGGTCACGGGCTGGCGGCAGCGCCCGCGCGGCGCGAACTACGCCGCCTGGGGGAAGGTCCATCCCCTGACGCCGCACTATCAGACCAAGCCCGGCGCGGAGTGGCTGCCCGTCCATCCACAGCCCGGCGGCATCGGATACCGCCACTGGCTCGGTCTGGTGGTCGAGGACGCCCAGCGCGCGCCGGCTTCCGCCATCACCGCCTGGCGACGCGACCGCCGCCGCGATGCGGCGGAAGGCGTCCATGCGCGGCTGGTCGCCGCCGGCTACGATATGGACAACATGAAGGCCCGCGCCTTCGTTGAGAGCGAGATGCCGCTGCCTGGCGGCGCAGCCGAGGAGCAGGACCGCCTCGATGCTCTGGCCGGCGCCCTTGTGCGCGCGGCGGACACCGCCGCGGGGCTGCTGCGCAACGCCGTGCGCCATGCGCTGTTCAGCCCCGGCGCCAAGGTGAAGCTCGATGCCGAGGGCCTCGCCAGCCTGCGCGAGCGGCTCTGGGCGCAGACCGAACAGCCCTTCTTCGATGCGCTGCGCAGCGCCGCCACCCGCCCTGGCGAGGACAGCGGCGAGGAGCCCGAACGCGCCGCCTGGGCGAGGCTGTTGCGCCGTCGCGCCATGGCCCTTTTCGACGAGGCGGCACCGCTCGACCCCGAAGCCGGCGCCGCCGCTCCGCGCATTGCCGATGCCCGGCGCGCGCTGAACTTCGCGCTGCTCGGCTTCGACAAGATGGGCAAGACCTTCTTCGGCACGCTCGCCCTGGCAGAGCCGCAACGGCGGGAGAACGCCGCATGACCGATGCCCTGCAACATGCGGTCGATGCCGCCGCGGCGTGGTGGCACGCGCTGCAACCGGACCCCGGGACGCAACGGCCCGGCGACCGCGCCACCCTGGCCAAGCTGCGCCGCTGCGCGACGGTCGCCGAGGCGATGACCGAGCCCGCCACGATCGCCCTGTTCCGCCGCATCGGCGCGACCCGTCCGAACGACCTGCCATGCATCGCCACGCTGGCCGCCGTGCTCGCCCATGTGCGGGAGGATGTGCCGGAAGGCCGCGTCGCGCGCCGGCTCGGCCCCGACTACCCGGATGCGCCGGAGACCGCCCGCATGTCCCCGTTGCGCTTTCGCCGCCTGCTGGAAGCCGAACCGGGCGACGACCAACTCACCGCCTTCCGCCGCATGGTCGCCCTCGCCGGCGGCAGCCTGCCGCTGCGCGACCTCGCGCGCGCGCTGCTCGACTGGAATGACGAGCGCCGCCGCCGCTGGATCTACGACTACTGGAATGCCGGGCAGCCCACGACGGCGCCCACCGCCGAGGAGCCTGCCGCATGACCCGTTTCCTGCAACTGCATCTGCTGACCTTCTTCCCGCCCGCCAATCTGAACCGCGACGACACCGGCCGGCCGAAGACCGCGGTGGTGGGCGGGGCGACGCGGCTGCGCCTGTCCTCCCAGGCGCTGAAGCGCGCCTGGCGGGGCTCCGAAGTCTTCCGCGGCGCGCTCGCCGGCCATATGGGCGCGCGCACGCAGCGCCTGGGTGATGTGATCCGTGACCATCTGCTGGCGCGCGGCGTGGCGGAGGCCCAGGCGGTGAAGATCGCGCGCGACATCGCCCCGGTCTTCGGCAAGGTGAAGCCGGAGAAGGATGCCCACCCGACCCGCACCGAACAGCTCGCCTTCATCGCGCCGGAAGAGCAGCAGGCGGCGCTCGCGCTCGCCGATCGCCTCGCTGCCGGCGAGAAGGTCGAGGTGAAGCCGGAGCAGATCCTCACCCGCAGCGACAGCGCGGCGGACATCGCCCTCTTCGGCCGCATGCTGGCCGACGCGCCGGACTTCAACCGCGAGGCGGCCGCCCAGGTCGCGCACGCCATCACCACGCATCGCGTGAGCGTCGAGGACGATTACTACACCGCCGTCGACGACCTGAAGACGCCGGCCGAGGATGCCGGCGCCGGCTTCGTGGGCGAGGCGGCCTTCGGGTCCGGCGTGTTCTACCTCTACATCTGCGTCGATACGGCGCTGCTGGTGAAGAACCTCGGCGGCGATGCGGCGCTGGCCGGCACCGCGCTCGCCGCGCTGGCGGAGGCGGCGGCGACAGCCGCGCCGCGCGGCAAGCAGAACAGCTTCGCCGCGCATGGCCGCGCGCATTTCATCCTCGCCGAACGCGGCGACCGGCAGCCGCGCACGCTGGCCGGGGCCTTCGCGAAGCCGGTGGAGGTCGGCGATCTGGTTGCGTGTTCGGTGGCCGCGCTGAAGAAGTTCCGCACCGACATCGACGCTGCCTATGAACAGGCGCCGGAAACCTCGGTCGAGATGCAGGTCGGCGCCGGCGGCCGCCTGTCGGACATCGTCGCCTTCTGCCGTGGTTGAGGTCCTGACTTTCGCCCTCGTCTCGCCCATGGCGAGTTTCGGCGAGGTGACGGTGGGCGAGCGGCGATCGGGCTGGGATCGGCCGGCACGCTCGGCGGTGCTTGGGCTGATCGGCGCCTGCCTCGGCATCGAGCGCGCCGATGCGGAGGCACAGGCGGCGCTCGCCGAAGGGTACGGCGTCGCGCTGCTGTGCCGCGCGCCGGGGCGGCTGCTCGCCGACTATCACACCGCGCAGGTGCCGCCCACGCGGCGGGGCCGGCGCTTCGCCACGCGCGCTGAGGAGCTGGACGCCCCCGATCTCGCCACCGTGCTGACGCGGCGGGACTACCGCCTGGGTGCCTGGCATCTCGGTGCCGTCACGGCGCGGAGCGGGGCACGCTGGACGTTGGCGGACCTCGCCGCGGCGATGGAGCGGCCCGTCTTCACGCCCTATCTCGGGCGCAAATCCTGCCCGCTGGGGCTGCCACTCGCGCCCGCGGTCATGGAGGCGGCCGATATCGTCGCAGCCCTCCAACAGCGCCATGCCGAAGGGCGCGAGGCGCGCTTCGCCAAGCGGCTGAAGCTGGAGGAGGCGACATTGCGCATCGTGCTCGATGCCGATCTGGTTGCCGCGGACGACCCGCGCCACCGCCGCACCGAATGGCGTCGCGACGCGCCGCTGTCGCGCGCTCGTTGGCAGTTCGGGCTGCGGGCGGAGGCGGTAATCGAATGACGCTGTTCCTGTCCCGCATCACGCTGCGGCGTGACGGTTCAGCCGCCGCGCTGGCGCGGCTGCTGGTTCCGGATGGCGGCGCGGCACCGCGCAGCGCTGCCGGGCATCACCTGCTCTGGAGCCTGTTCGCCGACAGCCCCGACCGGAAGCGCGATTTCCTGTGGCGGGAGGAAGCGCCGGGCCGATTCCTGATGCTGTCGGCGCGCGAGCCCGTGGACGGGCACGACCTGTTCCGCGTCGAACCGAAGCCCTTCGAGCCCGTCCTGCGGGCAGGCGACCGCCTGCGCTTCGCGCTGCGCGCCAATCCGGTGGTGGCCGTGCCCGCCGCACGGGGCGAGCGCGGCAAGCGTGCCGATGTGGTGATGCAGAAGCTGCACGCCATCCCGCCTGGCCAACGCGCCCAGGCGCGCGAGATGGTCATCCCGGAGGCCGGCCGCGCCTGGCTCGCCAAGCAGGGCGAGCGCCACGGCTTCGCGCCGGAGGATGAGGTCGGCGTCGATGGGTATGAGACGGTGCGCCTGCCGCGCCCCGGCGCGCGGCCGGTGCAGTATGGCGTGCTGGAGTTCGACGGCGTGCTGGTGGTGCGCGATCCCGCCGCCTTCCTCGCCCAGCTCGCCATCGGCTTCGGGCGGGCGCGCGCCTTCGGCTGCGGGCTGATGCTGATTCGGCGGGCAGGATGAGCGGGTGGGCGCTGCCCGGCCTGCCCCCGCCGCGCCCCATCCCGATCCGCGAGCGCGTCTCTATCCTGTTCATCGAGAAGACGCGGCTCGACGTGCTCGACGGCGCCTTCGTGCTGGTCGATGACGCCGGCATCCGCACGCACATCCCGGTCGGCGGCGTCGCCTGCCTGATGCTGGAACCGGGCACGCGGGTGAGCCACGCCGCGGTGGCGCTGGCAGCCCGTGCCGGCACGCTGCTGATCTGGGTGGGCGAGGCGGGCGTGCGGCTCTATGCAGCCGGGCAGCCGGGCGGGGCGCGGTCGGACCGGTTGCTGTACCAGGCGAAGCTGGCGCTGGACGACGATGCGCGGCTGCGCGTGGTCCGCAAGATGTATGCGCTGCGCTTCGGCGAGGAACCGCCGCAGCGGCGGTCCGTCGACCAGCTCCGCGGCATCGAGGGCGTGCGGGTGCGCGAGCTCTACAAGGCGATGGCGCAGCGGGTCGGGCTGCGCTGGGAGGGGCGGCGCTACGATCCCGATGCCTGGGACGGTGCCGATGTGGTCAATCGCTGCCTGTCGGCGGCGACGGCGGCGCTGTATGGCGTGACCGAGGCGGCGGTGCTCGCCGCGGGTTACGCGCCCGCGATCGGCTTCCTGCACAGCGGCAAGCCGCAGAGCTTCGTCTACGACATCGCCGACATCCTGAAGTTCGAGACAGTGGTACCCGAGGCGTTCCGCGTCGCCGTGGCGGCGGAGAACGGGCGGCCGCTGGATGGGCGCGCGGTGGTCGATCCGGTGGCGGAGGTGCGGCGGCGCTGCCGCGATGCCTTCCGCCGCAGCGACGTGCTGGCGCGGCTGATCCCGCTGATCGAGGAGGTGCTCGCCGCCGGCGGGCTGCCGGTCCCCGAGGCGCCAGAGGAGGCCATGCCGATCGCGATTCCGAATGCCGAGGGCGGGGGCGATGCTGGTCATCGTGGTTGAGAATGCCCCGCCGCGCCTGCGGGGGCGGCTCGCGGTCTGGCTGCTGGAGGTGCGCGCCGGGGTCTATGTCGGGACTTACGGGCGGCGCGTGCGCGAGATGATCTGGGGCCAGGTGACGGCGTATATCGAGGACGGCAATGCCGTGATCGCCTGGGCCGCGCCGGACGAGGCGGGGTTCCAGTTCGATACCTGCGGGAAGAACCGGCGCGTGCCGGTGGACATGGACGGGCTGCGGCTGGTGGCGTTCGGGCCCGAGGCGGCGCTGCCGGCGGAGCCGGGGCCGATGGCGGCGGGGTATCGCGCAGGGGTCGCTGAGCGCGCCTGGAACGCATGTTCCAGGCGGTGGGATCGTTGACAAGTGAATATGGCCGACAAATCAATGCTCTGCAGGAAGAGCGTTCCCCGCAGGCGCGGGGATGAACCGCCCTGGCAGGAACGCACCGACGTGGCGCCGCTGCGTTCCCCGCAGGCGCGGGGATGAACCGGAGTCCCGCATGGGCCCGATCGATCCGAATGCGCGTTCCCCGCAGGCGCGGGGATGAACCGGACTTCGGCGCCACTACCGGCGGCGTGAACGCGCGTTCCCCGCAGGCGCGGGGATGAACCGGCGGCGAGCGGGGCACCGCCCTCTGTCAGCAGGCGTTCCCCGCAGGCGCGGGGATGAACCGACGTCCGTGGTGCCGGTGCCGAGGCTGACCAAGCGTTCCCCGCAGGCGCGGGGATGAACCGACCCAGCACGACCGGCCGCAGACCCTGCACTAGCGTTCCCCGCAGGCGCGGGGATGAACCGACCCGCCAGACCGCATCCTCCTCCCACGCCACGCGTTCCCCGCAGGCGCGGGGATGAAGCGGTGTTGTTTGTGATCTGTACGACCAGCGCTGCGCGTTGGGGCGCCAGGGCCGCCACGGCCTCGTCGATCTTGGTCATCGGAAGGGCCGGGCCGGCCGGAGCGTCGGCAACAATTCGCGACCCATCGCGGCCGCGGCCAGAACATAGGAGCCTGTCGGCCCCCGCCACCAATCATGCCCGATGTCCGGTCAATGTCCGGTCAGGCTACGGGTGATGCCCTTCTAGGCTCAGGACCCGTTAAATCCTTGAAGCGACGCGGCGGGGTGTGATTCTGA
>JAYSDS010000019.1:0-60295 GCA_041914265.1 Roseomonas sp.
CGTAGACGGTGGTCGGCCCGACGAAGCTCCAGCCGCGCTTCTTCAGGTCCTTCGACAGTGCCTCCGATTCCGGGGCTGTCGCCCGCACCCCCGACACGGCGCGCGCCTCGTAGCGCCAGAAATAGGCCGCGAGGGAGCCGGCCTCCGTCACCAGCTCCCGTGCCCGTTGCGCATTGTTGATGACGGCCTCGATCTTCCCGCGATGGCGCACAATGCCGGCATCCTGCAACAGCCGCGCGACGTCCTTCTCGGTGAAGCACGCCACCCGGTCCATGTCGAAGCCGTGGAAGGCGGCGCGGAAATTCTCGCGCTTGGTCAGGATGGTCCGCCAGCTCAGGCCGGACTGGAAGCCTTCCAGGGAGATCTTCTCGAACAGCCGCCGGTCGTCCACGACCGGAAAGCCCCATTCCGTGTCATGATAGGCGACATAGTCGGGCGCGGCGGCGCACCAGCGGCAACGCGGGCGGCCATCCGGGCCGGCGATCAGGCGTTCCATGGATCAGGCCGCCAGGAAGGCGAGGCGGTCGTCGCTGCGGGTCGGCGTGATCTCGATGATCTCCGCCTGCACCACCGCCTCGGCGACGAAGGGATCGAGGGCGATGCGCGCCTCGATGGCTGCCCGATCGACGCCATGGGCCAGGATCGCCCCGCCGGCGCGCGGTGCGATGCTGCCCGCCAGGTGGAACACCCCGTCGGCGAAGCCCTGCCGCAGCCAGGCGTTGTGCGCTTCCATCAGCCGCGGCGCGGCCTCCCGGTTCGCCGCGAAGCGCAGCAGGATCACGAACATGGTGGGATCTCCCTGTCGAGCCAGGCCTCCATCAGCGCCACCTCGGCGCGCAGGAAGGCTTCGTCGTTCATCGCATTGGCCAGCGTCGCCGCACCCTGGCTGCGGGCCAGCAGGTGCAGGGCCAGGGCCCCGGCATCCTCGGCGCGCCCAAGTGCGACGAATTGCCGGGCGAGCCAGTCCCGGAACAGCGCGAAAAGCCGGGCCGCTTCCGGTTGCGCGGCGTGATCGAGCTTGGCCAGTTCCTGGCACAGCGTCCCGATCGGGCAGCCATGGCGGAGAATCTTCGCCCGGTTCATCAGCAGGATGTGAATGAAGCGGCGGATCCGCGCCGCCGGCGCCTCGGCCTCCCCTTCCCACTGCGCCAGCATGTCGCTGGTATTCGCCAGCCGCCGTCCGATCACGGCAAGGAGGATCTCATCCTTCGTCCTGAAGTGGTAATAGAAATTGCCACGCGAGATCTTCACCTCGGCCGCGATATCCGAGAAAGCAGTGTGCTCATAGCCGCGCTCGTAGAAGAGCCGATCCGCTACCGCGACGATATCCTCGCGCGTTGACCTGCCGCTCATCGGATCTCGCCTTGCCTGCCCTTCTAGGGCGATCGTCCCAAGCCGTTTCTAGGACGACCGTCCGACCCGGTCAAGCGCCATGCACCCTTGCGGGGTTGCATCGCCTGCCCCCCCTCGCCATTGTCCGCCCGCTTTCACACTGGGGTTCTGCCTGCCCATGCTGCACTTCGCGCGCTGGAAAACCATCGCGATCCTGTTGGTTTGCCTCTTCGGCACGCTCGTCGCCGCGATCAACCTCGTGCCCCGTTCGGCCTTGCCGAGCTGGTTCCCCGACCAGCGGGTGAGCCTCGGGCTCGACCTGCGCGGCGGCTCCTACCTGCTGCTCGAGGTCGACCTGAACACAGTGGTGCGCGAGCGGCTGGACAGCATGGTCGATGGCGCGCGCACCCGGCTGCGCACGGCGAATGTCCGTTACGTGAACCTCACCGCCGATGCGGCCAATCGCCGCATGGGCCTGCGCGTGCTGGATGCGGCCCAGATCCCCGCCGCCGTCGCGGCGCTGCGTGAACTCGCCAATCCCGTGCGGGTCGCGACCGGCCAGGAAGTCCCGGACATCGAGGTCACCAGCAACCCCGATGGCCAGGTCTGGGCGACGCTCACCGAGGCCGGCCTGCGCGCCAAGGCCACCGCCGCGGTGGAGCAGTCCATCGAGATCGTCCGCCGCCGAATCGACGAGACCGGCGTCGCCGAAGCCCTGATCGCCCGCCAGGGCCAGTCGCGCATCCTCGTGACCCTGCCGGGCGTCGAGGACCCCAACCGCATCAAGGAATTGCTGGGCCGCACCGCCCGCATGACCTTCCACCTGGTGGACGACAACCCCGCCCTGGGCCCGACCCCGCCACCCGGCGTCATGTACCTGTCCGGCGAGCGCGAGGGCGAACGCTACGCCGTGCGCCGCCGCGTCGAGGTCGATGGCGCGAACCTCACCAATGCCCGCGCCGGCCAGGACAGCCGCACCGGCGAATGGGTGGTGAACTTCCAGTTCGATTCCACCGGCACCCGCCGCTTCGCGCAGATCACGCGCGAGAATGTCGGCCGGCCCTTCGCCGTGGTGCTGGACGACAAGGTGATCACCGCCCCGGTCATCCGCGAACCCATCACCGGCGGCCAGGGACAGATTAGCGGTTCCTTCACCGTCCGCACGGCGAACGACCTGGCCGTGCTGCTGCGCGCCGGCGCCCTGCCCGCGCCGCTGACCGTGGTCGAGGAACGCACCGTCGGGCCCGAGCTCGGCGCGGATGCGATCCGGGCGGGCATGATCTCGCTCGGGGCTGGGACGCTGTTCGTCTTCCTCTACATGGGCCTCGGCTACGGCCTGTTCGGCTGGTTCGCGAACATCGCGCTGCTGTTCAACATCGTCCTGATGATGACAGGGCTGACGCTGCTCGGCGCCACGCTCACCTTGCCCGGCATCGCCGGCATCGTGCTCACCCTCGGCACCGCGCTCGACGCCAACATCCTGATCAATGAGCGCATACGCGAAGAAACCAAGCTCGGACGAACACCCATCAATGCGCTGGAGGCCGGCTACACCAAGGCATCCGGCACCATCCTGGACTCCAACCTCACCAACCTGATCGCCATGGCCTGCCTTTATGGCTTCGGCTCGGGCCCGGTGAAGGGCTTCGCCGTCACGGTCGCCATCGGCACCATCGTGCAGATGTGGACCGCGACGGTGCTCACCCGCCTGATGGTCTCCTGGTGGTATCGCCGTACCCGGCCGAAGGAGCTGCCGGTCATCCAGCGCCCCGGCCTGACGTTCATGCAGCGTCTCGGCCGGCCGCTCTTCCGCATCTTCCCCGACGGCACGCGCATCCAGTTCATGCGCGGCGCGCGGATCGGCCTGCTGACCTCGGCGATCCTGTCCTCCGTCTCCGTCGTTCTCGCCTTCCATCCGGGTCTCGAAAAAGGCATCGACTTCAAGGGCGGCATCGAGATGGAGGTCCGCACGCCCGAGGCCGGCGACATCGCCGCACTCCGCCGCGCGGTGGAAGGCCTGAACCTCGGCGACGCCACCATCCTGCAATTCGGCGATGCCTCGACCTACGCCATCCGCCTGCCCGCTCAGGGCGACGAGAACGCCGTGCAGAACGCCGTCAACGGCGTGCGCGGCGCCCTCGAACAGGTCGCGGCCGGTACCCGGATCCTGCGCGTCGAAGCCGTGGGCAACCGCGTCTCGGATGAGCTCTTCATCGGCGGGCTGATCGCCCTCGCCCTCTCCTTCGCGGCGATGCTGGCCTATATCTGGCTGCGTTTCGAATGGCAGTTCGCCATCGCCGGCGTGACGACGCTGATGCTCGACACGACCAAGGTCGTCGGCGTGATGGTCGTGACAGGGATCGAGTTCAACCTGACCACCGTCGCCGCGATCCTGACCATCATCGGCTTCAACGCCAACGACAAGGTCGTGGTCTTCGACCGCATGCGCGAGAATCTGCGCAAGTACAAGACGATGCCGCTCGACCAGCTCGTCGATCTGTCGATCAACGAGACGATGAACCGCACCCTCGGCACCTCGATGACACTGCTGCTGTCGGCGCTGCCGCTGGCGCTGTTCGGCGGGGACACGCTGTCGGGCTTCGCCTGGCTGATGGTCGCGGGCATCGTGATCGGGACCTCGTCCTCCACCTTCATCGCGGCCCCGATCGTGCTGTTCACGGGGCGCCGGACGCTGCGGCGGGACGAGCCGCCGCCGGCGGGGGCGAAGGCGGCGTAGGAAAAAGAAGCGCGGGGGAGAGAACTCCCCCGCGACCCCCTCCTTCTTTTGTCGGTCACCAAGGCGCTCGGGGCGCCGTGGGATCAGCCCATCCAGGCGCGGCGGTACAGGGCGACGATTTCCGCGGCGGTGGGGACGGCGGGGTTGTTGGCTGGCGAACCACTCGCGAGGGCCTGATCGGCCATCAGGGGCAGCAGGCCATCCCACTTGGTGGCATCGATGCCGAAGGCACCGGGCGTCGGCACCGCGAGGTCGCGGTTCAGCGCGCGCAGTTCCTCCAGTAGTTTCGCGGCGGCAGACTGGTCGCCCTCGGCCGTCGAGGCGACACCCATCGCGCGTGCCGCCTCGGCATAGCGCGGCAGCGCGGCGTTCAGGCTGAATTCCGTCACCGCCGGCAGCAGCATCGCGTTGGACAGGCCGTGCGGCACGTGGAAATGCGCCCCGATCGGCCGCGACATGCCATGCACCAGCGCGACCGAGGAATTGCTGAACGCAATCCCCGCCAGCGTCGCACCCTTCATCATCGCGGCCCGCGCCAGCGCGTTGGACGGCTCCCGATACACCGTGCGCAGGTTCGGCGCGATCAGCCGCATCGCCCGCAGCGCGTACTCATCCGCCTCGTCATTCGCGCGCTTGGACACGAAGGCCTCCAGCGCATGGGTCAGGCTGTCGATGCCAGTATCCGCCGTGGTGCGCGGCGGGACGGAGAAGGTCAGCTCGAAATCCACCACCGCGGCGAGGGGCAGCGCCCCCAGCCCCGCGATCAGCATCTTCTCGTCGCGTTCCGTGTCGGTGATGACGGTGAAGCGCGTCGCCTCGCTTCCCGTGCCCGCCGTGGTCGGGACGCACACCACCGGCAGAGCCGCCCGGTTCGCCTGCGCGGGCACCTTGAAGTCGCGCATCTTCGCCCCCGGCGGCGCGGCACCCAGGATCGCCATGGCCTTCGCCGTATCCATCGGCGACCCGCCCCCGAAACCGACCAGGCAGTCATAATCGCCGGCCTTCATCGCCGCCACGCCGGCCTCGATCACCGTGTCGGTCGGATCGGGGACGGTCTCGCTGAACACGCCGGGGGTCATCCCCGCCGCGCGCAGCGGCGCCAGCGCCTTCTCGACCGTGCCGGAGGACGCCATCCACGGATCCGTCACCACCAGCGGCTTCGAGAAGCCGAACTGTCCCAGCACCTCGGCCAGCTTCCCGACCGCGCCGCCGCCGATCATCAGCAGGCGCGGCGAAACGAAACTCGTCGTCATAGTCACTTCCCCTCACGGATCATCGTGATGATCCCAGAAAAATCCTTGGCGCCGCCGCCGCCTTCCACGAAGCGGTCGAACAGCGACAAGGCCAGCGCGCCAACGGGCGTGGCCACCCCGGCATCCTTCGCGGCCTGCTGCGCGAGGCCAAGATCCTTGCGCATCAGCGCCGCCGTGAACCCCGGCGCATAGTCCCGGTTCGCCGGGCTCCCCGGCACCGGGCCGGGCACCGGGCAGTACGTGTTCAGCGCCCAGGACATCGCGGTGGACTTGGAACACACATCGTAGAGCGCCTGCGCCGACAGCCCGAGCTTCTCGGCCATCACGAAGGCCTCGGAGGTCACGGCCATGGTCGCGGCGAGCATCATGTTGTTGCACAGCTTGGCCACCTGCCCGGCGCCGGCCTCGCCGCAATGCACGATGGTCTTGCCCATCGCCTGGAGGATCGGCGTCGCCCGGGCGACCGCCTCGGCATCGCCGCCCACCATGAAGGTCAAGGTGCCCGCCTCGGCGCCCATCACCCCGCCCGAGACCGGGGCATCGAGGAAAGGCCGCCCGGAAGCCGCCGCGACCTCCCGCGCCGTCGCGACATCGATGGTCGAGCAATCCATCAGCAGCGCATCGGCGCGCGAGGCCTTGGCGAGCCCGCCCTGCCCCAGCCAGGCATCGCGCACATGCTCGCCCGCGGGCAGCATGGTGATGACCACATCCGCATCCTGCGCCGCCGCGGCCGAGGAGAAGGCCGCCTTCGCCCCCGCCGCGACCACGGCATCCACCGTGGCCTGGACGATGTCGAAGACGACGACCTCATGCCCGGCCTTCACCAGGTTGCGCGCCATCGGCGCGCCCATCCGACCCAGTCCGACGAAACCGATGCGCGCCATGATGTGTCTCCCTCTATTCCGCACGGATGCCGACGCGGCGGATCAGGTCGCCGAGCCGGACGAATTCGCGTTCATTGCGAGCCTGGTAGACCTCCGGCGTGCCCGGCAATGGCCGCGCGCCGAGTTCGGCCATGCGCGAGACCGTCTCCGGCTTGGTGAGCCCGTCGCGCAGCGCGGCATTGACGCGCGCGATGATCTCCGGCGGCGTGCCGCGCGGCGCGACCAGGCCGAACCAGGCCGTGACCTCATAGCCCGGCAGGGTCTCGGCAATGGCCGGGATTTCCGGATTGGCCGGCCAGCGCTGTTCGGAGGTGACGCCGATCGCCACCAGCGCGCCCGACCGGATATGCGGCATGATCGACGGCAGGTTGTCCGTGCCGAAATCGATCCGCCCCGGCAGCAGATCGGTCATCATCGGCGCGCTGCCGCGATAGGAAACGTGCGTGGCCTCGAACCCGCCCATCAGGCGGAACAGCTCGGCGGCGAGATGCGTCGATCCGCCGATGCTCGTCTCGCCATAGGAAAGCGTGCGCTGCTTCGCCAGCGCGATCAGCTCGGCCGCGCCCCGCACGCCGAGCGCGGGATGCGCCGCGATCAGGTTCGGCACCTCCGCGATCTGGCCGATCGGCAGGAAGTCCTTCAATGGATCGAAGCCCGCATTGGCGTAGAGATGCGGATTGATCGCATTGGTCCCGGGCGAGCCCAGCAGCAGCGTGTAGCCATCGGCCGGGCTGCGCAGCACCGCCTGGGCCGCGATGTTCGACCCGGCGCCGGGGCGGTTCTCGACCACGACGGGCTGGCCGAATGATTCCTGCAGGATCTGCGCGGCGATGCGGCCCAGGATGTCGGTCGTCCCGCCCGCGGGGAACCCGACCAGGATACGCACGGGCCGGTTCGGCCAGGGCGCCTGGGCGAGCGCCGGCGCGGCGATCAGCGCCGCCGCTGCCGGCAACAACGCACGGCGGCGCAGGACGATGGACGATGCCTTGGACACGGTTCCCTCCCGGGGATTGTTTGTCCCAGTGTCGGTACCGCGTCGCCCGCTTGTCAAACGCCTCAGCCGAGACCGAAGACCCGTCCCAGCACGTCTCGCAGCCCGGCATGGTCGGCGGAGGGACCGCGCCAGGCGATGTAGCCATCCGGCCGCACCAGCCAGGCGCCCGGCCCGCCATAGGCCGCGGCGAAGGCGCCATCGGCATCCTCCAGCCCGGCGATGCGATAGCGGTCCGCCGGGGCTCCCGCCGCGATGGCCACGATCCGCAGCCCGTCGATCCCCGCCAATCCATCGAGCGCCGCCGGCGCGTCGCCGGCCGCCGGGTGGACCAGCAGCACGGGGTCGGTGCCGCGCAGCATCTCGAAGACGCGCAGCGGGAAGCCGACGCCCTCCCGGCGCAGCCCGCCGGCATCCGGCGCGCGATCGCCGGCGCGCGGGCCACCATCCGGCCCGCCATCGTCGCGTACCCAGGCAGTGTCGCGATAGCTGACGAGAAGCTGCGTATCCTCAAGCCGATCCGGCTTCGCCCCGCCCTCGCGCCCGAAATTCATCGAGGCGGCGAGCGTCCGCGCCACCACATCCGCGCCCACCGGCCGGCGTTCCGCATCGTAGCTGTCGAGCAGCGCCCCGGGCGCACGTCCCGCCATTACCGCCGCCAGCTTCCAGGCCAGGTTGTAGGCATCCTGGATGCCGGTGTTCATCCCCTGCCCGCCCGTCGGCGGATGGATATGCGCGGCATCGCCCGCGATGAAGACCCGCCCTTCCCGGTACCGCGCCGCGAGCCGCATGCTGATCCGGAAGATCGAGGACCACCGCAGGTCGGACAGCACCGGCCGATCCGGCAGCAGGTCGTCGGCCACGGCCTGGAGTTCCGCGAGGCCCGGCCCGGGCATCTCGGCCTGGATCCCGTGGGCGCTGCCGCCGCCCTCGGCCAGGCTGTCCGGCGCGATCATCGAGACGCGGTAGCGTCCTGGTTCCGGCAGCGGGATGGCGACGAAGAGGTCGGGCGGTGCGTCCTCCCGCAGCCGCACGGCGCGCAGGGCCATGCCGTAGGGCAGGTCCATCGCCATGCGCACATCGCCGAGCATGAAGGTCATCGGCATGGCCTCGCCGTCGAAGCCGATGCCCAGCGCGTGGCGCACCGCGCTATGCGCGCCGTCGCAGCCGATGACGTACCGGAAGCGCTGCGCCACGCCGTTCAGCCGCACCGTGACGCCGTCCGCGTCCTGCTCCAGCGCCTCCAGCGCGACGCCGCGCTCGATCGTGATGCCGAAGCGCGCGAGGTGGCGCGCCAGCAGCCGCTCCGTCTCGTATTGGGGCAGGCCGAGGCTGGCATAGGGCAGGTCGGAGAGGTCGCGCAGCGCATCGAAGGGCGGATGCCCCGAAATGACCGAGCGCATGCCGGTGAGCCACAGCCCGGCATCGATCATCTCCCGCGCGATGCCCATATCCTCCCACACTTCCAGCGTGCGGGTGGTCACGCCGATGGCGCGGCAGAAGGGCGAGGGCTGCGCGGCCCTGTCGATGATGCGGCAGCGCAGGCCATGGCGCGCGAGTTCCGCGGCCATGGTCAGCCCGACCGGCCCGGCTCCGACGACGAGAATATCCGACATGCGCCTCTCCCTCCCGGCTGGGCGGGCGAGAGTGCCGCAGGGCCGGCCGTGCGTCCACGCCGCCGGTCAGGCGGCGCGGGCGCGGGCGTAGAGTGCGAGGCGCTTGGCTGCGTTCTCCGACAGGCCGCCGCTGAAGCTCAGTTCCGCCGGCGGCAGCGTCTCGGCGAAATGGCAGGACGCCTCATGGCCGGGACCGAGGCGGCGCAGCGCCGGGGCTTCCGTGCGGCAGCGATCCTGCGCGAAGGGGCAGCGCGTATGGAAGCGGCAGCCCGAGGGCGGGTTCAGCGGGCTTGGCAGATCGCCGCCGAGCGGCTTCACCTGGCCACGCCGCTGCGGATCGGGATGCGGGATCGCCGAGAGCAGCGCGCGCGTATAGGGATGCTTCGGCGCGGCAAACAGGTCCTGCTTGCTCGCCGTCTCCACGATCTGGCCGAGATACATCACCGCCACGCGGTCCGCGACATGCTTCACCACGGCGAGGTCATGCGCGATGAAGAGGTAGGCAAGGCCGAAGCGCCGCTGCAGATCCTTCAGCAGGTTCACCACCTGCGCCTGGATCGAGACGTCGAGCGCGGAGACGGGCTCGTCGCACACCACCAGGTCCGGCTGCACCGACAACGCCCGCGCGATGCCGATGCGCTGGCGCTGTCCGCCCGAGAATTCATGCGGATAGCGCTGCGCGTGGAAGGACCGCAATCCGACGAGGGAAAGCAGTTCCTCGACCCGCTTGCGGCGCGATGCCACGTTGCCGATGCCGTGCACCACCATCGGCTCGGCGATGGTCTCGGCGACCGTCAGGCGCGGATTCAGGCTGGCATAGGGGTCCTGGAACACGATCTGCATCCGCCGGCGCATCGCGCGCTGCGCCGCGCCGGCGATCGTCGTGACGTCCACCCCCTCGAAGCCAATGGTCCCATTGCTCGGTTCGATCAGCCGCAGCACCAGCCGCGCCGTGGTCGACTTGCCGCAACCGGATTCACCCACGAGCGCCAGCGTCTCGCCACGCTTCAGCGAGAAGGAGACGCCATCCACGGCGCGCACCGTGCCGACCTGCTTCGCGAGGATCAGGCCCTTGCGGACCGGGTAGTGCTTGGCGAGGTCCTTCACCTCGAGCAGCGTCTCGCTCATGCGGCGAAGGCCTCCACGGGTGCGCGCAGGCAGGCCGCCTGGTGGCCGTCCGTCACCGCGCGCAGCGGGGGTTGTTCGGTCTTGCACTCGGCGGCGGCGAAGGGGCAGCGCGGATGGAAGCGGCAACCCTTCGGCAGGGCGAAGGGCGGCGGCACCGAGCCCTCGATGGCGAGCAGGTTCTCGCGATCCTCATCGAGCCGCGGCACGGAGCCCAGCAGGCCGAGCGTATAGGGATGCATCGGGTCGCCGAAGATCGCCCCCGCCTCGGCGCGTTCGACGACGCGGCCGGCATACATCACCGCCACCTCGTCGGCCATCTCGGCCACCACGCCGAGGTCATGGGTGATCAGGATGATCGACATCCCCGTCTCGGCCTGGAGTTCTCGCAGCAGATCCAGGATCTGCGCCTGCACCGTGACGTCGAGGGCGGTCGTGGGTTCATCCGCGATCAGCAGCTTCGGCCGGCAGGCTAGCGCCATGGCGATCATCACGCGCTGGCGCATGCCGCCCGAAAGCTGATGCGGGTATTCGTCGAAGCGGCGCTCCGGGGATGGGATACGCACGCGGTTCAGTGCCTCGACCGCGCGTTCACGCAGTTCGGCGGCGGTCGCGCGCGGGTCGTGGGCGCGCATCGCCTCGGTGATCTGGAAGCCGACGGTGTGGACCGGGTTCAGGCTGGTCATCGGTTCCTGGAAGATCATCGCGACCTGGCTGCCGCGTACATCGCGCATCGCGGCCGGCGAGAGCGCGAGAAGATCTCGCCCATCCAGCATGACGCGCCCCGCCGCGGTGCGGCCGGGATGCGCGACGAGGCGCATGACCGACAGCGACAGGACCGATTTGCCGCAGCCGGATTCACCGACGATGCCGAGCGTGCGGCCGCGTGGGACGGACAGGTCGACGCCATCGACGGCCGTCACCTCGCCGCCATGGGTGCGGAAGACGGTGCGCAGGCCCTCGATGCGGAGGAGATCGTCGGTCACGGGCGGAACCGGGAGGGGTTCTGCCCCTCCCGCACCCACCCCACCAAAGGCCGAAAGGCCTTTCGAAACCTTGATACCGCCCTTGGCAGCAGTCGGGCATGGGAACGCGCGGGACGATCCGGCCACTCCATCGCGCAGCGCACCAGGTCGAGGTTTCCAAAGGCCGTTCGGCCTTTGGCGGAGGAGGCCTGGAGGGGGCAGAGCCCCCTCCATTCAACAGCGCCCGTCATCACGACCAATGAAAGGTCGGCGGCGCGATCTTCTCCGCGCTGCGATGGGCCCAATCCTGCTGCGGCACGCGCCCGATCACGCGCTTCTGCGCCTCGTGCAGGTGCTCCGCGGCCTGGCGGTAGTCCATGGTCAGGACCTCGCCATCCTCGACGACCTTGTTGCCATCGACATAGAGCGCCTTCAACGCGCGGTCGCCCGCCGCATAGATCAGGCTGCGCACGGGATCATAGGCCGGGCGGATCATGGGATGCGTGATGTCCACCAGCGAGAAATCCGCCTTGCAGCCCACCGCGAGCCGCCCGATGTCGTCGCGCCCGAGCGCCGTCGCACCCCCGATGGTCGCGGCGTTGAACAGGTCCGTCGTCGTCAGCGTGCGCGGATTGCCCGCCTGGGTGCGCGCGACATGCGCGGCGAGCCGCATCTCATCCAGCATGTTGTGCGGATAGGTATCGGTGCCGATGCCCATGTTCACGCCGCGGCGGATGTAGCGGCCGAGATCCTTCATCGCGATGCCGCGCCGCACGAAGACGGTCGGGCAATGCGCGACCGTCGTGCCGGTGTCGGCGAGCCGCGCCAGGTCGTTCTCGGTGTGCCAGCGCGTGGACGGATGATCGTCGAGGAAGATGCCGTGCCCGATGATGGCGCGTTCCCCGAGCAGCCCCATCGAATCCAGCCAACCGATCGGCGTGAGGCCATGACGGCGGGTGATCTCGTGGAACTCGACGACGGATTGCGCGGCATGGACCTGCCAGGACAGGCCGCGCGCCTTGGCCTCGGCGCGGCTGTCCTTCAGCAACCCGGCGGAGCAGGTGTCGATCTGCGCCGGCACCACCATGCCGAACAACCGGCCGCATTCATGCTGCTCAGCACGTTCGACGAGGCGGAGAGCCTCCTCCATCGCCTTCTCGCCGGCCTTCTCGTCCCATTCGTATTCGACGACATGGCCATTCTTGGTGAACCAGCGCGCGGAACGGAACATCGGCGCGACGCAGACGCGCATGCCGGCCTCGGCCAGCAGGTCGAGCCAGCCGGGATGCGCCATGGACAGGTCGGCCAGCGTGGTCACGCCCGACAGCAGCAGCTCCGACAATGCCACGCGCACGCAATGCGGCACGGCCTCCGCATCGGCGCGGAAGATCGGCATGTATTCGTAGAGCGACGAGTTATAGAGGCCGGGCGAGCCGATCTCGTCGAGGAAGCCCTTGTTCAGCGGCTCGCTCGACGGGTGGGAATGGATGTTCACCAGCCCCGGCATGACCATCAGGCCCTTGCCGTCGATCACCGTATCCGCCGCACCTTCATAGCCACGCCCGACGAAGGTCAGCGTGCCGTCGGTGAAGGCCATGTCGGCATCGGGCAGATAGGTGTGCGCCTTGGCGGATGAATCCCAGGCGACGATGAGATCAGCGGCTTTGATCAGCGTTGTGGTCATGGCGTGCCTTCCTCAGATCGTGACGGGCGGGGCCGCGCGAACGGCCCCGCCCCCATCGTCAGCGCGTCAGCCGGATGTCGAGGCCCTTGTAGAGCGCGACACCATAGAGCCCATGCGCCCGCACGCCCTCGACCCGAGGCGCCGAGGCGACCCAGATCTGTTCATGCGCGAGCGGCAGCCAGACATTGTTCTCGGCGATGATGCGCTGGGCGCGGGCAATGGCTTCAGCCCGCACGGCCGGATCGACCGCGGTGCGCGATTGCACCAGCGCCTCGTCCGTTGCCTGGTCCACCCAGTTCATGCGGTTCGGCGTCGGCCGGTTGGCCGAGGCGAAGTACAGCGAGAAGGCATCCGACGCCGTCACATACGGGTAGGACATGATGAAGGCGTCGAATTCCTGGGTCGCGAGGCGCCCCCACACCACCGTGCCGTCCCAGAGCTGGATGCGCATCTCGATGCCGATGCGGCGCAAATCGGCCTGCATGGATTCGAGGATCTGGCGGCTGACCTCGCTCTGGCTGCCATAGATCACGAAGGTGGCGCGCTGGCCGTCCTTCACGCGGACGCCGTCGGACCCGGGGACCCAGCCCGCGGCATCGAGCACGCGCCGTGCCTCATCCGCGTTGAACTGCGGCACGGCGTCGGCCGCCTGGCGGTCGAAGCCCGCGACATTCGGGTTCAGGTAGCCGCGCATGGGCGTCGCCGCGCCGAAGAAGGTCGCCTGCACCGCCGCGGCGCGGTTCACGCCGAGATTGATGGCGCGGCGCACCGCCGGGTCGCTCATCACCGGCTTATCCACCTTGAAGCCGACGAAGTAGTCCCAGAAGTAGTTCTCCTGCGTGGCCATGCGGATGTTCGGCATGCGGCGGAGCTGGTTGACGGCGATGTAGGGGATGTACTGCGTCACATCGCCCTGCCCGGTCTGCATCGCGGCGAGGCGCGTCTGGCTTTCCGGGATGATGCGCCAGACCACGCGATCCACCTGCGGGGCCGGGTTCTGGTAGATCGGCGGGCCCCAGTTGTAGCCCTCATGGCGCGTCAGCACGAGCTCCTGCCGCGGCGTCCAGGACGCCCAGCAGAAGGGGCCGGTGCCGTTGAAGCCCTGCACGCCGAAATTCTGGCCGAGGCGCTCGACATTCGCCTGGTCCACGATGGTCGCGAAGGACAGGGTGAGCTGATAGAGCAGCTCGCCATACGGCGCGGTCAGCTCGTATTCCACCGTGTAGTCGTCGACGGCGCGGACTTCCTTCACCGGGCCCGCGCGCCAGCGCACCGGGGAGCGCGTCGCGGGATCGAGCCAGCGGTTGATGGTGTAGACCACGTCGCGCGCGGTGAAGGGCTTGCCGTCGCAGAACTTCACGTCGCGGCGCAGGTTGAAGGTGTAGGTCCTGCCATCCTCGCTGACCGACCAGCGCTCGGCGAGGCCGGGGCGGACCGTCGTCTGGTCCCAATCCAGGGAGAGCAGCGTGTCCCCCATCATGTAGAGCACTTCGCTCGCCGCGCGCGCCGTGGAGCGCGGCGGATCGTAGTTGTCGGAATCGAGCTGGCGCAGGATCTGCAGCGTGTTGCGCGGATTGGCCTGCGCCGCGGCCTGCTGCACCGGCAGCGTCGCGGCGAGCGCCAGCGCCGCGGCGCCGATCGTCTTCCTGAGCATGTCGAAGTCTCCCGTTCCTTGTCGTTGCGTCAGAAGCGAAGCCGCGGGTCGAGCGCGTCGCGCAGCGCATCCCCCAGCACGTTGAAGGCCAGCACGATCGTGAAGATCACCACGCAGGGGATCACCGCGATATGCGGCGCGAAGAAGAGGAAGTTCCGTCCCTCGGAGGCCATCGCGCCCAGCTCCGGGATCGGCGGCTGCGCCCCGAGCCCCAGGAAGGACAGCGCCGAGCCCAGCAGGATCACCTGTCCGAAGCGCAGCGTGACGAAGACGAAGATGGCCGACAGGCAGTTGGGCGCGAGGTGGCGGAAGATCAGCCGCGCATCCGTCATCCCCGTCGCGCGTGCTGCCTCGATGTAGTCGAGCCGCATCACCACCAGCGCCGAGCCGCGCACGATGCGCGCCATCAGCGGGATGGTCGCGACCGACAGCGCGATCACCACGGACAGGATGCCCGGCCCGAAGATCGCCGCGATGGCGAGGCCGACGAGGATCGCCGGGAAGGACAGCAGCATGTCCATCAGCCGCATGATCGGCCCGTCCAGCCAGCGCTGATAGAAGGCGGCGAGGAAGCCGAGCATCGCCCCGATCCCGCCGCCCACCGCCACCGCGGCGAAGCCCATCAGCAGCGACACGCGCAGCCCGAAGAGCAGCCGCGTGATGAGATCGCGCCCCTGCGCATCCGCGCCGAGCGGCAGCCCCTCGCTGCCCGGCGGCTGCATCGCCTTGGACAGGTCGTTGTCATACGGATCGGTCGGCGCGAGCCACGGCGCGAAGACCGCCGCCCCGATCAGCAGCACCACCAGAAACAGGCAGATCGCTGCCCCTGGATCGCGCAGCAGTCGCGACAGCACGCCCGGCCGCGGCGGTGCCACCGGTTCGTCGTTGGTTTCCACGGTCACGCTCATGCCCCGCGCACCCGCGGATCGAGCGCCGCGTAGAGAACGTCCACGGCGAGGTTCACGAAAATGAAGCCAAGCGACAGCACGATGATGGTCCCCTGCGCCATCGGGAAGTCGGAAGACAGGATGGCGCCGACCGCGAGCCGCCCCACGCCGGGCCAGGAGAACACCGTCTCCGTCACCACGGCGCCGCCGAGCAGGAAGCCGATCTGCAACCCGATCAGCGTCACCACGGGCACCAGGGCGTTGCGCAGCGCATGGCGCGTGACGACCAGCCGCTCCGTCAGCCCCTTCGCGCGCGCCGTGCGCACATGGTCCGCCGAAAGCACGTCCAGCACCGCCGTGCGCGTCATGCGCGCCACGGGTCCGATGAAGACGCCACCCAGCGTCACCGCCGGCAGGATCAGCGACTGAATGCCATCCCAGGTCCAGATCGGCCCGGCGCGGCCCGTGAAGGGCAGCAACTGCCACTGGAAGCCGACGAACCAGATCAGCACCAGCCCGAGGAAGAAGACCGGCACCGACACGCCCGCGACCGAGAAGGCCATGATGGCGCGATCGAACAGCGATCCGCGCCAGTATCCCGCCAGCGTGCCGAGCAGGATGCCGAGCGGGATCGACCAGAACAGGCTCGCCACCATCAGCTCGAGCGTCGGGCCGATCGTCGCCCCGAGTTCCTGCACCACCGGCACATTGTTGATGATGGAGGTACCGAGATCCCCATGCAGCAGCCGCCACACATACATCCCGAACTGGACATAGAGCGGCTGGTCGAGGCCGAGATCGGCCCGGATCGCCGCGATCACGTCCGGTGTCGCGGCCGGCCCGGCGCGCACCGTCGCCGGGTCGGTGGGGACCACCTGCATCAGCAGGAAGCCGATCAGCACCACCCCGAACATGACCGGGATGGCGAGCAGAAGGCGATGAATCGCGTGACGCAGCACGTTATTGCGCCGCCGCGACGCCCGCAGCCTCGCCGTGCCGGTCGAAGATCGCCGTGCCGTCGCGGAAGGTGAGGTCCGCCTGCGTCTTCAGGATCTCGTCCGGGTCGATCGCGAAGACATCCTTCGACAGCACCGCGATGTCGGCGAGCATGCCGGGTTCGAGCGTGCCCTTCCGCTCCTCGGCGAATTGCGTGAAGGCGCCGCACCAGGTGTAGCAATGCACCGCTTCTTCCGGCGTCAGCATCTCCTCCGGCCCCAGCACCGTCCCCTTGTTGGTCTTGCGGGTGACCATGGTGAAGAGGTTGATGAAGGGATCGACCGTGCAGACGGGACAGTCGGACGACGCGGCGGGATGCGCGCCCTCATCCAGCCAGGTCTTCATCGGATAGGCGCGGTCCGAGCGCTCATGCCCGAGGACCTTCACGTAGAGATCGCCGAACTCGTACATGAAGGTCGCCTGGGGCACCGGATGGATGTCGCGTGCCTTCATCCGGCGCCGCTGGTCGCGCGTGACGAAGCCGCAATGTTCGATGCGGTGGCGGCGGCCGATGAAGGGATGCGCCTCGCTGTCGGCCGCTTCCATGCCCACCAGCACCTGCTCGATCGCCGCATCGCCGATGGCGTGGATGTCGAGCTGCCAGCCCTGCTCGTGATAGAGCTTCAGCAGGGCGTGGATCTTCTCGTCGGGGAAGGTGAAGACGCCGGTGCCCCCGCCCATCGCCTCGACATAGGGATCGAAGAAGGCCGCGGTCAGGCCGCCGGCGGACCCGTCCGCGAAGACCTTCACCGCGCCCCAGCGCAGCGAATCGTCGCCCTGCATCGGGCGCATGCCCTCCGCCCAGGCCTTCTGCGCGATGCCCTCCGGATTGCCCGCGAGCACCTGCCACATGCGCAGCGGCAGCCGCCCCTGTTCGAGCGCCGCCTCATAGGCCGCGATCTCGGCGAGGCCCGCCGTCATGCCGACATTCATGTCGGTCGCCGAGGCGAAACCGAGCGAGGCCAGATAGTCGTTGGCCGCGCCGATCGCCCCGACCATCCGGGCCTGGTCGGGCTGCGGGACGACATCCATGATCAGCCGCTTGGCGCGTTCCTGGAACTCGCCGGTCAGCTTGCCGTTCTTGCGGACGATGACGCCGCCTTCCGGGTTCGGCGTGTTGTGGCCGACGCCGGCGAGCTTCATCGCCATGCTGTTCGCCACGCCGACATGCCCGCAGGTGCGCACGATCAGCACGGGGTTGTCGGGCGATGCCGCGTCCAGCTCCTCGGCCGTCGGATGGCGGCCGACATCGAGCTCGCCATGGTCGTAGCCGCGCCCGAGCACCCAGCCGCCCTTCGGCGCCGCCTGCGCCGCGACGCGGATGCGGCGCAGCAGCTCGTCGAGCGTGCGCACTTCCTCCGCGCGCAGGTTCACGTTGGCGAGGCCGAGCCCATAGGGCAGCAGGTGCATATGCGCTTCGTTGAAGGCCGGGATGGCGATGCGGCCGCCGAGGTCGACCCGCTTCGTCCCCGCCCCGGCCGCCGCCAGCGCATCCTCGCCGAGGGCGAGCACGCGCCCGTCCTTCACCGCCACCGCGTCGGTGAAGCCGCCGGCAAGGCCGCGGAAGACGCGGCCGCCGGCAATCAGCAGATCAGCCGTCACGAACGATAGTCCGGCTTGCCGTCCTCGATCAGCCGGAGCGCCGCGCCCCAGGCCATGTTGAAGCCGTCCTGGCCCTTGTTCGGCCGGTTGAACTGGCCGGCGGTGTGCAGGCGCACGCTCTCGGGCGGCAGCACCAGCTCGGCGCCGCCCGCCATGGCGGAGATCTGCGCCTGGCAGGCGCGTTCCAGGTAATAGATGTTGAGGAAGGCTTCCGCCGAGTGCTGACCGCAGACCAGCAGGCCGTGGTTGCGCAGGATCATCGCATTGTGCGTGCCGAGATCCTTCACCAGCCGGTCGCGCTCATCGAGGTCCAGCGCGATGCCTTCATAGTCGTGATAGGCGAGGTGCCCGTAGAACTTCAGCGCGTGCTGGCTGATCGGCAGCAGGCCCTGGCGCTGGGCGGACACGGCGATGCCGGCCTCGGTGTGCGTATGCACGACCACATGCGCATCCTCGCGCGCCATGTGGATCGCCGAATGGATGGTGAAGCCCGCGGCGTTCACCGGCTTCGATTCCGCACCTTCCTCGACCACATTGCCGTCGAGGTCGATCTTCACGAGGTCGGAGGCGCGCATCTCATGGAACAGCACGCCGTACTTGTTGATCAGGAAGTGATGCTCGGGCCCCGGCACCCGCGCGCTGATGTGCGTGTAGATGAAGTCGGTCATCCGGAAATGCGCGACGAGCCGATACAGCGCCGCGAGGTCGCAGCGGATCTTCCATTCTTCTTCGCTGATGCCGCGCAGGGCGGAAGGCGGGCTGACGACGTTCATGGCTGGCTGGTCTCCGCGGAGGGTTGCCGAACAGTCATCTTGCCGGCCCGCCGCGTCAACCGCGCCATGAGCAACAATTGCGCAAGCCATGCATCGACTGCATTGCAACGAAGCAGTCCTGCCGCCGGTGCGGGCATCGTTTCAGGCCGGCACGGGTCCTTCCGCTTCCTCGAGATCCACCGCGACCCACAGCCCGTGCTCCCCGCCGCCGAGGATCACGCCGCGCAGCGGGCTGACATCGGCGAAGTCGCGTCCCCAGGCGAGGATCACATGCTCGTCGCGCACCACGATGTCGTTGGTGGGATCGAGGCCAACCCAGCCGAACCCCTCCCCCAGCCAGGCCTCGACCCAGGCGTGGGACTGATCCGCGCCGCGCCGCGCGACGCCGCCCGGCGGCGGGCGCGTCCGCACATAACCCGAGACGTAGCGGGCCGGCAGGCCAAGGCCGCGCAGCGCGCTGATCATCACATGCGCGAAGTCCTGGCAGACACCGCTGCGCCCGGCGAGCACCTCGGCCACCTGGGTATGGATGCCGGTGACGCCGGGCCGGTAGGTGAAGTCCCGGCGGATGCGGCCCATCAGCTCCAGCAGGCCCACCAGCACCGGCCGCCCAGCCGGGAAGGAGGCAGCGGCATAGCCCGTCGCCGCGGCGACCAGCGGCGCGAGGGGGCTGGGGAAGACGAATTCCGCCGCCTCGCTGCGCCGCGCGCTCGCGGCCACCGCCTCCCAGGGCGGCGTCACCGCCGCCGGCGGCGGGTCGGGGAAGCGGACCTCGACCAGGGCGTCGGCGACCACCTCGAACCGCGCATGCGGCACGTCGAGGAAGACGCGCATCGCCTGGTTGCCAAAATGGTCCGGTGCCTCGGTCTGGTGGGAGGGCGCCGGCGTGATGGCAAGGTTCACGCGGCTCACCCGCTGATGCGCCAGCCGCCGCGGCGTCAGCAGCAGCAGATGCGCGGCGAGGTCGACCGCATGCGCATAGGCATAGGTGGTGACATGGCGCAGGCGATAGATCACGCGGCCCCCCGCAATGCCGATTCGACACCTTCCAGACCCACCGTCTGCGCGGCCGGCAGCAGCGCGAAATAGCGCCGCGTGACCGCATCCGACAGCGCCCCGATCCGTTCGCCCATCGCTTCGAGCTGCGGCGGCAGGGACGCCGCGGCCATGGCCTGGTCCGGCGCTGCGATCACCTGCGCGACCATCGCCTCCGCTTCCGCGAGCAGCAGGGCAGCCTCGCCCGGCAGGGCACTGTCCTCCGCGCTCGCGACCTCAGAGAGGTTGCGCGCGATGGCTTCGAGCTGGAAGGCGAGCGCGCGTGGATTGGAGGTGTCCGCCAACACCAGGTCGAGCGCCGGCGCGGGCTGCAGCACGGTCAGGTAACGGCTCCGATAGGTGATGACGCTGTCGCAGAGCTCGAGGATCAGCCGCAGCCCACCCTCGATGCGCGCCGGCGGCTGGTCGAGCGCGAAGCCGACCTCGCTCGCGATCGCCTGCGCGCGCTCGACGCGCCGGCCGAGATCGAGGAACAGCCAGGCGCCGCCACGCACCATGCTCTCCGCCGCGACGCCCGCGACGGCCGTGGCGAAGCGCAGCACGGCGATCATCGCGCGCCCGATGGCTTCGAGGTTGCTGCCAGCCTGCTGCATCTCCGCCCGCGCGGCGCGCAGGGTGAGCGTGAAGGTCGCGTACATGTCGGCGGTCAGCCGGTCGCGCGCCATCGCCGTCAGCGCGCCGATCCGATCGACGAGCTGCATCACCGCCCCGCCATCGCGCAACGCCGCGGCGATCACGCTCGGCAGCCCCTGGGCGGCGGCGGAACCAGCCACTTCCTCCGCCCCCGTGAAGCCGGCCTGGGCGAGGCAGCGCGCCAGCGCGGCGACCTCGGCCGCCTCGCGCGGGAGGACCACGCCGCGGGAGATCCGGGCCTGGGTCGCGCGCACCAGCCGCGCGGCACGTTCCAGCCGTTCCGTGTAGCGGCCGAGCCAGAACAGGTTGTCCGCGACGCGGGAGGGCAGCGCGCCGGGGGCGCGGCGGATCGGCAGCGGCGGAAGCTGCGTCGCGGCCGGACCGATGATGTTGCTGCCTTCCTCGGCGAGCACCCACACATCCTTGGACAGGCCCTGTGGCGGCAACGGTCCGCCAAGCGCCCCGGCCTCCCCGATGCGGGCGAGGCCCCCGGGCATGACCCGCCAGTCGGCGCTGTCGAAGACGGCGAAGAGCCGCAGCACCAGCGGCAGCGGTTCGAGCCCGTCGCCGACGACGCAGGGCACGACCGATGGGGTGGGAAGCCGCGCCGCGCAGAAGGCGGCGGGGTTGGCCCGCATCAGTGCCTCCGCCTGTTCGGGCGGCAGCGGCGCGGTGCCGGCGGCGCGCCGCAGCGTCCAGCCGCGCTCGCGCGCGATGCGATCCACCGCGCCATCCGCGCCGAGCCAGACATGCTCGACCGATGGCAGGACCAGCGCCTCGCCGAGCAGGCGCCGCGCCAGGGCCGGCAGGAAGGCGGCGAAGGCGGGGGCCTCGGCCAGCGCCGCGCCCGGCGCGTTGAGGATGCGCACCGCGCCGTGCCGCGCCGCGTCCAGCAGGCCCGGCACGCCGAAGGTGCCGGCCTCGCTGCTCTCCAACGGATCGAGCGAGGCGCCATCCACGCGGGAGAGCAGCACATCGACCCGCTGCAGCCCTTGCAGGGTCTTCAGGTTCAGCGTGCCGTCGCGCACCGTGAGGTCGCCGCATTCCACGAGCGCGCAGGACAGCTCGCGCGAGAGCAGCATGTCCTCGAACCAGCGCGGGCTGTAGGTGCCGCGGGTCAGCAGGGCGACAGCGGGATCGCCATGTTCCGGCGGGGCGAGGCGCTGCACCGCATCCTGCCACAGGTCGAAGAAGGGGCGCATCGAGCGCACCTGCACGCCGCGGAAGGCCTCTGGCATCACGCGGCCGAGCAGGCGGCGGTTCTCGCGCGCCATGCCCGGGCCGGCGGGCGCCGTGGTGCGGTCCGCCAGCACCTGCCAGGCACCGTCCGGCCCGCGCACCAGGTCGACAGCGTAGAGATGCAGTTGCGGCGAGGGCGGCGCCGTGCCGTGGCTGTGGCAGGCACGCAGGAAGCCCGGATTGGCGAAGACGAGTTCGGGCGGGAGCAACCCTTCGGCCAGCAGCGCCTGCGGGCCGTAGAGATCGGCAAGGATCGCCTCCAGCAGCCGCGCGCGCTGGATCATCCCGGCTTCGAGCGCGGCGAATTCGGCCGGCGGCAGCACCATGGGCAGCGGGTCGCAGCGCCAGATGGCGTCGCGCTTCGCGCCGGGCAGGACACCGGCCATGCCCTCATCCTCGAAGGCACGGTCGAGGCGGCGGGCGCGATCGGCCAGCACCCCCTCCCCCATGCCACCCAGGATACCGAGCAGCGGCCGCCAATGGGCGCGAACCCCGCCGCGCCCATCGACCATCTCGTCGAGGGCGGGAAGGACTCCGAGATCAGCCATAGCGTCTGAGGTCTAGAGTGAAGGGAAGCTCAAGGCCAGCCGGCGGCTCGGGCGGGGTCGCGATGCCCGACGTATGGCCGAAGGGGAAGAAGCGGGCGCGGCGGCGCGCCTCGGCCTCATTGGCATTGACGGGATAGCGGTCGTAGTTGCGCCCGCCGGGATGGGCGACGTGGTAGGTCAGCCCGCCCAGGCTGCGCCCGGACCATCGGTCGAAGACGTCGAGGATCAGCGGCGTCTGCGGCCGGATCGTCGGATGCAGGGACGAAGGCGGGTTCCACGCCTTGAAGCGGATGCCCGCGACGTATTCGCCCGTGCGCTCCGTCGCGCGCAGCGGCACGCCGACGCCATTCACCGCGAGGGCGAAGCGGTCTGGCACCCAGTTGCTCACCTTCGCCTGCACGCGCTCCGCGCTCGAATCGACGTAGCGGGCGGTGCCGCCATTGACCTGCTCCTCCGCCAGCACATGCCAGGGTTCGAGCGCATGACGCAGCTCGAGCCCGACATCATGCGCCGTGACTTCCCCGATCAGCGGGAAGCGGAAGGCGAGGTGCGGGGCGAACCAGTCCGGGTCGATCGGTGCCCCCAGGTTGCGCAGCTCATCGAGCGCGTCGCGGAAATCCTGCTCGGCGAAGTGGGGCAGCATGAACTGGTCGTTCAGCCGCGTACCCCAACGCACCAGGCGGCGCTCGTAAGGACGTTCCCAGAAGGCGGCGAGCGCCGCGCGCATCAACAGCATCTGCACCGCCGACATCTGGGCGTGCGGCGGCATCTCGAAGCCCCGGAATTCCACCAGGCCCCGGCGGCCCGAGGAACTCGCCGGATCGTACATCTTGTCGATGCAGAATTCGGTCCGGTGGGTGTTGCCGGTCATGTCCGCGAGCAGGTTGCGGAACAGCCGGTCGGTCAGCCAGGGCGGCACCTCCTGCCAAGCATGCACCTTGGAGAAGGCGATCTCCAGCTCATGGATCGAATCCATCCGCGCCTCGTCGATGCGCGGATGCTGGCTGGTCGGGCCGATGAACAAGCCGCTGAACAGGTAGGACAGCGAGGGGTGGTTGTGCCAGAAGCCGACCAGCGACTTGATCAGGTCCGGTCGCTTGAGGAAGGGGCTCTCGGCGACCGTCTCGCCGCCCATCACCACATGGTTGCCGCCGCCGGTGCCGACATGGCGGCCGTCCAGCATGAACTTCTCGGCGGCGAGGCCGACCTGGCGAGCCTCCTCATAGAGCTGCCCGGTGCGCTCGACCACATCGTCCCACCGGTGGGCTGGATGGATGTTCACCTCGATCACACCCGGGTCCGGCGTGACCGAGAAATGCATCAGCCGCGGGTCGGACGGCGGCAGATAGCCTTCCAGCACCACCTTGCGGCCCATCTCGGCGGCCGTGGCCTCGACCGCCGCGGTCAGGTCGAGCCAATCCTCGGCCTGGAAGAGCGGCGGGTAGAAGATGTGCAGCTTGCCGTCGCGCGCTTCGACCGTCAGCGCGGTCCGCACCACGCCGGGGTCGGATTCGCCCACCACCGGCAGCTCCTGGTACTGCGGGCGGAAATCCTCGATCGACGACGCGGTGCCCTCGCCCGGTCGCGGCGAGCGCAGGGCCCGCTGGCCGAGGCTCTCGGGCTGCATCTGCGCGCGCATCGCCCGCTGCGCGACGAGGGCCGCGTGCGGCGGCAGGTCGTCGCGCCAGGCGAAGGGGTCGGCCTCGAACTCCTGCTCCCGCACCGCGTCCTCGGGCGACATCCAGGGCAGCGAGGAAAGCGGCAGGCGGAAGCCGAGCGGGTTGTCGCCAGGAATGAGGAACATGTGGTCGCCGCGGAAGAACCAACGGCCTGACTGCCAGCGCCGCACGCCATCCTGGATCACGCGGCGGATCGGCAGGACCGAGCCCACTTCCGAGGACAGCCCCTGGCCATAGATGCGGGCGAGGCGCTTGCGCTCCAGCTCGTCGGCGAGCTTCGAATCCTCGACCACCACATTGGCCGGCAGGCGCTGTTCCTTCCACAGATAGTAGTGGATGTCCTCATGCGCGCCCTGCACCAGGTCCGGATCGACCTGGAGCCGTTCGGCCAGCAGCCGTGCGAAGCGCGCCGCATCGGCGGCCGTGGCGTTGTCCCGGTCGTCGTCGGAGGCGAGCAGCGACGGGTCGGCCCAGACCGGCTCCCCATCCGCGCGCCAATGGGAATAGAGCGCCCAGCGCGGCAGTTGCTCGCCGGGGTAGTGCTTGCCCATGGCGTATTGCAGCGCCGCGCCCGGCGACCACATCGGCGCCAGCCGCCGCAGCAGCCGGCCGGCGAAGCCACGCTTGGTCGGGCCCAGCGCATCGGTGTTCCATTCCGCCGCGTCGCGGTCGGAGGCCGCGACGAAGGTCGGCTCGCCCCCCATGGTCAGGCGCAGGCCGAGCGACTTCAGCTTGCGGTCCACCCCCTCGCCCGCGTCGCGAATCGCGGACCATTGCGCGTCGGAATAGGGTTTGGTGACGCGCGGCGTCTCGCGGATGCGGCGCAGCGACATCTCGAAGCCGAACTCGGTCTCGATCTTCTCGAGCGCGCCCGAGATCGGCGCCGCGGATTGCGGTTCCGGCGTCGCCGCAAGCGGGATGTGGCCCTCGCCCGTCATGAGGCCGGAGGTCGCATCGAGGCCGATCCAGCCGGCGCCGGGCAGATACACCTCGGCCCAGGCATGCAGGTCGGTGAAGTCGGCCTCCGGCCCCTCCGGCCCTTCCAGCGGCTTCTGGTCCGCGACGAGCTGGATCAGGTAGCCCGAGACGAAGCGCGCCGCGAAGCCCAGCCGGCGCAGGAGCTGCACCAGCAGCCAGCCGGAATCGCGGCAGGAGCCGCGGCCCTCGCCGAGCGTCTGCTCGGGCGGCCAGACGCCGGGTTCCATGCGGACCACATAGGAGATGCGGCTCTGGACCATCTGGTTGATGGCCACGAGCATGTCGACCGTCCGCTGCTCCCCCTTCGGGATCTCGGCGAGCAGGGCATCGAGCAGCGGTCCCGCCGGGTCGATGCGGCGGAACGGCGCGAGTTCCTGTTCCAGCGCCGGGTCATAGGCGAAGGGGAAGGTCTCGGCCTCGGGTTCGAGGAAGAAGTCGAAGGGGTTGATCGTCGCCATGTCGGCGACGAGGTCCACCGTCACGTCGAAATGCGTCACCCGCTCGGGGAAGACGACGCGGGCGAGGAAATTGCCCTGCGGGTCCTGCTGCCAGTTCAGGAAGTGGGGCTGCGGCTCGACCTTGAGCGCATAGGACAGGACGGGGGTCCGGCTATGCGGGGCCGGGCGCAGCCGGATGGTTTGCGGGCCAAGGTTCGCCGGCCGCTCATAGCGGTAGGAAGTGCGATGCGTCAGGGCAACGTGGATCGACATGACCGGTCCCGAATGCGTTGATTCTGCATTTCCCATGGATGCAATCCGTGGTCCACCGGATGTGCAGGCTGGCGCGCATTTCGCCGCCCTACTGTTGCCCAAGAATTGAGCAGACGCCCTGATTGACGCCCCATCCCTCGCGGCCCAGGCTTCGGGCAAACGGGAAGGAAGCGCAGCCATGGCAGATCTGGTCATCCGCGGCGGGACAGTGGTGGACGGCAGCGGCGCCGCGCCCTTCGAGGCCGATGTCGCCATCGAGGGCGGGCGCATCGCCGCCATCGGCCGCGTGGCCGAGCAGGGCCGCGAGGAGATCAGGGCCGAGGGCCTGCTCGTCACCCCCGGCTTCGTCGATATTCACACCCATTACGACGGCCAGGCGGTGTGGGATTCCCATCTCGCGCCCTCGGCCTGGCATGGCGTGACCACGGCGCTGATGGGCAATTGCGGCGTCGGCTTCGCCCCCTGCCGCGCCGCCGACCGCGAGAAGCTGATCGAGCTGATGGAGGGCGTGGAGGACATCCCCGGCCCCATCCTGCATGAAGGCCTCGACTGGCGGTGGGAGACCTTCCCGGAATATCTCGACGCGCTCGATGCGAAGCCGCGCGACATCGACATCTGCACGCTGCTGCCGCACGGCGCGCTGCGGGTGCATGTGATGGCCGAACGCGGCCTCGCGCTCGAGGACGCCAACCAGGCGGATATCGCGCAGATGCGGGCCATCACGGCGGAAGCGGTCCGTGCCGGCGCCTTCGGCGTCTCCACCTCGCGGACCATCAGCCACAAGACGCTGAAGGGCGATCCGACACCGACCCTGCGCGCCCAGGAGGAAGAGTTGCGCGGACTCGCGCTCGGCCTGCGCGACGGCGGCGGCGGCTTGCTGGAACTGGTGTCCGACTGGAACACGCCCGATCCCGCGACGGAGTTCGCGATGGTGCGGCGAGTGACGGAGGCATCGGGCCAGCCGGTGCTCTTCTCCCTGACCGCCCGGCACGACCGCACCGAGGCATGGCGCGAGCTCCTGGCCCTGTCGGATTCGGCGGCGGCGGATGGCCTGCCCATCCGCCCGGTCTTTCCGCCACGCCCGATCGGCATCCTGCTGGGGCTGAACGGCAGCCAGAACCCCTTCTCGGGCTGCGCGTCCTACAAGGCGATCGCGCATCTGCCCGCGGCGGCGCGGGCCGAGGCGATGCGCGACCCCGCCCTGCGCGCACGCATCCTTGGCGAGGACCGGGTCAGCGGATCGAGCTTCCCGCTGATCACCCGCCTGTCCTTCGAACGCATGTTCCCCTTCGGCGACCCGCCCGACTACGCCCCGCCGCGGGAAGCCTCGATCGCGGCCATCGCCGCGCGGGAAGGCCGCAGCGCGGAGGAAGTCGCCTACGACATCCTGACCGCGAATGATGGAGCGAATTTCATCTTCGCGCCGCTGACGAACTTCCACGACTACACGCTCTCGGCCAGCGCCGAATGCCTGCGCCATCCGAACGCCGTCGCCGGCCTGTCGGATGGCGGGGCGCATGTCGGCTTCATCTCGGATGGCTCCTTTCCGACCTTCCTGCTGGCCTATTGGGCACGGGACGCGAAGGAACAGGTCTTCGCGCTGCCCGAGATCGTCCGCCGCCTGACCTCCGACACCGCGCGCGCCGCGGGGCTGTCGGATCGCGGCCTCCTGAAGCCAGGGCTCAAGGCCGATGTGAACGTCTTCGACCTGGCCACGCTGTCGCTCGACGCGCCGCGCATGGTCGCGGACCTGCCCGCCGGCGGGCGTCGCCTGCTGCAGCGCGCACGGGGCTATGCCGCGACGGTGGTCGCGGGCCAGGTCACCTATCGCGACGGGGAAGCGACGGGCGCCCTGCCCGGCAGGCTGGTCCGCGGACGGCGCTGAAGCGCCGTTCGATCGGCGGGCCCCAGCCCGCGCGACCCATGCCCTGGGCGGCGGCATTGCCGCCCCGCACGATGTTGCGCCGCCGGACGCCCGAACCGGCTTCCAGCGCATGGCCGATGCGTGCTCTCCTCAGCCTGCCGTGACGGATCGGGGCTTCCAGGCGCCGCGGCGCTGTGGTGCAAGGGCGAACCGCGATCGCGGCCGCCGCCCATCTCCTCCACGGCCCGGCCGTCGCGACGTCGAGGAGCACACCCATGGCAAGCGCCGCGGCCGATACGGCCACCATCCCCCACCACCCCTGGTGGCGGCACCTCTACGCCCAGGTCCTGGCGGCGATCCTGGTCGGCATCCTCCTTGGCCATTTCTGGCCGGCGATCGCGGTGGAGATGAAGCCCTTCGGCGATGGCTTCATCAAGCTGATCAAGATGCTGATCGCCCCGATCATCTTCTGCACCGTCGTGCACGGCATCGCCGGCATGGACGACATGAAGAAGGTCGGGCGCGTCGGCATCAAGGCGCTGGTCTATTTCGAGGTGATGACCACCGTCGCCCTGATCATCGGCCTCGTGGTGGTGAACCTGTGGAAGCCGGGCGCGGGGATGAATGTCGATCCGGCCTCGCTCGATACGCGGGCCATCGCGACCTACACATCCCAGGCGGCGCACCAGAACCCCGTCGATTTCATCCTGCACATCATCCCCAACACGGTGGTCGGTGCCTTCGCGGAAGGCGAGATCCTGCAGGTGCTGCTGATCGCCGTGCTTTTTGCCTTCGCGCTGCAGGCCCTGGGGAACCGGGGCAAGCCGCTGCTGCACCTGATCGACAGCGTGGCGCATGTCTTCTTCGGCATCGTCGCGATGGTGATGAAGGTGGCCTGGCTCGGCGCCTTCGGGGCCATGGCCTTCACCATCGGGCGCTACGGCGTCGGCACGCTGCTCCAGCTCGGCTCGCTGATGGCGGGCTTCTACGTCACCTGCCTGCTCTTCGTGCTCGGCGTGCTCGGCATCGTGTCCTGGTTCTGCGGCTTCTCGATCTTCCGCTTCATCGCCTACATCAAGGAGGAGCTGCTGATCGTGCTCGGCACCTCCTCCTCCGAGGCCGCGCTGCCGCGCATGCTGGCGAAGATGGAGAATCTCGGCGTCGAGAAGTCGGTCGTCGGGCTGGTGATCCCGACCGGCTATTCCTTCAACCTCGACGGCACCTGCATCTACCTCACCATGGCGGCGATCTTCCTCGCCCAGGCCACCAATACGCCGCTGACCCTGAGCCATGAGCTCGGGCTGATCGGCATCCTGCTGCTGACCTCCAAGGGCGCGGCGGGGGTGACGGGGTCGGGCTTCATCGTGCTCGCGGCCACGCTCTCCTCCCTGGGCACGGTGCCCGTCGCCTCCATCGCGCTGATCCTCGGCGTCGACCGCTTCATGTCCGAGGCGCGCGCCCTGACCAACCTGGTCGGCAACGGCGTCGCGACGGTGGTGGTGGCGCGCTGGGAAAACGCACTCGATGCGGATCGCATGAGGCGCGTCCTCGCCGGCGAGACCGAAGCCGAGGCCGATACGCCCGAATCCGTGCTGACCCGCCGCGAGGACCGGGAGACATGACCCCCCGCCGCACGCTGCTCGCCGGGCTGTCGGCGCTGCTCGCAGCGCCGGCGGCGCGTGCGCAGGACCCCGACTGGCCGCGGGCGATCGCCATCGGCACGGCCTCGCCCGGCGGCGCCTATCACGCCTATGGGCTGGGCCTGGCGCAGATGCTGACGCGCGAGCTCGGCATCGCGGTGAACAGCCGCCAGACCAGCGGACCGGCGGAGAACCTCCGCCTCCTCGCGGCGGGCGAGGTGCAGGTCGCCTTCGTGACCACCGGCGCGGTGCGGGAAGCGCGGGGAACCACCGCGCTCGCGCTCTTCGTCATGTTCGACACGCCGTTCCATGTCGTGGTGCGGCGGGACTCGCCGATCATCGACCTCGCGCAGCTCGCTGGCCGCCCGGTCGCGGTCGGCCCGCAGGGGGGCACGGGCGCCGATTACGAACCGCGCCTCTTCGCCGCGATCGGCGCGCCGATCCAACCGGTCCATGGCACCTGGGACGCCCTTGCCGAGCGCTTCGCCGCCGGCGCGTTCGACGCAATGGCCGTCGCCTCCGGCGCGCCCTTCCCGGCCATCGCGGCTCTCGAGGCGCGCCGCGCCATACGCTTCGTGCCCTTTACCCCGGCGCAGGTGACGCAGGCGCGCCTGGCCATCCCCGAACTCGGCGCGGTGAACATCCCCGCCGGGACCTATCCCTCGCTGAACCGGGCCTATGCGACCGTCGGGCTCGCCAACCTCGCCGTCGCGCGGCGCGATATGCCGGCAAGCCTCGCCTTCGAGATCGTGCGCGACGTCTTCGCCTACCAGGCCGCGCTGATCGAGGCGCATCCGGCCGCCGCCGCGACGGTGCCGGCGAATTTCGTGCAGAATACCGTGCTGCCCTGGCATCCCGGGGCGATGCGGTATTACGGCAGCCGCGCTGTCTCCGGAACGCTTCGCGGGGACTGATTCCGAAGCGACAGGGCTGATCTTCTTCTGACCTGTCGTCAGTCCTTGTTCCGCATGCGGCCGCCCCGCCAGGCCCTGCCCTGCGAGCCTCATTCGCGGGCCCTTCCCCCCTTCCACCAGCAGCGTCAACCCAGCCGGCCAGGCGCCTGACGCGCGGTTTCGGGCGGCTTCACAAGCCCGCGACACCCTCGCGTTTCATGGACCCTGCCGCGTCAATGCCACAATTTATGGTTGTCTCTGCGCCCCGCAGCACAACAAGTGCAGCGACAGAATCATTGAGTGCCATGGCATGTATTATCTGCCTGGAACAACACTCAGCGGTTCTGCCTGGATGAAAAGGGGGCAAGACCTTGGCAACTCTTACCGTAGGCTCCGGCCAGCAATACACCACGATTGCTGCGGCGATCGCAGCATCCCAGAACGGCGACACGATTGCTGTCCAAGCGGGCACTTATTATAACGATTTCGCACAGATCACTAAGAACATCTCGATCGTCGGCGTGGGCGGCATGGCGAACATCGTCGCCACCACGCAGCCCTCGAACGGCAAGGGCATCTTCGTCATCGACGGGGATGTGCGTATCGAGAACATGTCGTTCTCCGGCGCGACAGTGCCGGACGGCAACGGGGCCGGCATCCGCTACCAGTCCGGCAACCTGACCATCGTCAATTCGTATTTCCACGACAACCAGAACGGGCTGCTCGCCAACCCGAATTCGACCGGCACCATCACCATCACCGGATCGGAATTCGCCAAGAACGGCACCGGCGACGGCTACACCCACAACATCTACGTCAACGACCTCGCGAAGCTGACCATCACGGACAGCTACTTCCACGACGCCTCGATCGGACATCAGATCAAGAGCCGCGCGCAGGTCACCGTCATCACCGACAACCGCATCTATGACGGCGCGGCGGGCGGCGGCACCGGCAGCTACAGCATCGACGTGCCGAATGGCGGCAAGGCCACCATCACCGGCAACATCATCCAGCAGAGCTCGGCCACCGATAACCCCGCCATCATCCATTTCGGCGGCGAGGGCGGCCCCTATTCCGGTTCCTCGCTGCTGATCAGCGACAATATCGTCATCAACCAGCTCAACAGCTCCAGCGCGCGCCTGCTCTCGAACGCGACGAGCGTCACGGCGACCATCAGCGGCAACGACGTCTATGGCCTCACCTCGGGGCAGATCGCCTCCGGGTCGGCGACGGTCACGGGCACGACCTACCTCACCACCCTGCCGACGCTCGATGTCGCCCATCCGTGGGACGAGACGGGTGGCGGCGGTGGCGGCACCCTGCCGACCTTCACCGTGGCGGTGAGCGACACGACGCCGACGCAGGATTCGGCGGTCGGTTCCGTGGTGGCCGCGACCAGCGGCTCCTTCTCGGGCATGACCGTCGGCTATCAGTGGCAATCCTATGAGAGCGGGAGTTGGAAGGCGGTCGCGGGAGCCACCTCCTCCAGCTTCACCCCGGGCTCCGGCGAGGTGGGCGAGGCGCTGCGGCTTGCCGTCACGGTCTCGAACGGCTCGTCGAGCAACACCGTCTATTCCACCGCCACCGACGTGACGGGCAGCCACTTCGTCGGCAGCGGCAACACCGCCGATGCGCCGACGCTGACGGCGGGCGCGGACTTCGCCCAGGGGAATGGCGGCAACGACCTGCTGCTCGGCCTCGCGGGGAATGACACGCTCGATGGCGGCGCCGGCAACGACACGCTGGATGGCGGCGCCGGCAACGACCGTATGATCGGCGGCGCCGGGAACGACTACTTCAAGGTCAACTCGACCGGTGACGTGGTGATCGAGGCGGCGGGCGGCGGCCAGGATACGGTCGAGACGAGCCTGGCCTCCTACAACGCCCCGGCTCAGGTCGAGGCCGTGATCGCGACCGCCACGGGCGGCGCGCGGATCGCCGGGAATGCACTCGACAACCTGGTCGTCGGCGGCGCCGGCGCCGATACCCTGTACGGCTACGCCGGTGCCGACACGCTCAACGGCGGTGCGGGCAAGGACATGCTGCTCGGCGGTGCCGGCAACGACTTCTACATCGTCGACCAGCCGGGCGACCGCATCGGGGAACTCGAAGGCATGGGCGCCGACACCGTCTCGGTGGTGGACGGGGCCAGCTACTCCCTCTCCGCCAATGTCGAGACGCTGTTGCTCACCGGCGCCTCGGTCAAGACCGGCATCGGCAACCTGCTGGACAACACCATCATCGGCAATGACGGCGTCAACGCGCTGTGGGGCAAGGACGGCAACGACACGCTGGATGGCGGCGGCGGCAACGATGTCCTGATCGGCGGTGCCGGCAAGGACGTGCTGATCGGCGGCGCCGGGGCGGATCAGTTCCGCTTCCTCACTCCCTCGGACAGCACCGTCGCGGCACCGGACCGCATCATGGACTTCACGGCGGGGCAGGACCGGATCGACCTGCGGCAGATCGACGCCAACGCGTCGCTCGCCGGGGACCAGGCCTTCACCTACGTCAACGCCTTCGACGGCCATGCCGGCCAGGTGATGGTCGCCTCGACCGGCACCAACCTCTACCAGGTGCGGGGTGACATCAACGGGGACGGCTCGGCCGACTTCGCGATCGACGTCACCAGCGCAACGGGGCCGGCGGCGAACTGGTTCCTGCTATAAGGACCGCGCCTCCAGCAGGCGCACCAGGGCGGCGTCGCGTCGGCGGACGAGTTCCGCGATGCCGGCGCCGTCCGTCTCCTCCGCGACGCCCTGCACCAGGGCGCGCTGCACGGCCTCGGCAACGCCCGTCTCGTTGCCGAGGTCCTTCCACCACGACGTCACCGCCGGCAGCAGGTGGTGCATGAAATGGTCGATGCCCCCTTCCCCGCCCGCCAGGTGGAAGGTGGCATGCGGCCCCATCAGCGCCCAGCGCAGGCCCGGGCCCTCGCTGATCGCGGCATCGACATCGGCGACCGACGCGACGCCCTCGGCGACCAGATGCACCGCCTCCCGCCACAGCGCCGCCTGCAGGCGGTTGGCGAGGTGGCCCGGCACTTCCTTGCGGATCTCGATCGGGTGCTTGCCGATGGCGCGATAGATCGCCAGCGCCGCCGCGACGGCCTCCGGACTGCCCTTCGCGCCGCCGACGACCTCCACCAGCGGGATCAGATGCGGCGGGTTGAAGGGATGGCCGATCACGACGCGCTCCGGATGCCCGCAGCGTTCCGACAGGCGGGAGGCCAGCAGCCCCGATGTCGAGGAGGCGATCACCACATCCGCCGGCAGCGCGGCGTCGATGCGCTGCAACAGCTCCTGCTTGATCTCGAGACGCTCTGGCGCGTTCTCCTGCACGAAATCGGCGCCTTCCAACGCCGCGACGGGATCGGCATGGAAGCTCCAGGCCGCCGGGTCCGCATCCGCCTTGCCCCCGAGCCGCATCAGCACCGGCCAGGCATTGTCGATCATCCGCCGCAGCAGGTCCGGCGCGCCCGGGGACGGATCGCTGACCCCGACCGGAATGCCGCGGCTGAGGAAATACGCGGCCCAGGATGCACCGATCGTTCCTGCTCCGATGACCGCGACGCGCCTGACTTCCGTCCGCATGGGCTTCCTCCGCCTGATTGGGCGCAGGATATCGCGGCCGCCCCGCCCTGGCCACGCCGCGCCGGCCGGACTAGCCTTCGCGCCATCAGGAGGAGCCCCCGATGCAGGATCTCGCCGCGCGACTGAACGCCGTCTGCGATGCGCAACCCTTCCACACGAGCTGGTATGTGAAGGACCTCGCCACGGGATGGGAGGCCGATCGCGCGGGTGATCTCGTCCTGCCCTCGGCCAGCACGCGCAAGACCTCGATCCTGATGCACGCGCTGTCCAAGGTGCATGAGGGCAAGCTGCGCCTCGCCGAGCCCTGCACCATCGAGGCACGCCTGCAGGAAGGCGTGAAGAGCGGCACCTACCAGTTCATGACCCCCGGCTGCGTCATTCCCTTCCGCGACGTGCTGGCGAACATGATCATCACCTCGGACAATGTCTGCACGCAGATCGCGCTGGAGCGGCTGGACCGCGACGCGCTGAACGCCTGGTGCCAGCGGATCGGGATGAAGGACACCACGCACCGCGTGAACTTCCCCGCCCCGGACCTGCCCTGGGATGTCTCGCTGACGGCGCTCGCCTCGACCACGGCGCGCGACCAGGGGCTGCTGCTCGACCGCATGCTCGCGGGCTCGACGGATGCCGAGGCGGCGGCCTTCCTCGGCGCGACGCCGGAGCTGTGCCAGCTCGCCCTCGACATCCTGTCCTGGCAGCGGCTGCGCAACCTGATCCCCTGCCTGCTGCCCGATGGCACCAAGGTCGCGAACAAGACCGGCAAGGGCCAGCGCGGGCGGATGGATGCCGGCATCGTCTACAAGGGCGAGACGCCGCGCTTCATCATCACCGTATACATGGACCAGGTGCCGGTCACGATGCCGGACGGCATGCCCGGCGCCTCGGCGATGTTCTCGACCGCCGGGCGCCTCGCGCGGCTCTGCTGGGACACCATGAACTGATGACGACCGACGCCGAATTCGAGGCCGCGATCGCCGGCCTGCAATCCTGGGTCGGCCGCGAGCGTGTCGTGGAGGATGAGATCGGCCTCTCCGCCGCGCGCCGCATCGCCGGCATGCTGGATATCGACCCGGCTTCCCTGAAGCAGGGCGATGCGCTGCCGCCGCACTGGTTCACGATGTTCTTCCCCGACATCGCGAAGCAGTCCGACATCGGCCCCGACGGGCATCCCAACAAGGGTGTCTTCCTGCCGCCCATCCCGCTGCCGCGGCGGATGGGCGCCGGCCGCCGCGTGACCATCAACGAAGGCCTGCGCATCGGCACGCCGGCGATCAAGCGCGCCATCGTCGCGCAGGTGCTGCCCAAGATCGGCCGCACCGGTCGCATGGCGATCCTGACCATGCGCCACGTCATCGAATGCGAAGGCCGCACCGTCGCGGTCGACGAGTTCGACGCCATGTACCGCGAGGCCCCGCCGCCCGGCCAGGCGAGCCCGCAGACGCCGCCCGTGCCCGCCCCGACCAACGGGATCTATGCGGACCAGGTGCTGCTCTCCTCGGCGCTGGTGTTCCGGTATTCGTCGGTGACGTGGAATGCGCATCGCATCCACTACGACGCCGACTATGCGCGGCATGAGGAAGGCTATCCGGCCACGGTGCAGAATGGCGGGCTGACCATGCAGTTGCTGCTGGATGCCGCCCTGAAGCGCGCGCCGGGACGGCTCACGGGCTTCACCGCGCGGCTCGCCCGGCCGCTCTGGGTCGGCGACACCGTCACGCTGTGCGGCGCCGAACCCGCCGATGGGAAGATGGCCTGCTGGGCCGCCGACAAGGACGGCAATCTCTGCGCGACGATGGAGCTTGCCCTCGCATGACGCGCCCGGCCCCCGCGACCTGGCGGTCGCTGATGTTCGTCCCCGCCACGGGCGAGAAATTCGTCGCCAAGGCGCATACGCGCGGCGCCGACGTGATCATCCTCGACCTCGAGGACTCGATCCCGCCCGGCGAGAAGCAGGCCGCGCGCGACGCGCTGCCCACCGCCGCCGTGCTCGTCAGCCAGGCCGGCGCCGAGGTCGCGGTGCGCATCAACCGTCCGCTCGACCTCGCCATTCCCGACATTGCCGCTGCGGTGATGCCCGCCGTGGGCACGCTGATGCTGCCCAAGGTGATGGGGCCGGAACACATCCGGCTTCTGTCGGAAGTCGTGGCCGCGCGCGAAGCCGCGCAGGGCATGACGCCGGGCCATACGCGCTTCGCCGCGATCGTCGAGACGCCGGATGCGCTGCCGCTGCTCGGTGCGATCGCCGCCGCCGATCCGCGCGTGGTCGCGCTCGGGGTCGGGGCGGAGGACCTGTCCACCGAGCTCGAAGCCGTGCCGGGTGCCGACCTGCTCTATCATTTCGGCATGATGGTCGTGGCCGCGGCGCGGGCGGCGCGGATCCAGCCGCTGGGTTCCGTGGGGCCCTTCGCGGATTTCTCGGACCTCGCGGGCTATCGCGCCTCGCTGCGGCGCTCGCGGGCGCTGGGCTTCGCCTGCCAGGCCTGCATCCACCCCGCGCAGGTGCCCATCATCAACGAGGAATACGGCCCCTCCCCGGCCGAGGTGGAGCGCGCCCGCGCCCTTATCGCGGCCTTCGACGCGGCGCTGGCGGAAGGCAAGGGTGCCGTCGCCTTTGAAGGGCAGATGATCGACCTGCCCGTGGTGGAACGCGCGCGGCGCCTGCTGGGCCGCGCGCGCTGATGCGGCCGGCCTACAGCTCGCACATGGTCAGGATGCGTTCCTCGATCAGCGGGGTGTAGGCCTCCCGCACCTTGGGCATGCGCGGGTTCTGCGTATGCGCCTTCACCGCGTCGCGGTCGCTGTAGACCTCGACCAGCATGATGCGGGATTCGTCCTTGGTCCCGTCCTGCTTCAGCGGCTGCAGCACCTCGAACCGTTCGCAGCCCGGTTCCTCCTGCACCGTCAGCGCCGCGTGCTCGCGGATCAGCGCGTCGAAGGCGGCGTGGCTGCCGGGCTTGGGGCGGAATTCAACATGGATGGCGATCTTGGGCATGGCGCTCTCTCCCGTGGCGGATGGCCCAGGGTGGCGCGGAACGGGCGCGCTTCCAACCCCGCCCGGATGACGGCCGTGCTGCATCGCCGCATGGGCCAATCCATTAACGCATGCGGCGCATGATGGGCCATGGGCGCGGCGAGGCCGCGTCATCTGGCCGCCCGCATCGACACGGGCATCAGCGGGAGGAGCTTTTCCGCGTGCGCATTCGAACCATCGCGACAACGGCGCTGGGCGGCATTGCCGTCGCGGCCCTCGTGGCAGGCGGGCTGCTCCTGCGGTCCAACCTGCAGGAACTCGACAAGGCCGGGGACGCCGTCGCGCTCAGCCGCACCTTCGCCGGCATCACGCGGCTGCCGCTGCTGGTCGCCGAAGACCGTTCCACCATGACGCGCTTCATCACCAGCGACGCCGCGCAGGAAGCCGCCACGCGGGCCCGCTTCGTCGAAGCGCGGTCGGAGCTCGACGCGCAGATCGCCCAGACGCGGTCGGCGATCGAACGGGCGGGTACCGTGCTGCCGCGCAATGTCGGTACCGCGCTCGCCGACCTCCAGGCGGCCATGAACGCGGTGCGTCGCGATGCCGAAGCCGGCCGCAGCCAGTCGCGGGAACAGCGCCTGGCGCTGCAGCCGCAGCTTTCCGCCCGCACCCTGACCGCGCAGGCGCAGTTCAGCCGCCTTATCCCGGCGATCGAGCAGCAGATCAGCCGGCTCAGCCCCAGCTTGCAGACCCCGGCCTCGATGGCGCGGCTGACCGTGGACCTGCGGGAGGCGATCTCAGGCTTCCTGGTGCCCACCGGGCCGAGCGTGCGCGTCGGCCGCGCCGCGACCCCGGCGGAGCTGCGCAGCATCGACACGGCGCTTGGCCGCTACGACACGCTGACGGCCGAAATGGCTTCCCGCATGGCCAGCGGCGACGCGGCGCCGGAACTGGTCAGCGCCTATGAGACGATGCTCGAGCGGGTCCTCGCGCCCAACAAGCGGCTGGTCGACCGCACGGTGGAGGAGGCCCGCCAGGGCACGCCGCAAACCGGCGAACAGGCCTGGAATGGCGCGGTGGACGCCTTCCGCGACGTGGGCGCCCTGCGCGACGCCGCCAGCGCAGTGCTGGTGAGCGAGGCGGAGGGTGGCTATGCCGATGCGTGGCAGAACCTGATCATCGGCCTGGTGGCGCTGGGCCTCGGGCTCGCGGCCCTCGGGGTCGGCGGCTGGCTCTTCCGGCGCAAGGTGCTCGGCGCGCTGACCGAGATCACCGGCGCGATGACCGCCGTGGCAGGCGGGCAGCTCGACGTGGTCGTGCCGCATCTCGGCCGCGAGGATGAGGTCGGCGAGCTCGCCCAGGCGCTCGAAGCCTTCAAGGATGCCGCCGTCCGCAGCCGTGCCGCGGAGGCCGAGCGCGCCGCCGAGGAACGCGCCAAGGCCGAGCGCGCCACGCGCATCGAACACCAGGTGAGCGGCTTCGACGCCGCCGCCCGCACCGCCCTGCAACGGCTGGGCGAGGCCGCCGAGGCCATGACCCGTGCGGCCGACACCGTCTCCTCGGCCAGCGAGACGACCGGCGCGCGGGCCGGCTCCGTGGCCGCGAGCGCCGATCAGTCCGCCGCCGAGGTCCAGACCGTCGCCGCGGCGACGGAGGAACTTTCGGCCTCGGTCGTCGAGATCACCCGGCGCGTGCAGAGCGCGAGCGGCGTCGCCCAGGAAGCGGTGCGCGAGGCCGCGGCGGTCGATGCCTCGGTCCAGGGGCTCGCGACCGCGGCGCAGGAAATCGGCCAGGTCGTGCAGCTCATCACCGACATCGCGGCGCAGACCAACCTGCTCGCGCTGAATGCGACGATCGAGGCGGCGCGCGCCGGGGAAGCCGGCAAGGGCTTCGCCGTGGTGGCGAGCGAGGTGAAGAGCCTCGCGACCCAGACGACGCGCGCAACCGAGAACATCTCGCGCCAGATCACCGAGATCCAGGCGGCGACCACCAAGGCGGTGGCGGCGATCCAGGGCATCGGCGAACGCATCGCGCAGATGAGCAGCGTCTCGGCCGAGATCGCCGCCTCGGTGGACCAGCAGGGCCAGGCGACGCGCGAAATCGCCGAGAGCGTGCAGCGTGCCGCCGCCGGGACCCATGCGATGCGGGGCGAGATCGACGACGTCGCGCAATCCGCTGGCCAGATGCGCGCCGTGACGAAGGAAATGATGGAAGCCATCCGCAGCATGTCCGGCCAATCGGCCGGGCTGCGCGGGGAGATCGACGGCTTCCTCGGCGGCATCCGCGCCGCCTGAACAGCCCCCGCGCGGCGTCACTTGAACGCCGCCGGGATTCGCAGGAGCATCGGAGCAGTGACGCCGGTTGCCGCAAGGCGCCGGCGCTTCCCTTTCTCCCCTGCCCTGCGAGGTTCCGATGCGCCGCCGCTCCCTTTTCGCGACCCTCGCCGCGCCGGCCCTGCTGTCGCGCGGCGCCATCGCCCAGACCAGCCGCGCGGCCACGCTCCGCGTGGTGCCCGAAACGCTGACCACCATCTTCGACCCGCATTTCACCACCAGCTTCACCACGCGGGACTTCGCCTATCTCGTCTACGACACGCTTTTCGCCGTGAATGACCGCTGGGAACCGACGCCCCAGATGGTCGAACGCTGGACGAAGAGCCCGGATGGGCGCGACTGGACCTTCACCCTGCGCGAGGGCCTCGCCTTCCATGACGGCAGCCCCGTCACGGCGGAGGATTGCACGGCGTCGATCCGGCGATGGGGCGCGCGGGATTCGCTCGGCGCCTTCCTGATCGCGGCGACGGAGACGTTGGAACCCGTCGATGCGCGGTCCTTCCGGCTGACGCTCTCCCGCCCCTTCGGCCTGGTGCTGGAAGCCCTCGCCAAGCCCGGCGCCATGGTGCCGATGATCATGCCGAAGCGGCTCGCCGAGACGCCGCCGTCGCGTCCGGTCACGGAACCCATCGGTTCCGGGCCCTACCGCTTCGTCGCCGCCGAATACCGGCCGGGCGAGCGCATCGTGCTGGCGCGCAACGCGGCCTATGTGCCGCGCGCCGAAGCGCCGGTCTGGGCATCCGGCGGCAAGCGCCCGACCTTCGAACGCATCGAGCTGATCGCCATGCCCGATGTCTCGACCCAGGTCTCCGCCCTGAACACGGGCGAGGTCGATTACCTCGAACGCGTGCCCGCCGATGTGCTGCCGGCGCTGGAACGCAACCGCGCAGTGAAGGTGCAGGTGGTCTCGCCATACGGCTACCAGGGCATCCTGCGCTTCAACCACACCCAGGCCCCCTTCGACGATGTGCGGGTACGGCGCGCGGTGATGCTGGCGGTGAAGCAGGCGGACTACATGGCCGCCGTGTCGGGTCGCCCGGATTTCGCGAAGGAATGTCGCAGCATGTATGGCTGCGGCACGCCTTATGAGACCACCGCCGGCATGCCGCCGGCGACGGATTTCGAGGCCGCGCAGCGTGCGCTGCGGGAGTCGGGCGCCGACCTCTCCAAGCCGATCGGCATCCTTCACCCGGCGGATGCGCCGGGCATCGCGGCACTCGGGCTGGTGTCGCAGGACCTGCTGACGCGGCTCGGCTTCAAGGTCGATCTGATGACGATGGATCTCAACACCTTCTTCGGCCGCCGCGCCCGGCCCGAGGGTTGGCACGTCTTCCACACGACCAACACCGTGCCGGACATGCAGACGCCCTTGCAGAACGCATATCTGATCGGGGCGGGGGCGCGGGGATTCGTCGGCTGGCCATCCTCGGATGCGGTGGAAGCCGGGCGTGCCGCCTTTGCCGCCGCCGCGGACGAACCGGCCCGCAAGCAGGCCGCCGAGCAGGTGCACCTGGCCGCTGCCGAGGCGGGCTTCTACATGCCGCTCGGGCAATTCGTCGCGCCCTCGGCATGGCGTGCCGAGCTCGCCGACGTGCCGACCGGCCCGGCGATGTTCCTGTGGAACATCCGGCGCGGGGGCTGATCACGATGCTGTCCTGGTCCGACTTCCTCGACGCCGTGCCGAAGGTCGAGCTGCATTGCCACATCGCCGGCGCGATGCGCGCGACGACGCTGCACGAGATCGCGGCGAAGAACGGCGTCGCCCTGCCCCGCCCGGCCGGGACGCTCTATCAGTGGCAGGATTTCTACGGCTTCCTCGAAGTGCTGCGCCTCGGCGCGCTGGCGGTGCAGAAGCGCGAGGATTTCGAGCGCGTCGCCTATGAATGCATCGAGGACATGCATCGCCACGGCAATGCGCGGCATGTCGAGATCTTCTTCAACCCACATTACTACGCGCCGAATGGCGCGACCTACGAGCTGATCGTCGATGGTCTCGCGGCCGGGCTGGAACGCGCCGAACGCGACTTCGGCGTCTCCTCGCTGATGATCGCCTGCATCGACCGTTCCGTCTGCGTGCCCAGCGAGGCGCTTGAGATGCTGGAATGGATCAAGGCGCATCCGCACCCGCGCGTCGTCGGCGTGGGGCTGGACGGCGCGGAGCGCGGCGGCCCGCCGCTGGTCTGGCTGGAAGCCTGGCGCCGCGCGGGGCGGATGGGCCTGTTCCGCACCGCTCATGTCTGCGAGGACAACCAGACCCTGTCCGAAGGGCCGCCGAGCCATGTCATCAACTGCCGCCATGCGCTCGGCTGCGACCGGCTGGATCACGGCTACAACATGCTCGCCGATCCGGACCTCGTCGCGCGCATGGTCGAGGACGGGACGCCCTTCACCATGGCCTGCTGGTCCTCGATCGTGCCGAACCGCGTACCGCGCCTCGAACGCATCAGGCGGATGGGCGAAGCCGGGCTGAACATCGTCCTTGGGACCGATGATCCAACCATGTTCGCGACCACCATCGGCCATGGCTGGCGCGTGGTGTTCAACCACACCGGCTGGGGCGTCGCGGAAGCGCGGAAGCTGAGCCTCGCCGGCGTCGACGCGTCATGGCTGCCGGCAGATCGCAAGGCGGCGCTGAAGGCAGAATTCGCGGCAAGGCTGGATGCGTTGGAAGCGAGGCTGGACGCGACGGACCGCAGCGTGGACCTTGCCATCGAACGGGCGCACTGATGGATCGGAGAGGGGCGCCGCCCCTCTCCAAACCTCACCCCGCCAGGATGCTGGGCATCCTGGACCGCAATCTTCTGGTGCCGGGCGTGGCTGTGGGATTGACCCCGCTAAGCGCCCTTCGTGCGCAAAAGCGGGCTTCGGCATCATTCTGCCAAGGGCGCACGGCGCCAAGTGGAGGTTTGCAAAGGCCTTTCGGCCTTTGCTGGGGAGAGCCCGAGAGGGGCAAAGCCCCTCTCGGTTCCGCAGCAACTATCCAGGAAATCCGCTGGTCGGATACGATCCGGCGCGAGCCGCCGCCCTTCCCGCCTCAGGCCGGCGCGTAGCGCGCGATCGACAGATCCGCCGTCTCGATATCCGGCTTCTTCCCCGTCACCAGATCGGCCAGCACCCGGCCCGAGCCGCAGGCCATGGTCCAGCCCAGCGTACCGTGGCCGGTGTTCAGATGCATGTTCTTGAAGCGCGTCGGCCCGACCACCGGCGTGCCGTCCGGCGTCATCGGGCGCAGCCCGGTCCAGAACAGCGCCTCGGTCACGTTGCCCCCGGTCGGGAAGAGGTCGGTGACGGAATGCTCCAGCGTCTCCCGCCGCGGCTTGCGCAGTTGCAGGGAGAAGCCGGCGAGTTCCGCCGTGCCGCCCACGCGGATGCGGTCGCCGAGGCGGGTGATCGCCACCTTGTAGGTCTCGTCCATCACGGTCGAGACCGGCGCGCCGCCCTCGTCGCGGATCGGAATGGTCAGCGAGTAGCCCTTCACCGGATAGATCGGCACGCGCACGCCGAGCGGCGCGAGCAGTTCCGGCGTGAAGGACCCGAGCGCAACCACATAGGCATCGGCGGTCTCGACGCCCTTGTCGGTGACGATGCCGGTGACGCGGTCGCCTTCCGTGTTCAGCCCCTTGATCGTCGCGCCGTAGTGGAAGGTGACGCCGATCTGCTCGGCCATGGCGGCGAGGCGCTGGGTGAAGATGTGGGCGTCGCCCGTCTCGTCGCCCGGCATCCGCAGCCCACCGACGAACTTGCCCTGGACCTTCTTCAGCGCGGGCTCGACGGCGATGCAGCCGGCCGGATCGAGCACCTCATAGGGCACCTTGAAGGTGTCGAGCACCGCGGTGTCGTCGCTGACATGGTCGAGCTGCTTCTGGGTGCGGAAAAGCTGGAGCGTACCCATGCTGCGCCCGTCATAGGCGATGCCGGTTTCGCGCCGCAGGTCGCCGAGGCAGTCGCGCGAGTATTCGGCGAGGCGGACCATGCGCGTCTTGTTCACGCGATAGGCGGCCTCGGTGCAGTTCGCCAGCATCATCGCGAGCCAGGAATAGAGGCGCCGGTCGGCGCGCGGCCACATCACCAGCGGGCGGTGGCGCATCATCATCCACTTCAGCGCCTTGACAGGGATGCCGGGGCCCGCCCAGGGGGCGGAATAGGCGTAGGACAGCTGCCCGGCATTGGCGAAGGAGGTTTCCATGCCGGCGGCGCTCTGCCGATCGATGACGGTGACCTCATGCCCCGCCCTGGCGAGATACCAGGCGGAGGTCACGCCGACGACGCCGCTGCCAAGGACGATGACGCGCATGGGGGCACCCATTCCGGAAGAATGCTGCGATGCGTCAATGGTGTGACGGTTCAGCGTCGCAGGTGCTGCGGAATTATCGCAGAATTTGCCTCTGCCCTGGCCATTGCACGCAGATTCTGCGAAATTGTCGCAGATCATGCCGAACCTCGATGATGCCGACCTCCGGATCCTCCGCGCCCTGCGGCAGGATGGGCGGATGACCAACGCCGCGCTGGCGGAAGCCGTGGGGCTGTCGCAATCCGCCTGCCTCAGGCGGCTGCGCCTGCTGGAACGCAGCGGGGTGATCCGCGGCTACACCGCCATCATCGACGAACCGGCGGAGCGCGAGACCGTCACGGTGATCGTGCAGATCACCCTGGACCGGCAGACGGAGGAGCATCTGTCGCGCTTCGAAGCCGCCGTGCGGCGCCTGCCGGAGGTACGCGAATGCTACCTGATGACCGGCATGTCGGATTACCTGCTGCGGGTCGAGGCGCGCGACGCGGCGGATTACGAGCGCATCCACAAGGAGCAGTTGTCGCGCCTGCCGGGCGTGCAGCGGATCCAGTCGGCCTTCGCGATCCGCAGCGTGATCCGGGGGCGCGGCTGAGGCGCCCCCGGGGTGTGTTGCCTCAGGCCGCGAGCAGTGCCTCGCGCCGCTCCAGCCGCGCCATCAGGTAGTCCACCTCCGCCGCCGTCTCCTTCGTCAGCTTCGGGCCCGGCGCGCGCAGCGTGTCATGGGCGATGATGCCGCGCTTCTTCAGCACGTATTTCCGGATGGCGAGGCCGAGCCCGGGCTGCACCTCCGTGCGGATCAGCGGCAGATGCGTGTCGAACAGGTCCTGCGCCGCGTCGCGCTGACCAGCCCACATCAGCGCGCAGACCTTCACCAGCATCTCGGGATAGGCATAGCCGGTCATGATCCCGTCCGCGCCGCGCGCGAGTTCCTCCGGCAGGAACTGCCCGCCGACGCCACCGAGGATGGCGACGCGCGGCATCTTCCCCTCAGCTTCCATCCGCCGGATCGTGGTCAGCTTGTCGAGGCCCGGCCAGTCTTCCGCCTTCAGCATGACCATGCGCGGATCGGCCGCCATGCGCGCGATCATCGGCGCCGTCATGGTGATGCCCGTAAGCTGCGGATAGTCCTGCAACACGAAGGGCGCATCCACCACATCCATCGCCTGGGCGATGTAGGAGACCACGGCCTCGTCGCCCTTCAGCCCCGGCGAGGGCGAAACCATGATCCCCGCGGCCCCGAGGTCCATGGCCCCGCGCGCGATCGCCTTCATCTGGGCGAAGCCGGGCGCCGAGGCCCCCACCACCACCGGGATGCGGCCGGCGGTGCGCCTGATCACGCGTTCGACGAAGGTCAGGCTCTCGGCCTCGGTCAGCTTCGGGGCTTCCCCCATCACGCCGAGGATGGTCATGCCCGACGCCCCGGCGGCGATGAAGGCATCCGTCATGCGGTCGGTGCTGTCGAGGTCGAGCGCCCCATCCGGCAGGAAGGGCGTGGGGGCGATGACGAAAACGCCCTTGGCGGATCGGTCGAGCATGGGCATTCCCTTCCCGGCAATGGATACCGCGCGATTGTAGCGCCGAAGCGAGGACCCGTCACATGGACCAGGCCTTCATCCCCGCCGTCTTCCTGCGCGGGGGGTCGTCGAAGGGCGTGTTCTTCCACGCGAAGGACCTGCCACGCGATCGGGCGAAGCAGGATGCGATCTTCCTCTCGGTCCTCGGCAGCCCCGATCCCTATGGGCGGCAGCTCGACGGCATGGGCGGCGGCATCTCCTCGCTCTCCAAGGCCGTGGTGATCGGACCGCCGACGCATCCCGATGCGGATGTGGACTACACCTTCGCCCAGGTCGCGGTGGACCGTCCGCTGGTCGATTGGTCCTCCAACTGCGGCAACCTCTCCTCGGCCGTCGGCCCCTTCGCCGTGGATGAAGGGCTGCTGCGCGCGTCGGATGGCGAGGCACTGGTGCGCATCCACCAGGTCAACACCAAGCGCATCATCCATGCGCGCTTCCTGGTCCGCGGCGGCCGCGCGGCGACCGAGGGCGACTTCGCCATGGCGGGCGTCTCCGGCACCGGCGCGCGCATCCGGCTGGATTTCCTCTCCCCCGGCGGCGGGGCCACGGGGTCGCTGCTGCCCACCGGCAACGCCCTGGACGTGCTGCATCATGAAGGCCGTGCGTACCGCGCCACCATGATCGACGCGGCCAATGCCTGCGTCTTCCTCGACGCCGCCGAACTCGGCCTGGCCGGCACGGAAAGCCCCGACGCGATCGAGGCGAATCCGGCGACCATGGCGCTGCTCGATGCGCTACGGCGTATCGCCGCCGTGCGGATGGGCATCGCGCCAACGCCCGAGGCCGCGCCGCTCGCCATTCCCAAGGTGGCGATCGTTGCGGCACCTGCCGCCTATCGCGCCCTCGACGGCGCGACGATCGCCGCCGACACGCATGAGATCGCGGTGCGCATGATCTCGATGGAGCGCGCCCATCGCGCCGTGCCGCTGACGGGCGGCATGGCGCTCGGCGTCGCCTGCCGCATCGACGGCTCGCTGCCACAGACCATCGGCGCGACGCCGGCGACCGATGAGGTGCGGCTCGCCAATCCCTCCGGCGTCCTTTCGGTCGGTGCCGAGGTCCGTCCCGAGGGCAGCGGTTGGTTCGCCGACAGCGCGGTGGTGTTCCGTTCCGCGCGGCGACTGATGCAGGGTGCCGTGGCGGTGCCGACCCGCCTGCTTTGACGCCCTGTCCGGGCATGGCATGCTGGCGGCGTCCAAGACATGCCCGGAGGAAACATCCGATGCTCAGCCGCCGCCAGGCGCTGGCTGCCGCTGCGACGCTTCCCGTCGCCGGCGGGGCGAGCGCCCAGCCCGCATGGCCCGACCGGCCGATCCGCGTCATCGTGCCCTTCGCTGCCGGCGGCAATGCCGATGTCATCGGCCGCGTCCTGCAGCCGCGACTGCAGGAGCGGCTCGGCCAGCCGGTGGTGGTGGAGAATCGCCCCGGCGCCGGCGGATCGCTTGGTGCGGAAGCCGTCGCCCGCGCACGGCCCGATGGCTACACGCTGCTGATCGGATCGAACGGGCCGCTTTCCGTGAATCCGGTGGTGCAGGCCCGCCCGCCCTACGACGCGGCGAAGGATTTCGCGCCGATCGCCATGGCGATGCAGGTGCCGCATTGCCTGGTGGTGCAGGCCGCCGCGCCCTATCGCAGCGTGGCCGAGGTGGTCGCGGCCTCGCGCGCCGCGGGCGGCGACGGAATCGGGATCGGCACGGCCGGCGTGGCGAGTGCCACGCATCTTTCGCTCGAGACCTTCAAGGCGGCGACCGGCGCGCGGCTGCTGCACATTCCCTATCGCGGCGGCGGGGCGGCGGTGCCGGACTTCATCGCCGGCAACCTGCCGATGCTGTTCACCGAATTCTCGACCGCTCTGCCGCTGCATCGGGATGGCAAGGCGCGCATCGTCGCGGTGGCGTCGGCACGCCGCCTGCCGGCGCTGCCGGATGTGCCGACCATGATCGAACAGGGCGTCGCGGATTTCACCGCCGCCTCCTATGTCGGGCTGCTCGCGACGGCGGGCGCACCGCCCGAGGCGATGCGGGCGCTGGGCGCGGCCATGGCCGCCATCGTCGCCGAGCCGGACTTCCAGGACCGCATGCGCGCCATGGGCGGCGAGGTCGCCGCCGGTGCGCTGGCGACGCCCGAGGGCTTCGCGGACTTCATCGCGCAGGACCTGGCGAAGTCCCGCGCCGCTGCCCGTGCCGCGGATATCAGGCCGGAATGAGCACGCGACAGACACCGGCGGGGGCGACCGACTGCCACTGCCACATCTTCGGCCCGGCGGCACGCTTCCCCTATGCGGAGCCACGCTCCTACACGCCGGAGGACGAGACGCTCGAGGACTACCTCGCGCTGCTCGACCGGCTGGAACTGGATCGCGGCGTGATCGTGCAGCCCTCGGCCTATGACCGGGACAATGCCTGCACGCTGGATGCGCTGCGCCGCGCGCCGGACCGCCTGCGCGGCGTCGCCGTGGTGGGGCGGGAAGCGACGCCCGACACGCTGCGCGCGATGCATCGCGACGGCATCCGCGGCCTGCGCGCCAATGAATACCGGCGCGACGGCGCGGCCGCGTATCATGGCGGCGTGCGGCTCGCGGAGATCGAGCCCTTCTTCCCGGTAATGGCGGAACTGGGCTGGCATCTGCAGCTCTGGATCGACGCGCGGCACCTGCCGGATCTGGAACCGCGCCTCGCGGCAGTGCCGGTGCCGATCGTGGTCGACCACATGGGGCGGATGCACCACAGCCATGGCACCAGCGATCCGGGTTTCCAGGCGCTGCTCCGCGGCGTGGGCGACGGGCGGTACATGGCCAAGCTGTCGGGCACCTATCGGCTCGGCGCGGTGAAGCCGGACTATCTGGACGCCCGGCCCTTCCATGACGCGCTGGTCGCGGCCAATCCGGATGCGCTGGTCTGGGGCACCGACTGGCCGCATCCGCGCCCCGATGGCGGGCGCCCGGATGCGAAGCGGCTGCTCGAGGTCTTCCTCGACTGGACGACCGATCCCGTGCTGCGGCGGAAGATCCTGACGGATACGCCAGCGCGACTCTACGACTTCCCACGAGGCTGAGGCGATGCGACGCCCGAACTTCCGACTGCCGCCCGGCGCCTGCGACACGCATGTGCATGTCTGGGGCCCCTTCGATCGCTTTCCCGTCGCCAAGGGCGCGCCCTACACGCCGCCGGAACGCAACAAGGGTGGCCTGATCGCGCTGCATGCGCGGCTCGGCGTGCAGCGCTGCGTCATCGTGCAGACCACGGTGTACAAATCCGACAACCGCGCCATGCTCGACGCCATCGCCGACAATCGCGAGACCTATCGCGGCGTCGCGCTGGTGGACCACAGCTTCGGCGATGCGGAATATAAGGCGCTGCACGATGGCGGCGTGCGCGGCGTGCGCTTCGGCTTCGTGAAGCATCTCGGCGGCGTGCCGGACCTCGCGCTGGTGAAGCGCACGGCCGACCGGATCGCGGAGATGGGCTGGCATCTGGTGTTGCACCTGGACGCCGCGAACATCCCGGAATTCGAGGAGCTGCTGCGCGGCTTCGCCCTGCCGGTGGTGATCGACCACATGGGGCGCGTCCCGGTGGCCGACGGGCTTGATCAGGCGCCCTTCCGCATCCTGCTCGACCTGATGAAGCGCCCGAACTACTGGGTGAAGGTGTCGGGCGCCGAGCGCATCTCGGCCGAGGGCCCGCCCTTCCGCGATGCCATCCCCTTCGCGCGGAAGCTGATCGAGGTCGCGCCCGACCGCACGCTGTGGGGCACCGACTGGCCGCATCCCAATGTCCGCTGGGACCCGGACGAGGCCGACCTCGTGGACCTGCTGCCGGAATTCGGCGACGCCGCCGCGCTGCAACGCGTGCTGGTGGCCAACCCCGCGCGACTCTACGGCTTCGCATGACCGACGACCTGCAATCCTGGATCGGCCGCACGCGGCGCGTGGCCGATGAGATGGCGACACCGCTGGTGCGCCGCATGGCGGCGCTGACCGATCGCGCCGACATCGCGCTCGACCGCGGCGCGCCGGTGCCGAACCACTGGCTGACCATGCTGTTCGACGATGCGCAGCCGCAATCGCAGCTCGGCCCGGACGGCCATCCGGCGAAGGGGGATTTCCTGCCCCCCGTCCCCCTGCCCCGCCGCATGCTGGGCGGGCGGCGGCTGACCTATCACGCCGCGCCGCGGGTGGGGGACGCGCTGGAACGGGAGACCTCCATCGCGTCCATCACGCCCAAGGTCGGACGGTCCGGCGCGATGATCTTCGTGATTCTGCGCCATACCATCACCGGGCCGAACGGGCTGGTCGCGGTGGAGGAACAGGACATCGCCTATCTGGAGGCGAAGCGGAACGCGCCCGCCCCGGCCGAGAAGCCGGCGCTCGTTCCGAACGCCGCCTGGCGCGAGCCGTGGAAGCCCGATCCGGTGATGCTGTTCCGATTCTCGGCGCTCGCCTTCAACGGACACCGCATCCATTACGACGCCGACTACAGCCGCGACGTGGAGGGTTATCCCGCACTGGTGGTGAATGGCAGCGTCAGCACGCTGTTCCTGTTCGAGGCGCTATTGCGCCGCGCGCCGGGCCGGCAGATCGCCGCCTATGAAGCGCGCACCATCCAGCCGGTGTTCTGCGACCGCCCGGCCTTCCTCTGCGCCGATGCGCCGGATGGCGGGGGTGCGCGCACGCTCTGGGTCGAGAAGGAGGACGGCGCCATGGCCATCCGCATCAGGACGACACTGACGTGAGCGGACCACTCGACGGCATCCGCGTGCTCGATCTCTCCGCCGTGGTGGTGGGGCCGATCTGCACCCATGTGCTTTGCGAACATGGGGCGGAGGTCATCAAGATCGAGGCGCCGCCGTCCGGCGACCTCCTGCGCTCGCTCGCAGGCAAGGGCCGCAGCGCGGGGATGAACGGCAAGTTCCTCAACTTCAACCGCGGCAAGAAGTCGCTCGCCATCGACCTGAAGAAGAAGGCGGGCCTGGCAGCGCTTCAACGCATCGCGGCGACGGTGGATGTCTTCGTGACGAATATCCGCCCCGACGCACAGGCGCGCCTCGGCGTGGATGCCGAGACATTGCGCGCGGCCGCGCCGCGGCTGATCCACTGTTCCATCACCGGCTTCGGCACGGGCGGTCCCTATGCCGGGCGGCCGGCCTACGACACCGTCATCCAGGGCGTGTCGGGCGTGGCGGGTGCCTTCGAAGCCTCGACCGGCCAACCGCGCTACGTGCCGTTCCTGGTCGCCGACCACACGGTCGGGCTGATCGCCGCGCAGATGATCGGCTTCGCGCTGTATCGCCGCGAGAAGACGGGCATGGGCGAGGCGATCGAGGTGCCGATGTTCGAGAACATGGCCGCCTACATCATGCAGGAGCATCTCGGCGCGGCGTCCTTCCGCCCACCGCTCGGCCCGGCCGGCGACCATCGCGTGCTGAGCCCGGACGGCAAGCCGCTGCCGACCAAGGATGGCTTCATCTGCATCTCGGCCAATACCGACGCGCAGGCGCATGCCTTCTTCGACGCGATCGGGCGCCCGGAGCTGAAGACCGATCCGCGCTTCGCGAAGGTCGCGCAGCGCGTGCAGCACACCAAGGAGTACTTCCACATCCGCGCTACCTCGTTGGGTGGCAGGACCAGCGCGGAGTGGCTCGAGATCTTCGACCGCGCCGACGTGCCGGCATCCCCCTACAACACCATCGGCTCGCTGATCGACGACCCGCATCTGCGCGCGGTCGGCATGGTGCGGGAGGAGGATCACCCGACCGAGGGCGCGACCTGGGCGATCGGCGCGCCGAACCGCTTCTCGGGTGGTGTCGCGCCACCGCGGCCGCCGGCGCCGCGCCTCGGCGCGGATGGCGCGGCGGTGCTGGCCACGGCCGGCCTCACGCCGGAAGAAATAGACGCGCTGCGGCAAGACGGCGTGCTGATCGAGGGAATGTCATGACCAGAATCACCCGACGCGCCGCGATCGCCGGCGCCACGCTCGCCCCCTTCGCCGTCGCCCGCGCGCAAGGCAACTGGCCGGACAAGCCGGTGCGCCTGGTCGTGCCCTTCACCCCGGGCGGATCGACCGACATCCTCGCCCGCGCCATGGGCCAGCGGCTCGGCGAGGTGTTCAACCAGCCCTTCATCATCGACAACCGACCGGGCGCGGGCGGCACGCTCGGCTCCGAACAGGTCTTCCGCTCGGCGCCGGACGGACAGACGCTGATGATGGGCCATATCGGGACGCTGGCCTGCAATCCCGCGCTGTACCGTAACCTCAGCTTCGACACGGCGCAGTTCGTGCCGGTGGCGCTGGTGGCGAATGTCGCGAATTTCCTCGTCGTGACCAACGCGCTGCCGGCGCGCGACGTGCCGTCGCTGATCGCGCTGGCCAAGAGCAAGCCGGGAGAGCTGACCTATGGCAGCGGCGGCAATGGCAGCGCGGCGCATATCGCCATGGTTGCCTTCAACGAGGCGACGGGCACCGAGATGACGCATGTGCCCTATCGCGGCACGGGCCCGATGATGACGGACCTGATCGGCGGGACGATCCAGCTCACCATGACCGGCGGGCCGCCGGCGCTGCCGCCGGTGCGCGCGGGGCAGTTGCGCGCGCTCGGGATTTCCTCGCTCGAACGACTGCCGGCGGCGAACGACATCCCGACCGTCGCCGAACAGGGCCTGGCGGGCTTCGAGGCGCTGCAATGGTATGGCATCGTCGCCCCGCCCGGCACGCCGGCCGCCATCGTCACGAAGCTGAACGAGGCGTGCAACCGCACGCTGAGCGAAGCGCCCTTCCGCGCGCGGCTCGAAACGGAAGGCGCCACGGCGCAGCCCATGACGCCCGCCCAGTTCGGCGAGTACATCGCCCGCGAGCGCGAGCGCTGGGGTGCGCTGATCCGCCGCAACAATGTGGGGCTCGGGTGATGAGTCGCCCCTTCGAGGGCATCCGCGTCGTCGATGCCACGCATGTCCTGGCCGGCCCCTTCGCGGCCTATCAGCTCGCGCTGCTCGGCGCCGAGGTCATCAAGGTCGAGCATCCCGGCGACCCGGACCAGAGCCGGGGCCAGGGACCGGACTGGGAGCTGAACCGCGCGGGGATGGGCACCTATTTCCTGACGCAGGGATCGAACAAGCGTTCGCTGACGCTGGACCTGAAGCAGGACGCGGCACGCGAGATCTTCCGCAAGCTGGTCGCGCAGGCTGATGTGCTGGTGGAGAATTACCGCCCCGGCGCCTTCGAGGCGCTGGGCCTCGGCTATGAGGCGCTGTCGGCGTCGAACCCGCGGCTGATCTACTGCTCCATCTCGGCCTTCGGTCAGACCGGGCCGCGCGGTGGGCAGACCGCCTATGACCATGTGATCCAGGCGAGCTCGGGCATCATGGCCGCGACGGGCACGGTGGAGGTCAATCCGCTCAAGCTCGGCGCGCCGGCGATCGACTATGCGACCGGCACGATGGGCGCCTTCGCCCTCTCGGCCGCGCTGTTCCAGCGGGAACGCACGGGCAAGGGCCAGCGCATCGACCTCGCCATGCTCGACGTGGCGATGATGATGATGGCCTCGCACGTCACGGCCCATTCGCGGACAGGCAAGCCACCGCGCCCGCGCGGCAACGACCATGAATACGCGACCAACTCCGCCTATCCGACAAAGGAGGGGATGGGGATGGTGATGCTGGGCGCTTCCAACCTGCGCCAGCAGAAGCGGCTCTGGGCGGCGCTCGACCGGCCGGAGATGGCGAAGTCGCGCAACGAGGATCGCGTCGCGCATCGCGCCGAGGAAGCCGCCGTGCTGCGCGAGATCCTGCTGACCCGCACCGCCGATGAATGGGAGGTGTTCCTGCAATCGAAGCACGTCCCCGCCGCCCGCGTCCGCCGGATGGATGAGGCGCTGGCCGACCCGCATCTCGCCGCGCGCGGCCTGACGCATCGTTTCGACGCCGCGGAGGCCGTCACCGGTCCCTTCGCCGTGCCGGTCGCCGCCTTCGGCTTCGCCCATGGCGGGCCGCGCGTCGATGCGCCGCCGCGCGCGCTCGGCGCGGATACGGATGCCATCCTCTCAGAACTGGGCTACGACGATTCGGCACGCGCCGCGCTGCGCGCCAGCCGCGCCGTCTGACCCTGCCCCGGAGCCCTCATGACCATCACCTTCGAACACATCCATCTGCGCAGCCCGGATCCGGAAGCGACCGCCGCCTTCTATGAGCGCATCTTCGGCGTGACCCTGACGCGCAGCCCCAAGGACCGCATCGACTTCGTGCTCGGCGGCCAGCTGTTCTTCGTCTCGCCGGTGACGCAGCCGACGACCGGCGAGGCACCGATGCCGCCCTATCGCGGCCTCGAGCATATCGGCCTCGGCGTCACGGACATCGATGCGATGGTCGCGGAGATGAAGGCCAAGGGCGTGACCTTCACCATGGAGCCGAACACCGTGCGTCCCGGCGTGCGCATCGCCTTCCTGCTCGGACCGGAGAACGTGTCGATCGAACTGATCGAGCGGAGCGCCGCCTGACCCTCGCGGTCATCGGCGCGGGCCCCGCGGGGCTGATGGCGGCGGAGGCGGCGGCACAGGCTGGTGCGGCCGTCACCGTCTTCGACCACATGCCCTCCCCGGCGCGGAAGCTGCTGATCGCGGGCCGCGGCGGGCTGAACCTGACGCATTCGGAACCGCTGGAACGCTTCCTCGACCGGTACGGCACGGCGCGTGCACGACTGGAGCCCTTCATCCGGGCCTTTCCGCCCGAAGCGTTGACCGCCTGGTGCGAAGGGCTCGGCGTGGAAACCTTTGTCGGTTCCTCTGGACGGATCTTTCCGAAGGCGATGAAGGCGTCGCCCCTACTGCGGGCCTGGCTGGCACGGCTGGCATCCCGCGGCGTCACGTTGCGCCCGCGCCATCGCTGGACCGGCTTCGATGCGGCCGGCGTGCTCCGCTTCGCGACGCCCGACGGCGAGGCGACGATGCGCCCGCGCGCGACCGTGCTGGCGCTGGGCGGTGCCTCCTGGCCCCGGCTGGGCTCGGATGGCGCCTGGCCCGCCTTGCTGCCGGGCTACACCATCGCACCGCTGCGCCCGTCCAACATGGGCTTCGCGGTCGCCTGGTCGGAGCACCTTCGCACCCGCTTCGCCGGTGCACCGCTGAAGCGCATCGCCCTGACCTTCGCCGGCATCACCATCCGGGGCGAGGCGGTGATCACCGCCGAGGGCATCGAGGGCGGCGCGGTCTATGCGCTGTCCGCGCCGCTGCGCGAGGCCATCGCGGCGCAGGGCCACGCCACCCTGCATATCGACCTGCGCCCCGACATCCCGCGCGAGGATCTGGCGCGTCGGCTGAACACGCGCCCGGCCGCCGTCACGCTCTCCAACCATCTCCGCCGCGCCGGCGGCCTGTCGCCCGTTGCCGTTGCCCTGGTGCAGGAAGCACTGCATGGCGGCGCGGCGCGCGACGATCTCGCCGCGCTGGTGAAGGCGCTGCCGATCACGCTCGACGCCCCCTTCCCCATCGCGCGTGCGATCTCCTCGGCCGGCGGCCTGGCATGGGCCGAGTTGGATGCAACGCTGATGCTGAAGCGTCATCCTGGCGTCTTCGCCTGCGGCGAGATGCTGGACTGGGAGGCGCCGACCGGAGGCTACCTGCTGCAGGCCTGCTTCGCCACGGGGCGCGCGGCAGGCGAAGCTGCCGCGCGCTTCGCCGCCTAAAGCCTCTCGCCGGCCCCGAGCCCGTCGAGCGGCGTCGGCACGCACCATTCGTCGCCACGTGCGGTCGCGACGTATTCGGGCCAACGCATGTCGACGGGCGCGACGAAGTCCTTCTCCAGCAGCGGGCCGACCCACTTCGAGCCGCCCATGCCGCCGCCGGTACGCTCGCGCCACTCGGCCTGCGCGGCGTCGAGCAGACCAGGCTTCGCCGCCAGATCCACCAGGGTCAGCGCCATCGTCTTCGCCGCGACGAACATGCCCGGATCGATCGCCGCCGGCAGGCCGCCCAGCGCGTTGTAGGTCCATTGCGGGTAGTCGTAATTCGCATCCGGGCTGCGCAGCCGCGGCCGGGCCGTCAGCAGGCGCACCGTCGGGCAATGCCAGCAGAACTCGACATAATCGTCGGCCGAGAGGTGCCACTGCCAGGGCGGCAGGAAGTGGCGCAGATTCGCCTCGAAATCCGCCGGCGTCGTCAGGGTGGTGTTGGCCGTGGCGAAGGGATCGTTCATCGGCTCGAGGCCAAGCCCCGTCTGGATCTCCCGTGCGAAGACCTGCGCGGCCGCCGGGTATTCGGGCGGGCCGACTTCCTGGAGGTTCGCCCAGGTGGCATCGGTCATCACCGTATTCGGCAGGCCGACGCGCGTCTTCGTCACCCAGCGCCAATGCGCCGTGCAGGCCGTGGCCGCGGCGGCAGACCGCGCATTGGCCATCAGGACGTTCTCGATCTGCTGCGCCATCGCCAGGGACGGCGTGCGCCAGGAATACTGGATCTGGGTGAAGCGCGGCGCGAGGTTGTCCGAGGTCGCGTCGCCCCCATGCATGATGAATTCGTTGAGCGTCCACGACCCGGCGTGGGGGAACATCGCCTCCTTCGTGTACTTGGTCGTCGTGTACATCAGGCACAGCGCATCGGTCGCGCCCGGCGCGCGCGCGGCCGCATGGCCCACGTCGCGGATCGGCAGCAGCGACTTGTCGATCCAGGTCTCGGGGCTGTCGCAGGTGAAGGTGATGACGCAGGACCAATAGGCGCCGAAATGCGTCTCGGCGGTGACGGTGTTCTGGAGATGCGGGTGATAGACGACGGCGGCATCCAGCCCGTCGTAGTAGCCCTTGGCGGCATGGACGGGCTTCGACCCGCAGACCTTCTCGGCCGGTTCGCCGAACAGCACCAGGCGCCCCGGCGTGCCGGTCGCTTCCAGCGCGGCCTTGGCGGCGAGGATCGCGGTCAGCGACGCCGTGCCCAGCGAGGAATGCGGATCGGTATGCCCCGCCGCATACGGGTGCATCCCCGGGCGCGGTTCGCGCCGCGGCACCACCGCCTGGCAGTTCCCCGGCACCGCATCATATTCCGAGAAGGAGGCGAGCAGCGGCCCTTCCTTGCCCCAGCGCGCGCAGAAGGCGGTGGGCATGCCGCCCGACCCGGCCTCGACCTCGAAACCCTCGGCGCGCAGCAGATCGACATAGGCGGCCGAGGATTTGTATTCGCGCCAGGCCGGCTCCGCGAAGTGCCAGATGCGCTCGTTGAACTCGGACATCCGCGTCTGGTTCGCGGCGATCCAGTCGAGCGCCTTGTGGCGCAGCGCGGCAAGCTCACTCATGCAATCCCCCGGGAATTATGGAACCCCGGGGATCATGCGACGGGGATCAACCCTGCGCCAGACGCCGCGCCACGAAGTCGAGCCGATCCTGGCCCCAGAAGATGTCATCCCCGATCACGTAGCAGGGTGCCCCGAAGACCCCGCGTTCCAGGGCCGCCGCCGTGTCGGCCGTGCGGCGTTCCAGCCAGCGCGGATCGGCAGCGAGACGCTGCACCTCCGCCGGATCGAGACCCGCCTCGCCGATCAGCATGGCGAGGGTCGCCGGATCGGCCGGGTTGCGGTCCTCCTCCCACAACGCCTTCAGCACGCGGTGAGCGAGGCGGATGGCCGGCGCGTCGCCGATCGTCTCCCGCACCGCGATGACGCAGGCCGCGGCCGGTAGTTCGTCGTGCGGAAAATGCTTCGGATGGATCTGGATCGGAATGCCCAGCGCATCGCGCCATCGCGCCAGTTCCTGCAGCCGGTAGGCCTGGCGCTGCGGCGACCGCTTGGGCAGCGGGAAGCCGCCGGACCCCGCGAAGATCGTGCCGAAATCCACCGGGAAGATGCGCAGGCTCGCGCCGTGCTGGGCGGCCAGCGCCTCGATCCGCGCCGCGCCCAGATGCGTCCAGGGCGAGTTCAGCGACGCGTAGTAGTCGATATGCATGCCCTATGCCTCCACCGGCGCCGCGGTCGCGGCGCGAACGTCTTCCAGCGTCACCCCCGGCGCAAGGTCCCGAACCTTGAACGCGCTCCCGGTCGGCTCGAACAGGCCGAGTTCCGTCACCACCAGGTTCACTCGCCCGCGCGCCGTCACCGGCAGGGAGCATTGCGCGAGCAGGCGCGGCGACCCGTCCCGGGTGCGGTGTTCCAGCATCAGGAAGACGTTCTTCGCGCAGGCGGCGAGGTCCATCGCGCCGCCGATCACCCCGCCCTTCGCGCCCTTCACCTTCCAATTGGCGAAGTCGCGGTTTGCCGCGGCCTCGTAGGACCCCAGCACGGTCACGTCGATCCGCCCGCTGCGGATCAGCGCGAAGCTGTCGGCATGGTCGACGATGGCGGCCCCCGGCGGCAGGGTCACATAGCGCCGGCTGGCATCCACCAGGTGGATGTCCTCCTGTCCCTCCGCCGCGACGGGGCCGAAGCCGATCACGCCGTTCTCGGCATGGAAGGTGATCTCCTTCTCCCCCATCTCCACATCGGTGATCAGGGTCGGCATGCCGACGCCGAGGTTGACGATCCAGCCGTCCTGGAACTCGCGCGCCAGGCGCTCGGCCATCTGGGTGCGGGACCAGGGCATCAGCGGGTCTCCTTCAGGGTGGGCCAGATCGCCGCCGGGGCGGGTGGGACATGCACCAGGCGATGGACCAGGATGCCCGGGGTGTGCACCTCGTCCGGATCGATCGCGCCGGCGGGCAGGATGGGTTCCTCGACCTCGACGATCACGAGCTTCGAGGCCATGGCCATGATCGGCCCGAAATTGCGCTGGGCGCGGCGGAAGCGCAGGTTGCCCGCCTCATCCGCCTGATGGCAGCGCAGCAGCGCGACATCGCAGGGAAGCGCGTATTCCAGCAGGTATTCGCGCCCGTTGATCACCCGCGTCTCGCGCCCCTCGGCGAGTTCCGTGCCCACCCCCGCAGGCGTGTAGAAGGCCGGAACGCCGGCGCCCGCGGCCCGCAGCCGTTCGGCCAGCGTGCCCTGCGGCACGGTCTCGGCATCCACCTCCCCCCGTTCGTAATAGGGCGTGAAGGGCAGCACATCCGAGGCACGCGGCGCGGCGGTGAAGGAACAGATCACCTTCGCCACCTGGCCGTTCTCGACCAGCATGCCGATATCCGGGTTGCGCGGCTTGCGCGGCCCGCCGGTGGTGTTGCCAACGCAGACGAGCCGCTTCGCGCCCTGGCGCAGCAGCGCCGCGGTGAGGTTGAACGGCGAGCCCGGCAGGGCGAATCCGCCGAATGCGACGGTCGATCCATCGGCGATCCCGGCCACCGCCGCATCGAAATCCGCAACGACCTTGTTGCGTCGCGCCATGGTACGCTCCCTTCCCTTTCCGCCATGCTCCGGCGAGCCGGGCATGCTGTCCAGGGGGCCTGCGCTGTTGTGCATTGCGGCGTCATGCCGCACACGGCAGCGTGGGGTCAGCGCCCCATGACCTCCCCATGCCCGAAGAAGGACTGACCCGATGGCCGCCGAAGCATCTGGACCGGATCTGGTCGGCGTCGTCGCCCTGCTGGGCGCCTCGGTGGTCGCGGTGCCGCTGTTCAAGCGGCTCGGCCTCGGCTCGGTGCTGGGCTACCTGGTCGCGGGGCTCGCCATCGGCCCCTATGGCATCGGGCTGTTCAGCGATGCGCAGGCGATCCTGCACGTCGCCGAGCTCGGCGTCGTGATGTTCCTCTTCATCATCGGGCTGGAGATGGAACCCTCCCGCCTCTGGGGCATGCGGCAGCAGATCTTCGGCCTCGGCTTGTTGCAGGTCGGCGTCTGCATCGGCTTGCTCACCGGCGTGGGCATCGCGATGGGCCTCGCCCCCGCCGTGGCCTTCGTGGCTGGCACGGGTTTCGTGCTGACCTCGACCGCGATCGTGATGCAGATGCTCGAGGAACGGCGGATGATCGGCACGCCGCCCGGCCAGCGCGTCATCGCCGTCCTGCTGCTGGAGGATCTGGCGATCGTGCCGCTGCTGGCCCTGGTCGCCTTCCTTGCCCCCGGCGCGGTGACGGCGACGCTCGGCGACCGGCTGCTGTCCATCGGCATCGGCCTCGCCTCCATTGCCGCGCTGGTGGCGGCGGGGATCTGGCTGCTGAACCCGATGTTCCGCCTGCTCGCCGAATCCCGCGCGCGGGAGGTGATGACCGCGGCCGCCCTGCTGGTCGTGCTGGGCTCGGCCCTGGCGATGCAGCTCGGCGGGCTGTCCATGGCGATGGGGGCCTTCCTCGCCGGCGTGCTGTTGTCGGAAAGCGCCTTCAAGCATCAGCTCGAAGCCGATGTGGAACCGTTCCGCGGCATCCTGCTGGGGCTGTTCTTCCTCGCGGTCGGCATGGCGCTCGACCTCGCGGTCATCGCGGCGAACTGGGCGCTCGTGACGGTCAGCGTCATCGCCTACATGGCGGTGAAGGCGCTCGCGATATACGCCGTGGCGCGCTTCACCCACGCCGGACACCGCGAGGCGCTGGAACGCGCGGTGCTCATGGCCCAGGGCGGCGAATTCGCCTTCGTGCTTTACGGCGCGGCGACGACGGTCGGCATCATCGACGGCGAGGCCAATGCCGTGATGACCGCGACCGTCATCGTCTCGATGGTCCTCACCCCCGTGATGATCATCCTGCACGACCGGATGGTGCCGCCCGAAGCCCCCTCGCTCGACGGCGTGGAAGCGCCCCAGCACAATGAGGCGAGCGTGCTGATCATCGGCTTCGGCCGCTTCGGCCAGATCGCGGGTGGCGCCATGCTGACGCGCCAATGCTCCATCTCCGTCATCGACACGGATCCGGAGATGGTGCGCGAGGCGAATGCCTATGGCTTCCGGGTGCATTACGGCGACGGCACGCGGCTCGATATCCTGCATGCCGCCGGCGCGGGGCGCGCGCGCATGGTGCTGTGCTGCGTGGATGACCGCGATGCCGCGCTGCGCATCGTCCACCTGCTGCGGGACGAGTTCCGCGGTATCCCCATCCTGGCCCGCGCCTTCGACCGCGAACACGCGATGCGGCTGCTCGAGGCCGGCGCCGACCATGTGGTGCGCGAGACCTTCGAATCCGCGCTCTCCCTGGGTCGCGAGGCGATCATCCGCATGGGCATCGCGGATGAGGAGGCGGATGAGGTGATCGGCACGATGCGCCGGCGCGACGCGGAGCGTTTCGCGCTGGAGGCGTCGCAGGGCATGGAAGCGGGGCGCCGCCTTCTCCTCTCGCATCGCGAGGACTGGCTCGCCGACCACCCGATCGAACGTGAGGGCTGACGGACACCGAAGGCCTTCATGGCGCCTCGGCCATCGTTGAGCGAGACCCTGCGCAGGAGCAATGGGTCGGCGCGATGACGAAGACAGGATGGCTGGCCGCGGCGGTGTTGCTGGCGGCCCTTCCGCCCGCGCGGGCCGAGGATCTGCGTTGGCAGACCCGGCAATCGGCCGAGGGCGTGGTGCTTGCCTATGAACAGCCGGACACGGATTTTCAGCCGATCTTCCTCGGCTGCGCCCTGCCGGAACGGCGCTTCACCGTCTCACTCGACCAGGCGCGCGGCGTGCCGCCGGGGCAGGAGGTCGCGGTGGAATTCGCCTCCGAGGCTGGTCGCGTCACGCTGCGCCTGCGCTCGGAGAGCACCGAACTCGGCGACATCCTGCGCGCCAGCATGCCCTTCGACCCGGCGCTCGGGCGGCTGCTGGCGGAGGGTCGCACCCTGCGCTTGACCGTCGCCGGCCGCACCGACCGCATGCCACTGACTGGCACGCGGTCCGGCGTGACCGCGCTCGCTGCCGCCTGCGGTGCCCGCTAGGCCCTGTGGACAGTTATCGGAGCCATAGGATGGTGGCGGCGAGAGT